>RXJW01000043.1 GCA_003963005.1 Burkholderiales bacterium
ACTTCTGACTCCGCGCAACTGTCTGAGCTTCGCTGCGCGCAGCGAGTTTTGCGCGGGCCCTCAAGGCCTGAGCAGCGCAGGGCAGCCTGGAGCGAAGCGGAAGGCCGGACGGAACGGGGGCGACTTTTTGCCTTCTTTTTGGTCGCTCAAAAAGAAGGTCGCCCGCCGGGGCGACGTCCCGGCACCACCCGTGGCACCGGACCAGCGGTCGTTCAGCCACGCCGCCCGATTCCCAGCGCAACCCGCTACTCAAACACCGCTCGCCACAAGCCGAGCACCGCCTCCCGATGCGGCCCCAGCGGCCCCGCTGCCTCCGCATCCAGCGCCGTCGACTGCTCATCCAGCCTTGCCTTGTGCTGCACCCGCCGCAGTTCGCGGTAGGCGTTGGCTGCCCCCACGCCCACCCCGGCCGGCAACAACCCCACCGCCTCGCAGCGCTGCAGCAGCGCGATGTTGCCGAGGTTGTCCAGCAGCTCCGGGTGCGCCGAGGCATGTGCCAGCACCAGCGTCTGCAGCGCGAACTCGGCATCCATCATGCCGCCCTCGCTGTGCTTCACATCGAACAGCCCCTCACGCACCGGGCGAGCCGAACGCACCTTCTCGCGCATCGCCTGTACCTCGCGCTTGAGCGCCTCGGGGTCGCGCGGCGCGGTCAGCACCTGGCGGCGTACCTGCTCGCAGCGCGCGGCCATCGAGGCCTCGCCCGCACAGAAGCGGGCCCGCGTGATGGCCTGGTGTTCCCAGGTCCAGGCGGTGTTGCTGCCGCGGCCGGTCTGGTAGGCCTCGAAGTGCGCCAGCGACGTGACCAGCAGGCCCGAGTTGCCGTTGGGCCGCAGCGCGGTGTCGATGTCGAACAACTCGCCCGCGGCCGTGCGCAGCGTCAGCCAGGTGATGAGCCGGCGCACGAAGGCACCGTAGATCTCCGCGGCGTTCTCGTCGTCGTCGTCGAACACGAACACCACGTCCAGGTCACCGCCGTAGCCCAGCTCCTTGCCGCCGAGCTTGCCGTAGGCGATGACGGCCAGCCGCGGGTCGGGGCGGTGGGCCTTGCTGAAGCGGGCCCAGGCCCACTGGATGGCGATCTGCAGCACCGCATCGGCCAGCAGCGACAGGTCGTCGGCCACCTGCTCCACCGAGATGCAGCCCTCCACGTCGCGCACCAGGGTCCGAAAGACCTCGGCGTGGTGCGCGCGGCGCAGGGTGTCCAGCAGCGCCTCTTCGTCGGCCTCGCCGCTGCGCACCCAGCCCTGTTCGCGGTCGAGCAGGTCGGCGATGAAGGCCTCGCGGTCGAAGCGGGCCGACAGCAGCAGCGGGTCGGCGAGTTCGTCGATGACGCCCGGGTGCTGCATCAGGTAGCGCATCGGCCAGCGGGCCAGGCCCAGCAGGCGCAGCAGGCGCTGCTGCACGGCCGGGCGCTCCACCAGCAGCGCCAGGTAACTCTCGCGGCGCAGCAGCGGGCCCACCCAGTCGACGAAGCGCAGGGCGGCGTCGAGCGAGCATTCCTCGGCTTCCACGGCCTGGGCCGCGCGATGGAAGAGCCTGGCCAGGCGCTGGCGCGATTCCTCGCGCAGGCCCTGCACGCGCGGCGTCTCGGCGAGGGCCCGCACGGCCGTGGCCAGTGCGGGCGGCAGGCCGTTGAGGAAGTCTTCACCGTCCACCGCCGGCTTCGGGCCGCCGCACTGGCCGCCCTTGCACGCGCCCTGGGGCTTGCCGCCTTCGTGCAGCAGCGCATCGAACTCGTTGGCCACCAGCTCGCGCACCTCGCCGAGCTGCTCGAACAGCTCGCAAGTCTCCCGGCTGCAGGCCAGGCCCATCGACGCGGCGATCCAGGCCAGGTCGGCATCCGCCTGGGGCAGGCAGTGGGTCTGCTGGTCGTCCAGGAACTGGATGCGGTGTTCGATGCGGCGCAGGAAGATGTAGGCGTCGGAGAGGCGCTGCGCGGTCTCCGGCTTCATCAGGCCGCCGGCGGCGAGCTGGGCGAGGGCCTTGACGGTCGAGCGGGTGCGGATCTCCGGGAACTGCCCGCCGCGCACCACCTGCAGCAGCTGCACGATGAACTCGATCTCGCGGATGCCCCCGCGCGACAGCTTCACGTCGTTGGCCCGCTCTGGCCGGCCGGCCGCGCGCGCCTTGGCCTCGCTGCGGATCTTGCCGTGCAGCTGGCGCAGGCCCTCGAACACGCCGTAGTCCAGGTAGCGGCGATAGACGAAGGGCGTGACGAGGTTGCGCAGCGCGAGTGTGCGAGGGTCGCCCGGCGCGCTCAGCGGCGCGACGACGCGGCTCTTCAGCCACGCAAACCGCTCCCACTCCCGGCCCTGCACGAGGAAGTACTCCTCCAGCATCGGCAGGCTCACCACCGGCGGGCCGCTCTTGCCGTTGGGGCGCAGCGCCAGGTCCACGCGGAAGACCTGGCCGTCGTCCGTCACGTCGCCGATCAGCGCGTAAAGCCGCCTGGCGACGTGAGCGAAGTACTCGTGGGCCGTGATCGGGCGCGGGCCGTGGGTGGTGCCGTCGTCCTCGTAGACGTAGATCAGGTCGATGTCGGACGACACATTGAGCTCGCGCGCGCCGAGCTTGCCCATGCCGAGCACCCAGAAGGCGATGTCGCTGCCGTCGGGCGCCTGCGGGGCGCCGTGGGTCTCGTCCAGCTCGGCCCGTGCCGCCGCCAGCGCGCGGTCGAGCGTCACTTCGGCCAGATGCGTCATGGCCAGCGTGACGTCGGCCACCGAGGCCGCCTGCTCGACGTCGAGCACGGCCAGCCGCTCCAGCACCAGGTGGCGGGCCACCCGCAGGCTGCTGGCCAGCGGTCGGGTCGCGCCCAGGGCGTCGATCAGCGCGCCGATGACCGCCCGGTCGGGCAGGCCGGGGGGCAGCAGGGCCAGTTCGGCCGCATAGCGGCGGCGCACCCGCTGCACATAGCGACTGTGTTCAGCAAGAACGTGAAACGTTTGGCTCATGACCCTGTGCTAGATTGCTCGCCGGCCGGTTCTCCACGTGCCTCAAGACACCGTGTCTGACTTCTTCTCGGCCGCCCTCCACCATTGCAACCGCGCCACGCGCTGGCCCCTGCGCCTGTGCTGGCGGGCTTTGCGCTGGGCCTTGCTGCTGCTCGCGCTGCTGTGGAGCCTGGGCGTCGTGGCGTGGTCTGTATTGCACTGGGGCATTCTCCCGCACGCCAATGACTGGCGGCCCTGGCTCGAAAAGGAAGCCTCAAAGACTCTGGGGCTGCCGCTGCGCATTGGCCGCATCACCGTCGAATCCGGCGGCTGGATGCCCCGCATGGAACTGGGCGACGTGCAGGTGCTGGACGCCGCCGGCCGCACCGCGCTGCGCCTGCCGCGGGTGGCGGCGGTCCTGTCGGCCCAGTCGCTGCTGGTGCTGGAGCCGCGCTTCTCGCAGTTGCTGGTGGACGCCCCGGAGCTCGTCATCCGCCGCGACCGCAGCGGCCGCATCTTCATCGCCGGCCTGGACCTGAGCGAGGCTGACAAGACCGACGCCGGCACCACCGAGGCCGGCATGGACTGGCTGTTCAGCCAGCCCGAGCTCGCCATCGTCAACGGCCGTGTGCGCTGGGTCGACGAGAAGCGTGCCGACGCCCGGCCGCTGGAGCTGTCGGGTTTGAACTTCCTGATGCGAAACGGCCTGCGCCGCCACGCCCTGCGCCTGGACGCCACGCCCCCGGCCGATTGGGGCCAGCGCTTCACGGTGCGCGGCAAGTTCACGCAGAGCCTGCTCAAGCGCCCGGGCGAGTTCCAGCATTGGAGCGGCGAACTCTTTGCCGAACTGCCGCGCGCCGACCTGCGCCAGTTGCGCCGCCACGTGGACCTGCCCTTCCAGCTTAGCGAGGGCGACGGCGCGGTGCGCGCCTGGGGCCAGATCCGCGACGGCCAGCCCGTCAGCGCCACGCTCGACCTGGCATTGCGGGCCGTGCGGCTGAAGCTGCTGGAGTCCGCCCCTGAGCTGGACCTGGACCACATCGAGGGCCGCCTGGAGCTGGCCCGCGCGAAGGACCGCCTGAGCCTGCGCGCCCAGCAGCTCGGCTTCGTCAGCGGCGACGGTGTCACCTGGCCGCGCTCGGACTGGGGCGTCG
Source organism: Burkholderiales bacterium (assembly GCA_003963005.1). Taxonomy (GTDB): domain Bacteria; phylum Pseudomonadota; class Gammaproteobacteria; order Burkholderiales; family Burkholderiaceae_C; genus Pelomonas. Next base: position 4,091 of record RXJW01000043.1, read on the forward strand.
CCCTCCAACTGGGCCCGGGCGACGGGGTGCTCGGCGGCGAGGTCAATGCCCAGCGCCTGGACTTCGCCTTGATGGCCCAGATCGCCCAGCGCCTGCCGCTGGGCGGACGCACGCATCAGCTGCTGCAAGAGCTGCAGCCCCGCGGCGTGCTGACCGCGCTCAGCGCCGAGTGGCAGGGGCCGCTGGAGGCGCCGCGCAGCTACCGGGTCAAGGCCCAGCTCGACGGCCTGGCCCTCGCCGCCAAGGTGGCCGAAGCGGCCGGCCACCTCGGCCGGCCAGGCCTGCAGGGCGCCAGCCTCGTGCTTGACGCGAACGAGCGCGGCGGCACGGCCCGCCTCGGCGTGCAGGACGGCGAGGTCGAGCTGCCCGGCCTGTTCGAGGACCCCCGGCTGCCGATCACGCGCCTGGCCACGCAGATGTCCTGGCAGCTGCCGGCGGCGGGCGCGAAGACGCCGGGCATCATCGAGCTGCGGCTGCACGATCTGCAGCTCGACTCGCCGGACCTCGGGGGCGACTTCGACGTGACCTGGCGTCGCGCGGCAGGCGCTGGCACGCCCGGCTTCCTGGACCTGAGCGGGCGCATCGCCCGGGTCGACGCCACCCGGGTGGCGCGCTACATCCCGGTGTGGCTCCCGGCCACCCGCAGCTACCTGTCGCGGGCCCTGCTGGGCGGCGAGGCACGCAACACCACCGTCCGCATCAAGGGCGAGCTGGCAGACTTCCCCTTCGACGCACCCCGCTCGCCGGGCATCTTCCGCGTGGCCACCCAGGCCCGCGGCGTCACCTTGGCCTACGTGCCGCCGAGCGATGTGGGCGCGAACTGGCCGGTCATGGACAACGTCGACGCGGAACTGGTGTTCGAGCGTGGCGGCATGGCCATCAAGGACGGCCGGGCCAAGGTGCTCGGCTACGAGTTGAATGGCGTGGCCGGCGGCATTGCCGACTTGCACCATGGCCGCGTGCTTCAGCTCGACGGCAGCGGCCGTGGCACCGGGGGTGACCTGCTGCGCTTCGTGCGCGGTTCGCCGCTGGACGAATGGCTCGGCCATGCGCTGAGCACCACGTCGGCCCAGGGCCCCGTGGCGCTCAAGCTGGGCCTGGGCATCCCGCTGGACGACACCCATCAGACGACCCTCAAAGGCCAGCTCCAGTTCGGCGGTGTCGACCTGAAGCTGCGCCCCGAGCTGCCGCCGCTGGGTGGCGTGCGCGGCCGCATCGACTTCGACCGCCGGGGCCTGCAACTGGCCGGCGTCACGGCCCGGCTGCTCGGTGGTGAGGCCGGCATCGACGGCGGCACGCAGCGCGATGGCAGCCTGCGCTTCTCGGTGCAGGGCCAGGCCACGGCCGAGGGCCTGCGCCGCGCCACCGAGCTGGGCGCCGTCGCCCGCCTGGCCCAGGCCGCCAGCGGGCAAGCCGGCTACCGCTTCCAGCTCGCCATCCCAAGCAGCGGGCAGAGCGAACTGAGCGTCAGCAGCAACCTGCAGGGCCTGGCCCTGGACCTGCCCGCGCCCGGCCGCAAGGAGGCCGATGCGGCGCTGCCGCTGCGCCTGCTGATGACCCCGACGGGGCCGGGGCGCGATGAGCTGCGGCTGGAAGTGGGCACCGGCCCGCTGCCGTTGTTGCAGGCCCAGCTGCAGCGCGACGTGTCCGGCGCCGCCTCGCAGGTGCTGCGCGGCGCGCTCGCCGTGCAGGACAAGCTGCCCCTGCTGCCGCCCAGCGGGGTGCTGCTGCAGGTCAACGTGGCAGCGCTGGACCTGGACGCCTGGCAGCAGCGGCTGGGTGGCCTGGCCGGCGGCAACGGCAGCAGCGCGGATGTCGACGACGCCGGCCTGCTGCCCAGCCAGATCGCGCTGCGCAGCCAGGCCCTGAAGGTGGCCGGGCGCCAGCTCGGCCGTGCCTCGGCCGTGGTGGCGCGAGACGGGGCGAACTGGCGCGTCGACATCGACGCGGAGCAGATTGCCGGCCGCGTCGAACTCAAGGGCGTGCGTGGCAGCCAGATCGAGGCCGTGCAGGCGCGGCTGTCCAAGCTGTCCCTGCCGCGCCAGGAGGTGGAGTCCGTCACCGAGCTGATCGACCCCGGCAAGGCCGATGCGGCCGGCGGCCTGCTGCCGTCGCTGGACATCCAGGTCGAGGATTTCGAGCTGCGCGGCAAGCGCCTGGGCCGGCTGGACGTGCTGGCCCAGGCGCCCGCCGCGGCGCGTGACTGGAAGCTGCAGAAGCTCGCGCTGCAGTCCCCCGAGGCGACCCTGCACGCGAGCGGCCGCTGGGGGGGCGACGCTGCCGCCGCGCGCCGCACCCAGCTCGACTGGAAGCTCGACGTGGTCGATGCCGGCAAGCTGCTGGAGCGCCTGGGCCAGGGCCAGGTGCTGCGTGGCGGCAAGGGCGTGCTGTCCGGCCAGGTCGGCTGGGACGGCTCGCCGCTGGCGCCGCATTACCCGAGCATGGCCGGGATGCTGAATGTGCAGCTCGACACCGGCACCTTCCTGAAGGCCGAGCCGGGGGTGGGCCGGCTGCTGGGCGTGCTGAGCCTGCAGTCCCTGCCGCGTCGGCTGCTGCTGGACTTCCGCGACGTGTTTGCCGAGGGCTTCACCTTCGACGGCGTGACGGGCGACGTGAAGATCGCCGCCGGCGTGGCCCGCAGCGACAACATCCGCATCCGCGGGCTGCAGGCGGCCGTGCTCGTGGAAGGCAGCACCGACCTCGCTGCCGAGACCCAGAAGCTGCGCGTGGTCGTCGTGCCCGAGGTGTCGGCCGGCGGCGCCTCGCTCGCCTACGCGGCGGTCAACCCGGCCATCGCGCTCGGTGCCTTCCTCGCCCAGCTCATCCTGAGCCGCCCGGTGTCGGCCGCCAACACGCGGGAGTTCCACATCACCGGCACCTGGGACGACCCCAAGGTCGAGAAGGTCGAGCCGACGCTGCCGGCCAAGGCGGCGAGCGGGGCCAGCGCGCCTTGAGTGCCTGGGGCGTCTGGCCCCGGCTCAGGCCTCGCCGGCGTACTGGGCGATCGCCGCTGCCGTGACCCGGCCCTCGCGCCGTGCCCAGTCGGCAAAACGGCGCACCACGGGCAGCGTGGCGGCGTCGTCCCGCACGACGAGCAGGTTGGCGCGCGGTGACGGCAGCAGCAGCGGATGCGCCTGCACCAGCGTGCCGGCCTGCAGGCGCGGCAGGGCGAGCGACAGCCGTGTGAGGGCGATGCCCAGGCCCGCCTCGGCCGCATCCAGCGTCACGGCCGCATCGTTGAACGCGGGGCCCTCGGCTGCCGCGGTCATGCCGGCGGCCGACTGCCACAGCGGGGCATCGCCGGTCACGTGGCTGAGCACGCGGGCCGCGGGCCAGCGGGTCGCGTCGGCCCCCAGCTCGCGGGCCAGCGCGGGCGTCGCCACTGCCAGCAGCCGGTCGCCGAACAGCGGCTCGCCGCCGTCTTCCGGCCGGCCGTGGCGCAGGGCCACGAGGGCCACGCGCGGCGGCGGGCGCACGAGGGCGTAGTCGGTCTGCACGATGAGCCGCACGCGCGGCGCCGCGGCGATGAAGCCGTGCAGTCGCGGCAGCAGCCAGGCGCGGGCGAGCGAACCCAGCGTGGCGATCTGCAGCGTGGTCGGGGCGTCGTCGGGTTCCGGGTAGACGGCCTCGTGCAGCGCGGCCAGCGGCCCGCCCAGCCGGGCGAGCAGCTCGCGGCCGTCCGGCGTCAGGCGCATCGCGTTGCCGACGCGCTCGAACAGCGTCTGGCCGCACCAGTCTTCCAGCTGGCGAACCTGGCGGCTGACCGCGCCGGGCGTCAGGTGCAGCTCGGCCGCGGCGCGGCTGAAGTTGCCCAGCCGGGCGGCAGCCTCGAAGGCCTGCAGGGAGAACAGCGGGGGAAGGCGGTCGCGCATGGTGTTGAGAAATCTGCAAAGCCGGTGTGCCGAAGCCTCGCTGGCGCGAGGCGCCGCTGAAGCCGACAGTGGCGCCACCTTACCGGAGTGCCGAATGACCCTCACCACCCCTGCCATCGTGCTCGACCGCTTCGGCGGCCCCGAGGTGCTGCAGCTGCGGGACTTGCCGCAGCCGCACGCCGAGGGGCCGCAGGCGGTGGTGCGTATCGCCCATGCGGGCGTGAACTTCGTCGACCTGTACCAGCGCGAGGGCCGCTACCCGGGCCTGGCCCTGCCGTGGCGGCTGGGTCTGGAAGGGGCAGGCGAGATCGTCGAGGTGACGCCCGGCGCCGGCTTCGCCGTGGGCGACCGGATCGCCTTCACGACCGGCGTGCAGGGCGCCTACGCCGGCCACCTGGCCGTGCCGCTGGACCATCTCGTGCCCGTGCCCGCCGCGCTGTCGCTGCGCGAGGCGGCCGCTGCGCTGGAACACGGGCTGACGGCGGCGATGCTGCTGGATGACGTCGCCCGGCTGCCTGCCGGCGCGCCGGTGCTCGTGCATGCCGCGGCGGGCGGCGTGGGCGGATGGCTCGTGCAGTGGCTCGTGGCGCGCGGGCACCCCGTGTTCGGCACCGTCTCCAGTGCGGCCAAGGCCGACTGGCTGCGCAGCGTCGGCGCCGTGCCCCTGCTGGCCGACAGCGACTGGGCGCAGGCCGCGGCCGGTGTCGCCGTGGTGCTCGACTCCGTCGGCCGCAGCACCTTCGCCGGCAGCCTCGCGGCGCTGCGCACCGGCGGCCATCTCGTGCTGTTCGGCGCGGCCAGCGGCCAGCCGGACCCGGTCGAGGTCACCGCGTTGATGAGCAAGAGCCTCACGCTGACCCGCCCCGTGCTGCCCCACTTCCTGCCCGACGCGGCGCGGCGCCGCGCGCGGGCGGCCACGGTGTTCGACGCCGTGCTCACCGGCGCGGTGCAACTGCGCATCCACGCCGAATTCCCGCTGGCCGACGCGGCCCGCGCCCACCAACTGCTCGCGTCCCGCACGACGCAGGGCAAGCTGCTGCTCACCCCATGACATCGCTTCAAGACCGGCTCGCCACCCTCGGCCACACCCTTCCTCCGCTCGGTGCCCCCGCCGCGAATTACCGCCTCCATCGCGCGGCACCGGGCCTGCTCGTCATCGCCGGCCAGATCGGCACGCCGGGGCGCGGCCCGCTGACCGGGGACGCGGCACGCGCCGAGGCCGAGGTGGCCGCGCTCAAGGTGCTGGCCGTGCTGGATGCCGCCGTCGGCGGCGACCTGAGCCGCGTGCGGCAGGTGCTGCGCCTGGGCGTGTTCATCGCCGCCGCGCCTGACTTCACGCAGCACAGCGCCGTGGCCGATGGCGCGTCGGACCTCGTCGTGGCCGCACTGGGCGAGCGTGGCGAGCATGCCCGCGCGGCGGTCGGTGTGGCCAGCCTGCCGGCCGGGGCCGCCGTGGAAGTGGAGGCGCTGGTGGAGCTGGTGTCGTGATCACCGCGGCCCAGGTGCAGGCCGGCCGGGCCGCCACGCCCGGCTGGGGCGAGCGGCTGCTGCTCAACGCGGCCGGGGCGGGCGTGATGTCGGCGGCGTCGCTCGCGGCCTTGCAGGCGCATCTCGCGCTGGAGTCGCGCCTCGGTCCGATGGATGCGGCCGAGGCCGTCGCGCCGCAGCTGCAGGCGCTTCGGGAGGACGCCGCGCGGCTGCTGAACGCCGGCACCGACGAGGTCGCGGTGCTGGGCGGCGCGTCGGCCGCGCTGGGGGCGGTGTGGTCGTCGCTGCTGCACACCCGGCCGCTGCGCCCGGGCGACCGCGTGCTCGTCGGCCGCCAGGAATGGGGCGGCAACCTCGTGACCTACCAGCGCGCCGGCGCGACCGTGGAGGTGCTGCCCTGCCGGCCCGACGGCAGCGTCGATGCCGAGGCCAGTGCCGCCTTGATCGACGAGCGCGTGCGCCTCATCTCGCTGACCTGGCTGCCGGCCAACGGCGGGCTCATCAACGATGCCGCGGCGCTCGGCCGCGTGGCAAGGGCTGCAGGCGTGCCCTACCTGATCGACGCCGGGCAGGCCCTCGGCCAGTTGCCGGTGGACGTGCAGCAGCTCGGCTGCGACGTGCTCAAGGGGGCCGGCCGCAAGCACCTGCGCGGGCCGCGCGGCACGGCGCTGCTCTACGTGCGCCGCGGCTTCCTGCCGCAGCTTGCGCCGCCCTGGGTGGATGTGCAGTCGGCGCCGTGGAGCCAGGGGCTGCGCGACGACGCCCGGCGCTTCGAGACGGCCGAGCAGCCCGTCGCGCTGCGGCTGGCGCTGCAGGTGGCGCTCTCCGAAGCCCTGGCGCTGGGCGTGGCGAACATCGCCGAGCGCGTGCAGGCCCTGGCGGTGCGGCTGCGTGATCGCCTGGCGGCCTTGCCCCATCTGCATCTGCACGACCTCGGCAGCGGGCCCCGCTCGGGCCTGGTGAGCTTCACCGTCGACGGCGAGGCGCCGGCCGACACCCGCGCGCGGCTCGCCCAGCAAGGCATCCACGTCGGTGCCAACGGCATCGCCTACACGCCGCTGGACATGCAGGCCCGCGGGCTGGACGCGATCGTGCGGGCCTCGCTGACCTGGCTGCATGACGAGGCCGATGTCGACCGCTTAGCATCGGCGCTATGAAGATCGCTGCCCTCCAGATGGTGTCCGGCCCCGACGTGGCCGCGAACCTCGCGACCGCCCGCCGGTTGCTCGAACAGGCCGCCGCCCAGGGCGCACGGCTGGCGGCGCTGCCGGAGTACTTCTGCCTGATGGGCCGGCACGACGGCGACAAGCTGGCGCTGGCCGAGGCCGAGGGTGAGGGCCCGATCCAGGACCTGCTCGCCACCGCCGCGCGCGAACTCGGGCTGTGGGTGCTTGGCGGCACGCTGCCGATCCGCACCGCCACGCCCGACCGCGTGCGCAACACGACGCTGGTCTACGCGCCGAGCGGCGAGCGCGTGGCCCGCTACGACAAGATCCACCTCTTCGCCTTCGACAACGGCCGCGAGAGCTACGACGAGGGTCGCGTGCTCGAGGCCGGCTGCGCGCCGACCCGATTCGAGGCCGAGGGGCTGCAGGTGGGGCTGTCGGTCTGCTACGACCTGCGCTTCCCCGAGCTGTTCCGCGCCTACGCGGGCTGCGACCTGCTGGCCGTGCCCGCGGCCTTCACCTACACCACCGGCGAGAAGCACTGGGAGCTGCTGCTGCGCGCCCGCGCCGTCGAGAACCAGTGCTACGTGATCGCGCCGGCCCAGGGTGGGCGCCACCCGAACGGCCGCCGCACCTGGGGGCACAGCCTGGTCGTCGACCCCTGGGGCGAGGTGCTGGCCGTGTTGCCGGAAGGTGAAGGCGTGGTCGTGGCCGAGCTGGATCCGGCCCGCATCGCCCAGGTGCGCCAGCAGTTGCCCGCTTTGCAGCACCGGCGACTCGGGTGAACCCCAGTCGGTGACTTTCCGCCTGGGTGCGGCCCGCTCCTAGACTCCCCCGTTTTGATGACGGGATGCCCCCATGCGTTTCAAGCTTGCAGGCGCCGCACTGGCGCTGGCCCTCGCCCTGCCTTCCCTTGCGGCCGAGGCGCCGCTCGGGCCCGTGACCCAGCCGCTGTGGTTGCGGCAGTCGAGCATTTCGCCCGACGGCTCGCGGGTGGCGTTCACCTTCCAGGGCAATCTCTACGTGGTGCCGGCCACGGGGGGCAGCGCACGGCTGCTGGTGGCGCAGGGGCATCACGTCAGCGCGCCGGTGTGGTCCCCGGACGGCCGCCTGCTGGCCTTCGCGGCCGACACCTTCGGCAACAAGGACGTGTTCCTGGTCTCGGCCGACGGCGGCCCGTCGCGCCGGCTGACGCGGCATTCGGCCTCGGAGACGCCGATCGCCTTCACGCCCGACGGCCGTTCGGTGCTGTTCTCGGCGCAGCGCCAGGACGCGCCCAGCAGCATGGCCTTTCCGTCGCCGGCCATGGGCGAGCTGTATCGCGTCGGCATCGAGGAGGGGCGGCGGCCGGTGCGTGTCTTCAGCGAGCCGGCATTGGCCGGCCAATTCAACAAGGCCGGCACCCAGCTCGTTTATGAGGACTGGAAGGGCTACGAAAGCGAGGAGCGCAAGCACCACGTCTCGCCGGTGGCGCATGACGTGTGGCTGTGGGACGCACAGACCGGCCAGCACCGCAAGCTGACGAATTCGGGCGGCGAGAACCGCAACCCGGTGTGGTCGCCGGACGAGCAGTCGATCTACTACCTCAGCGAGAAAAGCGGCTCGTTCAATGTCTGGAAGATGCCCGTGGGGCAGCCGGACGCGGCGCGCCAGATCACGCGCTTCACGAAGAACCCGGTGCGCTTCCTGTCGGTGGCGGCCGACGGCACGCTGAGCTTCGGCTTCGACGGCGAGCTCTACACGATGGCCGGCGACAACGCGGAGCCCCGCAAGTTGAGCCTGAGCATCGGCGCGGATGCGCTGGCGCCGCGGGTTGAGCAGCTCAAGCTCAGCAGCGGCGCGACCGACATGGCAGTGAGCCCGGACGGCAGCGAGGTGGCGATCGTCGTGCGCGGCCAGGTGTTCGTCACGTCGGCCGAGTTCGGCAACACGCGGCGCATCACCGAGGGCCCCGGCCAGAAGCGCTCAGTCAGCTTCAGCCCCGACGGCCGCAAGCTGCTCTACGCCTGCGAGGACGGCGGCCAGTGGAGCCTGTGCGAGGCGACGCTGGAGGGCGACAAGAAGCTGGTGCCGAGCTTCTTCAACGCGCCACGCGTCAGCACGCGGGTGCTGCTGAAGAACGCCCACCAGAACTTCCAGCCGCGCTACTCGCCCGACGGCAAGCAGGTGGCCTACCTGCAGGACCGGGCGGCGCTGCACGTGCTGGACATCGCCTCGGGCAAGACGCGTGAGGTACTGTCCAATGACTGGAACTACTCTTACGAGGACGGTGACCAGTGGTTCGACTGGGCGCCCGACGGCAAGAGCCTGCTGGTGCAGTTCGTCGACCGCAACCGCTGGAGCCAGGAGGTCGGTGTCGTCGCGGCCGACGGCAGCGGCAAGCTGAGCAACCTGACGAACAGCGGCTATGAGGACTTCCACCCGGTCTTCGCCCGCCAGGGCCAGATCGTGCTGTGGGCCAGCGACCGCCAGGGACTGCACGGCCACGGGGGCGGCGCGCGCAATGACGTCGACGTCTTCGGCTTGTTCCTGACCCGTGCGGCCTTCGACCGCTACCAACTCGACAAGGCGGAGTTCGCGCAGCTCAAGGCCCGCGAGGAGGAGGAGAAGAAGGACGAGGGCAAGAAGGACGACGACAAGAAGGACGCCAAGGCCGCCGACAAGAAGGGCGACAAGAAGTCCGACAAGAAAGACGAACCGGCGCCCAAGCCCGTGATCATCGAGACCGCGGGCCTGGACGACCGCGTGGCCCGGCTGAGCACGGCATCCGGCGACATCCGCGACTACGCCCTGACCCCGGACGGCGAGCAGCTGTTCTACGTGGCCAAGGTCGACGACGGCTTCGAGCTCTGGCAGGTGCGGCTGCGCGACAAGGAAGGCCGGCGCGTGGCGGCCCTGCCCGGCGGGCGGGTCGAGAGCGTGAGCCTGGCGCTCGACGCCAAGGGCGCCAACGGCTTCGTGATGGCCGGCGGCCAGGTGCACAAGTTCAAGGTGCCGGGCGACGACGGCAAGGGCGAGGTCAAGACCGAGGGCGTGAAGTTCACCGCCGAGCTCACGGTCGACCGCCCAGCCGAGTGGGCGCAGATGTTCGAGCATGCCTGGCGCCAGACGCGCGAGAAGCTGTACGTGGCCGATCTCGGCGGCGTGGACTGGGCCGGCTACCGCGAGGTCTACCAGCGCCAGCTGCCCTACGTGGCCAACGGGCACGACTTCGCCGAACTGCTCAGCGAGATGCTGGGTGAGCTGAACGTGTCGCACACCGGCTCGGGCTACCGGCCAGAGCCGCACGGCGATGCCACCGCATCGCTCGGCGTGTTCTACGACGACGCCTACGCGGGTGCCGGCGCCAAGGTCGCCGAAGTGATCGGCGGCGGGCCCCTAGACACGGCGGCCAACCAGGTCCAGGCCGGCATGGTCATCGAGTCGATCGACGGCGTGACGATCGCAGCCGGCGCGGAGTTCGACTCCCTGCTCAACCAGAAGGCTGGCAAGCAGGTGGTGCTCGGCGTGCGCGACCCGGCCACCGGCAAGCGCTTCGAGCAGACGCTCAAGGCCATCTCGCGCGGCGCCGAGAACGAGCTGCTCTACAAGCGCTGGGTGAAGCAGGAGCGGGCGCTGGTGGACAAGCTGTCCGGCGGCAGGCTCGGGTATGTGCACGTGCGGGGCATGGACGACGGCAGCTACCGGCAGACCTTCTCCGACGCGCTCGGCCGCGCCAGCGGCAAGCAGGGCCTGATCGTCGACACCCGCTTCAATGGCGGCGGCAACCTGCACGACGAGCTCGCCACGCTGCTGTCCGGCAAGCAGTACCTGGAGTTCGTGCCGCGCGGGCAGAGCCTCGGCTGGGAGCCGGTGGGCAAGTGGACCAAGCCCTCGGCCGTGCTGATCAGCGAGAGCAACTACTCCGACGCCCATCTCTTCCCGTGGACCTACAAGCATCTGGGCCTGGGCAAGCTGGTCGGCATGCCGGTGGCCGGCACCGGCACGGCGGTGTGGTGGGAAACCATGCAGGACGGCGCGACCTTCTTCGGCATCCCGCAGGTGGGATTCCGCGCCAGGACCGGTGAGTACATGGAGCGCACGCTGATCACGCCCGACGTGCTCGTGCCGCACGACAAGGCCCGGCTGGACGCCGGGCAGGACCTGCAACTGGAGGCGGCCGTCAAGGCCCTGCTGGGCCAGTAAGCTCGGGCTGACGAGCCCCGGGGGCGGCGCACCGCGTCGCTCCCTCACCAGGACCCTCATGACTGCTTCCGCCTTCCGCCCCGCCATCGCCTGGGGCGTCTGCGCCCTCATCGCGCTGGCCCAGTACGGCAATTTCTACGTCTACGACTCCATCGGCCCGGTGGCCGACCTGCTGCAGCAGCAGCGCGGCTTCAGCGACAGCGAGGTGGGCTTGCTGAATGCGATCTACAGCCTGCCCAACGTCGTGCTGATCCTGCTCGGCGGCGTGCTCGTGGACCGGCTCGGCGCGGCGCGCACCACGCTGCTGACGGCAGGCATCTGCCTGGCCGGTGCCCTGCTCACCGCATTCAGCCCGAGCTTCGCCGGCATGGCTGCGGGCCGGCTGCTGTACGGCATCGGGGCCGAGACCTTCAGCATCGCGACGCTGGCGGGCGTGGCGCAGTACTTCGCGGGCGGCACGGTCGCCCTGGCCATGGGCCTGACGCTGGCCATCGGGCGACTGGGGTCCTACAGCGCCGACATGTCGCCCACCTGGTTCACGACGGCCTACAGCCAGGGCTGGCAGCCGCCGCTGGTGATTGCCACCGCGATCGCCGCGACCTCCTTCGCCGCTTCGGCCGTGTACTGGGCGGTGGACCGTCGGCAGTCGGCGTTGGCGCCCGCGGCACCGACGGCGGAGCGCTTCGTGTGGCGCGACCTGCTGCACTTCGGCCGCGCCTACTGGTACCTGCTCGGGCTGTGCGTGCTGTGGTACTCGGTGATCCTGGCGTTTCGCAGCACCTTCTCGATCAAGTACTTCCAGCACACGCACGGGCTGGATCTCGCCGCGGCCGGCGAGATGAACAGCTACGTGTTCCTGGCAGCCGTGTTCGCCACGCCGGCCTTCGGCTGGATCTGCGACCGGCTGCAGCGGTATGCGCCCTTCCTCGCGCTGGGCTCGCTGCTGTTGCCGATCGCACTCGCGCTGCTGGCGCTCACCGCCTCGGGGCTGATCCTGCCCACCGTGCTGATCGGCATCAGCTACTCGCTGGTGCCGGCCGTCATGTGGCCGCTGGCCAGCCGCATCGTGCCGCCGGCGCGATTCGGCACGGCCATCGGCCTGATGTGGGTGGCGCAGAACGCCGGCATCAGCGGCGCCAACCTCGTGGCCGGCTGGCTCAACGACCGGGCTGGTGCGAGTGCCACGAACCCGGCGGGCTACGACAGCATGATGCTGTTCTTCGGCATCGCCAGCGTGGCGGGCTTCGTCTGCGGGCTGCTGCTGTGGCTGACGGCGGGGCGCCGCCGGCACGAGAGGCCGGCAGCCGCCTGAAGCTCAGGGCCGCAGCGTGACTAGGTCGCGCAGCAGCAGGTCGATGTTGGCCCGCAGCGCGCGCTCGTTGGCGATGCGCAGCCGCTCGCTGGGCGACAGCACGGCCTCGGTGAGTCGGGCCTCGTCGGTGTTGGCGATGCGACGCTGGTAGACCACGCGGCCGTCGGCAGCCTTGTCGACCAATGTGTAGCGCACCGCCACGTCCACACTCACGCCCACGGCGGGCACGAGGGGCTGGTCGAGCTGCACGAGTTCCGCCTGCAGTTCGAAGCGGGCGGGCGGCTGCGGGGCCAGCGGCTTCATGCCGACCGCGTAGAAGGATTCGTCCAGCGCCTGCTGCAGCGCGACCGCGCTGACCTTGGAGCCCCACCAGCGGTTGGTGGCCTGCCCGCCCTGGACGGCGGCGATACCGACCTGACCCTTCAGCGCTTCAGGCACCCAGCCGCGGATCTGCAGGGCGTCTGCCGCCGTGATCGCCATCGGCAGCGGTTGCGTGGGCGCGCCGCAGCCGGCCAGCAGGGCCGTCAGCAGCGCGGTGCAGAGGAGGGCAGGGCGTGACATGGGTGGTCAATCCTAGGCCGCAGCCCGCTGGTCGTGACGCTGAAAAGCCGTGTCGGCGCCGGTCAGTTCAACGCACGTCCAGCGTGTAGGTCACGGCCTGGGACAGGCCCGGCAGGATGCCGCCGAAGTTCAGCGTGTAGCGGCCCGCCTTCAGCGGGCCGAAAGCCACGTAGTAGCCGTTGGCCGCTGCCGGCGCGTCATCCTCGGGCGACACGAGGAAGCAGCCGCGCGTGGCCTGGCGGTGGGCTTCCAGGCCGTTGAAGCGCCGGCCGTTCATCTCCAGCACGAGGGCCCCGGGGGACTCGGTCTGGTCCTCGGCGCGCAGCATCAGGGAGGCGCAGGCTTCGCGCTCGTCGTCCGGCGGCACGGCGATGACGTTCACGAGCGGAAAGAACAGCGTCTTGCCGGCCGGCAGCCGGCAGGTTCGCACCGTGCGCTGGCTGCCGTAGCTTCCGGCGAGGAACCACACCGGGCCCGACTGGCCGGCGCCGCACAGGCGGCCGTCCGGGTCCAGGACGGGGCTGTCCTCGTCGTCGAAGGACAGCGCCCAGTGCCACCATCGCCGGGACCATTCCTCCTGCGACGCGCCGGCGATCGCCTTCGCAGGCGGGATGAGCTGCGCCTTCGCCGGGCCCGCCAGGGCGGTCAGCAGGGCAGCAAGGGCGAGGGTGGGGCGCAAGGGGGGTCTCCAGGTCAACGGCGTTGGCCGGGGCGCTCCATGGCGACCTCCGACACGCGAAAGCCGAGTTTCTCGTAGAACGCCGACACCCCGCCACGACCGGCGCGCAATACCCAGGTCATGCGCTCGTCGCGGCCCATGGCTGCCTGCACGAGCTGCGTGCCGATGCCTCGTCCGCGGTGGCTGCTCGCCACGACGACCATCGAGAGGTAGCCGTTGAAGAGGCCGTCGGTGATGGCGCGCAGGAAGCCGACGACCTCACCCGCGTCGACCGCCACCAGGGCGATCTGGGACTGCGCCAGCAGTGACGTGAAGACGGCCGGGTCCTGCACGCGCGGGCCCCAGTCGTTGGCGATCAGCAGTTGCCGGGCGGCCTCGATCTCGTGCGGCCGGATGGGGCGGATCTCCATCGCCTCAACCGAACATCATGCGCTGGGCCAGCGCGCGCTTGAGCGGCGTGGCGGCCTCCAGCCCCGCCAATGCCAGGCCGCGCAGGGCGGGCAGGCCGGGCAGGCGCCAGGCGAAGCTGCGGGCGAGGAAGTCGGTCGCGGCAATCATCGGCCAGCGGTCGGGCGCACGGGCGCGCTCGACGCGGGCCAGCATGGCATCCAGCGACAGGCCGGTCTCGGCGCCGTGCCGCAGCGCGTCCACCAACGCCTGGGCGTCACGCAGGCCGAGGTTGAGCCCCTGGCCGGCCACCGGGTGCAGCGTCTGCGCGGCATTGCCGATGCGCAGCGTGCGGCCTTGCAACAGGCGCGTCTCGGCGTTCAGGCCGAGCGGGAAGCACTTCAGGGGCGAGATGCCGGTGAGCTGGCCGGCCACCGCCGGCAACTGCTGCTGGATGACCACGAGCCGCTGGGCGTCGTCGAGGCTGGCGATGTCGTCCTCGGCCTGCGGCAGGCACCAGACGAGCGCGGCGCGCGGGCCCTCGGCGTCGCTGGGCAGGGGCAGCAGCGCGAGCGGCCCGTTGCGCGTGAAGCGCTCGATGGCCAGGCCTTGCAGCCCAGGCGCTGCCAGGCGCACGGTGCCGACCCAGGCGTTCTGGCGGTAGTCGCTGTGGAGGCGCTTGCGGTCCTGCTCGGCGAACACGCCGCCTTCAGCCACCACGGCCAGGTCGAAGCGATCGACGACCGGCCCCTCGCCGCAGTCCAGCTCGACACCGTCGGCCTGCGAGCGGATCGCATGGACCGGCGTGCCGAAGCGGGTGAAGAGGCGCTGCGCCTGCGTGGCAGCGAGGTCCAGCCAGCGCTGCTGCAGCGGCGCGACGAGTGCACCGTAGGGCAGCACGGCGCCCAGTTGCGGCAGGCCCTGCTCGGCAGCGCTGATGCGCACTTCACCGGCGACGGGTGCCGGCGGCGCCTGGCTGACGTGCACGGTCTGGATGGCCTGCGCCTGTTCGGGCACCCAGGCCGACAGCCGCTGCAGCAGCCGGATGCTGCCCAGGTTCAGCGCCAGCGTGCGGGCGTCGGCGCGCACGTCGCGGTCCAGCGGGCGGGTGTCGAACAGATGGATCTCGGTGGACCCCAGGCGCTCGGCGGCGAGCAGGGCGAGGGCAAGGCCGGCGGGGCCGGCACCGATGACGGCGAGCTTCATGAACTGCGGAACTGCGGCGCGCCAGGTGGCGCGAGACCGCAACGATAGTTCATCGGTAGCGGTCGAAGATCCGACCGAGGCTGCCGTCGGACTGCATGGCCGCGAGCGCACCGTCGAGCTGGGTCAGCGTCACGGGGCTGCGCGGAGACAGCGCGCAGGCCGTCTTGAAGCGTGCGATCACGAACGGCGGGTGCAGATCCACGGGCACGTCGCCGCGACGCATCAGGTACTCGAAGGTCACGCGGCCGACGAGGGCATGGTCGACCCGGCCCAGCGCCAGCTTGCGCAGCGTGGCGATCGCGTTGGGGGCGTCGTCTCGCAGGAAGCGGGGACCGAGCGCTGCGGCCACCTCGGGGTACACAAAGCCTGACACCGTGCCGATCGGCTGTCCGGCGACATCGCTGAGCTGGCTCGGCCGCGTGCGGCGCGCGGCGGTGACCAGCAGGTCGGCGTCGTCCAGGTAGGCGCGGCTCCACTGCAGCGGGCCGGGCAGCCAGGCCGGCAGGTAGTTGCAGATCAGGTCGGCCTGTTCCCCGGCGGCCAGCATCGGGGCCACGCGGCGCCGGGGCACCAGGTGGAAGGCCACCGGTCGGTCGAGGCGGCGGCCGATTTCCCGGGCGAGCTCGACCTGGAGCCCGTCGACGGCCTGCCCGTCCTTGAAGAGGGCTTGCGGCATTTCGATGCTGCCGTCGACCAGCACGTGCAGCGGGGCCTGCCCGGACCGTGCGGCGGTTGGCGCGCAGACGGCCAGCAGCAGGGCGCGACGCCGGAGCATGGGGAGCTGTGGCATGGGTCTCCTTCCCTCGAACTCGCCTTTTTCCGGCGTTAGGTGCATTTTGTCCATGTCGGGGGCAGGTCGGTGCGGCGCCGCGTAAGCTGTCGGCCTGTTTGTCTGTCCTGCCAGGAATCACCCATGCAATACCGCCGTCTCGGCCGCGCCGGCCTCCAGGTGTCCGAACTCTCGCTCGGCTCCTGGGTCACGTACCACAACCAGGTCGACACGAAGGCCGCCACCGAGATGCTGGCTGCCGCGTTCGACGCGGGCGTGAACTTCTTCGACAACGCCGAGGTCTACGCCCAGGGCGAGAGCGAGGTCGTGATGGGCAAGGCCTTCAAGGCCCTGGGCTGGAACCGGCTCGACTACATCGTCTCCAGCAAGTTCTTCTGGGGCCTGCAGCGCGAGGGCGTGACGGTCAACCGCAAGGACACGCTGAACCGCAAGTACCTGATGCAGGCCGTGGACGGCTCGCTGAAGCGGCTGCAGCTCGAGCATCTGGACCTGATCTACTGCCACCGCCCCGACCCCAACACCCCGATCGAGGAAACCGTCTGGGCGATGAGCGACATCATCCGCCAGGGCAAGGCGCTCTACTGGGGCACGAGCGAATGGAGTGCGGCCGACATCCGTGCGGCCTGGGACATCGCCGACCGCCACCACCTGCACAAGC
This sequence comes from Burkholderiales bacterium, assembly GCA_003963005.1. GTDB lineage: Bacteria > Pseudomonadota > Gammaproteobacteria > Burkholderiales > Burkholderiaceae_C > Pelomonas. The sequence goes on from RXJW01000043.1 coordinate 20,395, forward strand.
CGGTGATGGAGCAGCCGCAATACCACCTCTTCCACCGCAAGCGCGTGGAGCAGGAGTACGCCCGGCTCTACGACGACATCGGCCTGGGCCTCACGACCTGGAGCCCGCTGGCGTCGGGCCTGTTGACCGGCAAGTACCGTGACGGCATCCCGGCGGGCAGCCGTGGTTCGCTGGAGAACATGGCTTGGATGCGCGAACAGCTGCAGGATCAGGCGCGCAATGCCGCCGTCGGCCAGCTCGGCGAGGTCGCCGCCGAGCTGGGTTGCAACACCGCCCAGCTGGCGATTGCCTGGATCAACCGCAACCCGCGCGTCTCCACCGTCATCCTCGGCGCGAGCCGCCTCGAGCAGCTGCACGACAACCTTGGTGCGCTGGCCGTCACCCCGAAGCTGACGCCGGAGGTGGTGGCCCGCATCGAGGCGATCACCGCACCGCTGGCGCGCTGATCACTCAGCGCGAGCTGACCGGGCCGGCCACCGGCACCCACACGCGGAAGCGCGTGCCCTCGCCGGGGGCGGACTGCACCTCGATGCGCCCGCCGTGCTTCTGCACGATCGAGAAGGCCATCGACAGCCCCAGGCCGGTGCCCTGGCCGACCGGCTTGGTCGTGTAGAAGGGCTCGAAGATGCGGCGCTGCACCTCGGGCGGCATGCCGCAGCCGTCGTCGGCCACCTCGATCCAGGCCCAGTCGCGCTCGTCCTGCGCCTCCACGCCCGTGGCCAGCGTGATCGTGCCGCGCCGCTCGGCGGGCATGGCATGCGCGGCATTGACGATCAGGTTCATGAACACCTGGTTGAGCTGACCGGCCAGGCAGCGCACCGGCGGCAGCGTGCCGTAGGCGCGCTTCACGTCGGCGCGGTACTTGACCTCGTTCATGACGACGTTGAGCGTGGATTCCAGTCCCTGGTTGAGGTCGGCGTCCTGCCAATCGGCATGGTCCACGCGGGAGAAGTCCTTCAAGTCCTGCACGATCTTGCGCACGCGGGACAGGCCGTCCTCGCTGTCGCCCAGCAGCGAGGGCAGGTCCTCGGCGATGAACTCCAGGTCGGCCGCCTGCTTGAGCCGGGCCAGCTCCGGGTCCGGTGCGCCGCGCTCGCGGCTGGCATAGGCCTGCACGAGGGCCAGCAGCTGCTCGACATACCGGCGCAGCGTGCCCAGGTTGGAGTTGACGAAGCCGATCGGGTTGTTGATCTCGTGCGCCACACCCGCGGCGAGCTGGCCGATGGAGGCCATCTTTTCGGACTGCAGCAGCTGGTTCTGTGCTTCTTCCAGCCGGGCGTTGGTCTCCTGGATGTTGCGGTAGTTGCGGACCAGTTCCTCCTGCGCCCGCATGACTTCGCTGTGGTCCTGCAGCAGCCACCACATGCCGGGCGTGCTGCCCGAGGGGTTGGACGCATAGGCGATCAGCTGCACCCAGATGCGCCGCCCCGTCCAGGTTTGCAGCCACATCTCCTGCACGAGCGAGGTGCCAGCGCGCAACGCGTTGCTGGCCAGGCGGCTGAGTTCGTGGAAGTCGGCGTCATCCAGGAAGAAGCGCCGCAGCGGCATCTCGGCCACGGACAGGTCGGCGGGCAGCTCCAGGATCTCGGCGAACTTCTTGTTGCTGCGCGAGATCTGCAGCTCGCGCGTCGCGATGATGCCGACCGAGGCGTTCTCCAGGAAGGCTTCCAGCTCCTGGTGCGTCAGCCGCAGTTCCGCGGTGCGCTGGGCGACGATGGATTCCAGTTCAGCCTGGTGCTGGCGCAGCTGTTCCTCGGCCTCGTGGCGCATCGTCACGTCCTGCAGGGTCTCGATGGCGCCCATCACCTGGCCGTCGATGCCGCGCAGCGGTGCCGCCGTCACGTACAGCCAGCGGCCGTTCGGGCCGAGCTGGGGGAAGAAGCCTTCGTAGGCGTAGCTGTCTTCCAGCAAGGGCGAGTGGTGCAAGGCCAGCCCGTAGTGCCGCGCGCCGTCGGTCTCGACGCTGCCGTCCACGATCAGCTCGGCCAGCGTCGGCCGCGCCTGGGCGGAGAACGCCCGCCAGGTTTCCTGCTCGCCCAGCATCTGGCCGGAGCTGCGGCCGGTCAGCTGGGCGCAGGCCGCGTTCCAGTGGGTGACGCGGTGGGTGGCGTCGATCACGTAGCTGGCGACCGGGCCGTTCTCGACGATCTGGTACATCACGCGGCCCACTTCCAGCAGGCTGTTCTGCACGTGGCGCATGTCGCTGAGATCCTGGCAGGTCAGCAGCACGAGCGGGGCAGCCCCCGGCTCCGGCGTCAGCCGCCGGGCGGTGATTTCCAGGTGCCGGCTCGTCCCGCTGGCGCTCACCGCCTCGATCTCCATGACCGGCAGCGCGCCCTCGCTGTCCAGGCAGCGGCGGCCATAGTCGCGCAACTGCTCCTGCTGCGATGCCGTCGCCCAGGCTTGCGGCGACAGCGCGGGCAGTTCGTCGGCGGTGCGGCCGAGCAGCCGCAGCATCGCGTCGTTGGCGAAGGCGATGTGCTCGCCGTCGTGCACGAGCAGGGCAGCGCTCACGGCCTCCAGCCCGGCACGCAGGCCGGCCGGCAGCGTGGGCGCATCGAGGTCGGCAGCCGGGCGCGCGTTCATGGTCAGACGGCCGCAGCCCCCATCGGGTCCAGCACGTAGGCGCCGTCGCTGCTCCATTGCACCTGCGTGATGCCGGGTTCCAGCCGCTCCAGGCGGCGCCGCTCGGCTTCCTGGGGCGTCAGCTCGCCACGCGCCAGGCGCTGCTGCTCGGCGAACAGTTGCAGCTCGACGACGCGGCGGTACTCCTCCAGCTGCTCGTGGACCGCGGCCAGCAGCTCCGGCTCGTTCCAGGGCTTGGACAGGAACAGGGCGATGCGGGCGGAGTTGATGGCATCGGTCAGACCGTCGAAATCGGCATGGGCCGACAGCACCACGCGGCCGCAGGCCGGCTGAAGCTCGCGCAAGGCCGTGAGGAATTGAGCGCCGTTCATGCCCGGCATGCGGAAGTCGCTGATCGCCAGCGCAAAGGTCTGCTCCCGGGCCCGCGCCAGCGCTGCGGCGGGCTCGGTGAAGGATTCGATCTTCAGCGGCTTCCACAGGCCGTCCGAGGTACCACGCCGCAGTGTGCGGACGAGGGCGTTGAGGATGGCGGGCTCGTCGTCGACGAGCAGCACGTGCTGGGGGGCGGCGTTCATGAGCGTCTGCATGGCGGAGGTGGCCTGGCGGCCAGAGTCAGGTGAGCGCGGCCACCGCCTTGGGGCGGGTGTCGCGGATGCGGAAGACGATGCCGAGCCCTTCGCGGGCGACCAGCTCCCGGATGGTGTTGATCACGCCGGCGTCGAACACGAAGCCCGCCGCCAGCAGCAGCGTGCCCTGCGGGCTGAGCAGGTCCTGCGCCATCACCATGCCGGGCTTGAGGTCGCTCGCCTGCAGCTCCAGGTCGCTCGGTGCGGGTGGCGGCGCAGTCGTCAGCAGGCACTCGAAGGCGTCGACGACGGCCGTCGAAAAGTACGTGCCCGCCGCACCGCGGATGACCGCACGGGCGCGGGCGGCGTCGTGCGGCCGCTCCGACAGCCGGCCCGCCTGCAGGCCTTCGTAGGCGGCCGCCACGCCGACCACCTGCGCGGCGATCGGCACTTCGGCACCGCTCAGGCCATCGGGAAAGCCCAGGCCGTCCAGCCGCTCCTGGTGGGAGCGCACGAGGCGCGCGGCGCCCCGCAGGCCGGACAGCGGCATCAGCGCGGCCTCGCCCAGCAGCGGGTAGCGGCGGTAGAGCGCGAGGTCTTCGCCCCGCATCATCGACACCGGCTTGCGCAGCAGCGCATCCGGCAGGCCGATCTTGCCGACCTCGTGCAGCAGGCCGGCGGCGTAGCAGTCGTCCTGCTCGGTCTGGGTCAGCTTGAGTGCCGCGGCCAGTCGCCGGGCGAGCTGGCCGACGCGCTCCGAGTAGCCCGCCTGGCCCGCTTCGCGCAGTTCCATCAGGCCGGCGAACACCTTGATCGACAGCAGGAAGTTCTCGCGCAGATCGGCAAAGGCCTGCTCCAGCATCGCATTGACCTGCGACAGCTCCGAGGTACGCGCTGCCACGCGGCGCTCCAGCTGTTCGTTGTGGGCCTGGGTCAGGGCCAGCAGCCGGCGGTTCTCCTGGCGCAGCCGGGCGCGCTCCAGGCCTTCGCGCACCGCCAGCAACACCTCCTGGTCATCCCAGGGCTTGGCGATGTAGCGCTGGATCTCACCCTGGTCGATGGCGGCGATCGTCGAGCTGATGTCGGCATAGCCGGTCAGCAGCAGCCGGGCCACGTCGGGCCAGCGCTCACGCACGACCTGCTGCAGCTGCGCGCCGTTCATGCCGGGCATGCGCATGTCCGACAACACCAGGTCCACCGGCTCGCGGGCCAGGATCTCCAGCGCCGCGTCGCCGCTTTCGGCGAGCAGGATGCGGTAGCCCATCGGGCGGAACAGCCGGCGCAGGGCGCTCAGGATGGCCGGCTCGTCGTCCACGAACAGCAAGGTGGCCGTCGCGACCGACGCTTCCGGCATGACCGGGGGTGGGGAGGAGGTCGACGGGGCGGGTGGGGCGAGAGGGGTGTCCATGGAGAACTCCATGACGCTGCAAGAGCATCGGGGGTGAGAGCCTTCGCTGTTAGTTTCTGCTTAAATGATAGAAGTGTGTTGAATATATTTGATAGAAACATTCGCCGCTGGCGACTATTTCACGGTCCAGGGTCCGGCGCGGGCCGGCGCTGCGCGGGGCCGTGAGTTTTCCCTTGAGGGCTTGTGCCGGCATGCGCCGTGCCCACCCTCGCGGAGAATCGCGGGCATGAGGGTGTCCATAACAAGAGGGCTCGCAGCCCTGCTGTTCCTGTGGGGGTGGGCGACGGCGCAGGCCGTCGTGCCGCGGTTCGAGCCCATCGGTGAGCCGGGGGCCGTGCGTGACAACGTCGTCTCAGCCCTTGCCCTGGACGCTCGCGGCCTGCTCTGGGCGGGTTCGCCGGAGGGGCTGCTGCGCTTTGATGGCTATGCCTTTCGCCGTTACCCGCTGAGTGGCCCGGACGGGCAGTTGCTGCCCGAGCAGTTCGTGCGTTCGCTGCTGCCCGATCCGCGTGGCTGGATCTGGGTGGCGGCGGGCAACAGTGGCCTCGTGCGCATGGATGTCGCCACCGGGCGGTGGGACCGTTGGGCGCGCGACGGCAGTTCAGCCGATGACACGGCCCCGTCGGCCAACACCGTGCGCACGCTGGCGCTCGAAAAGGACGGCACGCTCTGGATCGGCGGCAGCGGCGGGCTCGACCGCTTCGACGTCAAGACCCAGCGTTTCACCCACCACCGCGGCAAGGAAGACGGCCTGCCCGACACCCGTGTGCAGACCCTGCTTGTCGACCGCCAGGGCACGCTCTGGATCGGCACGTGGCGCGGCCTGGCGCGCAAGCCGGTGGACGGCCCGATCGAGGCGCTGGACGTCGGCCTGGGCGACCAGCTCATCACCTTGCTGGCCGAGGCCCTGGATGGCCGCGTCATCGTCGGCACGGCCCAGGGCCGGCTGCGGGCGCTGTCGGCGCAGGGCCTGCCGCTGCCTTTCTCACCCGGCGCACAACCCGGCGCCACCTCGGGGGTGTGGCCGGTCATGGCGATGGCCCAGCCCGATGCGGACGAACTCTGGTTCGGCGATGCCTCCGGCCTGTCGCGGCGCCGCGCGAGTGACGGCGGCCTCATCGAGCGGCTGCCCGCCACCGGCGCCGGTGCGGGTACCGCGCCGCGCAGCGACGTGCGAGCGCTGCTGCGCGACCCGTCCGGCACCGTCTGGGCGGGGAGTTACGGCGGCGGCCTCATGCGCCACGTGCCACCGCTGCCGGGCCTGTCCATGGTGCGCGAGGCGATCGGTGCGGTCTCCGGCGGCCTGGACGTGCGCAGCATGCTGCAGCTGGACAACGGCGAGATCTGGCTCGGCACCCTGGCCGGCGGCATCGAACGGCGTGACCGCAACCTGCAGCCGCTGGGCCTGATCGCCCCGGGCACCGCCGGCCTGCCACCGGGGCGCGTCAATGCGCTGGGCCAGACCAAGGACGGCTCGGTCTGGGTGTCGATCGACACCCAGCTGCTGCGCTTCGACACCCAGGGCCGCTGGAAGGAAACCCTGCGCAGCGGCAATGCCGTGCCGCGGCGCTTCCACGCCACGGACGACGGTTCGCTCTTCATCGCCACGCTCGACGGCGTCATGCGCTGGACGCCTGACAAGCCCGTCATGCGGCCAATCCCGACCGCAGGGCTGGTTGGCGGTACCGGCGAGGTCAATGCCTTTGCCGGCATGCCCGACGGGAGCCTGTGGGCCGGCGGCGCCGCGGGCCTGCTGCGCATTGCCAAGCCCGACGCCGAGGAGCCGGTCGCCGAATGGGTCGAGGCCAAGGGCCTGACCGGGCAGACCGTGCTGGGCATGGCAGTCGACCTCGCCGGTCGCCTGTGGGTGGACACCGGCACCGGCCTGCATCGCCTGCTCGACAGCGACGGCCGCAAGGCCCGCTTCGAATTCGTGCGCGCCTCGGACGTGGGCGGTGCCTTCGGTGCCAACCTGCTGTTCGACAAGCAGGGGCGCATCTGGTCGCAGCGCAACGTCTACGACCCGCGCAGCGGCGAGCGGCGCGAGCTCGGGGCCGCCGACGGCGCCGACCTCGGGACCGGCTGGTTCCGCAGTTATGCCAAGCTGGACGACGGCCGCATGCTGTTCGGCGGTGCGCGCGGCCTGCTCGTCATCGACCCGGACCGCTTCGCGCCCTGGACGTACAAGCCGCCGCTGGTGGTGTCGGAGCTGCGCGTCGATGGCGCGGAGCGGCCGCTGCCCGAGGGTGCGCCGCTGGTGCTCGCCCCCGGCGAGCGCGGCATGAGCCTCGCGTTCGCGTCGCTCGACTACAGCCAGCCTGGCCGCAACCGCTACCGCTACCGCCTTGAAGGCCTGGACGCCGGCTGGATCGACGCCGGCGCGCTGAGCCGCTCGGCCGCCTACACCAACCTCGCGCCCGGCCGCTACACGCTGCGCGTGCAGGGCAGCAACCGCGACGGCGCCTGGAGCTCGCACGAGCTCAAGATCCCGGTGGAGGTGCAGGCCGCCTGGTGGCAGACGCGCTGGGCGCTGGCCGGTGGCCTGGTGGCTGCCGTGCTGCTGGTGGTGGGCATCGTCAACGCCCGCACGCGGCTGCTGCTGCACCGCCACCGCGTGCTGGAGGCCCGCGTGCAGGAGCGCACCGTCGCGCTGGAGGCCGCCACGGCCGCGCTGACCGCCAAGTCGCTGGAGCTGGAGGAAGCCAGCCTCACCGACCCGCTGACCGGCCTGCGCAACCGTCGCTTCCTGGACCGGCAGATGCCGGCTGACGTGGCGCTCACCGTCCGCCACTATGAAACCCTGCTCGGCGAGGCGGAGAGCGAGCAGGACCTGCTCTTCTTCCTGATCGACATCGACCACTTCAAGCGCATCAACGATGCCCACGGCCACATGGCCGGCGACGCGGTGCTCAAGCAGATGCGCGGCCGGTTGGAGCAGGTGTTCCGCGCCACCGACTACCTCGTGCGCTGGGGTGGCGAGGAGTTCCTGATCGTCGCCCGCGGCACGCCGCGATCGCGTGCGGCCGAACTCGCCGAGCGGGCGCGGCTGGCCGTGGCGGCGATGCCCTTCGACCTCGGCGCCGGCGTGCGCGTGGCGCAGACGTGCTCGGTGGGCTTCTCCGCCTTCCCGCTGTGCACGCACCTGCCGCGCGCGCTGGACTGGCATGCCGCCATCGACCTGGCCGACGCGGCGCTCTACGACGCCAAGGAGAGCGGCCGCAACGCCTGGGTCGGCCTGCTCGACGCCTCGGCCGACAGCGAGAACCAGCTCCGCCAGGACATCCGCAAGCCGCTGGACCTCTGGGCGGGCGGCGGGCGCATGACGCTGCTGCGCTCCGGCCGCGGCTGACGCAGCCGCACTCAGCTCAGGCCGAGGCCGGCATCGACGTCGGAATCGTCCTGCGCCGGCGCGGGGATGGTGGCCAGGGCCAGCTCGGCGCTGTTGAGCGCACCCTCGATGAAGCCCTGGTAGTCGGAGTAGGCCTCGCCGACGATGTGCAGGTTGCGCGCGCCGCTGCCGAAGTCGAAGGCCTTGAAAGCCTCCATCACCTTCCACGAGCGCACGCCGGGCTGCCAGCCGTGGTTGGCGGCGCCGTAGGGCGCGCGCGCCCAGTCGCGGATGCCGTAGGTGATGATGGAGTTGCGGATGTACTGCGTCGTCTCCGCCAGGCTCAGGTCGCCGAAGATGCGCCGGGCATGGTCGGTGAGCTTGAGGGCCGACTCTTCGCTGGCCGCGGCGCGCTTCACGTCCCGTGCGACGAACAGCGCGAAGGCATCGACGATGCGGCCGTTCTGGTCCAGCTCCGCGCGGTCGTGGCGGTCGCCGTCGATGACGTAGTGACGCCAGAACTCGGTGGACGGGCGGTCCATGTACAGCAGCACCATGCCGTGGCCGTCGGCGTCGGCCTCGGGCGGGCGGCGGAAGTAGTGGATCTCGCGCGTCGGCATGCAGTTGGCGTACTGCTGCGGTGCCTGGCCGTAGCTCCACCACGGCGTACTGCACACGAAGAACACCTTCAGCATCGGGAAGCCGTTGACGCTGTCGAGCTGGCTGGCGACGTGCTCGGGCAGGTGGCGCGTCAGCTTGAGCAGCGGCAGGCGCGGCAGCGCCAGCACCAGCCGCTCGGTGCGCAGCGTGACGGCGCCGTTCTGCGTGGCCACGTCCAGCGCGAGCGTGGGCTTGCCCAGCTCCACCGGCCGCACGCCCACGAGCTTGTGGCCGCCGGCCAAGGTCACGTTGGCATGCGAGCGCAGGCGTGCCAGCAACTGCGCCGTCAGGCGCGCCGAGCCGCCCTCGATGCTGGCGAGCTGCTGGCCCACCGTCTTGAGGGCGCGCAGCCACCAGATGATCCACTCCGCGGCGTTCAGGTTCTCCGGGATCATGTGATAGAAGGTTCCGGTGTCGCGCAGCTTCACCAGCGCCCGGTGGCTCAGGATGCCTTGCGCCGACAGCGCGTTCCAGAAGCCCATGGCCCACAGCGGCTGGCCGTGCAGCTGGGCGTGCTTGCGCAGCCGCATGTAGTCGGCCTCGGTCAGCGCGTCGATCCAGGCCTGGTCATCGGGCGCGCGGCCCATGATCAGCATGATGCCGCGCTTGAGCAGCTGCAGCGAGTTCAGGCCGCGCTCCGCCTCGGGCAGGTCGGCGTCATCGCTGCTGACCTGGTCCGCCGACGGTCCGAAGAAATCCACCAGGCCCACGCCGAGCTCCGCGCACAGCGCCGCGAAGCGCGGCTGCAGCGTCGGCTCAAAGCGCATCGGGCCGTACTCGGCGATGAAGCCGTCCATCTCCTCGGTCTCGATGCGGCCGCCCCAGCGGTCCGCGGCGGCTTCGAGCACGAGGAGACGGTGGCCGGCCTCGGCCAGGCGCAGCGCGCAGAAGAGGCCCGAGATGCCGCCGCCGGCGATGACGATGTCATGGGTCGTCATGCAATGCTCCACTTGTGTATACAACTGGGCGGGAGCATATCGGACCGCCCCGGCGCCCCCAGAATGACGCCATGCCCGCCGCCGACCCGCTGACCGACCGATTCTGGTCCGACCTGCTCGCCAACCCCCACAACCGCGCCATCCTCGACCGCTGGGCTGCACTCGACCTGCCGGACGGCTGGCTCGTGGCCGGCTGCCTGTTCCAGACGGTGTGGAACCTGCGCAGCGGCCAGTCGCCAGCGGCCTCGATCAAGGACTACGACCTCTTCTACTTCGACCCCCACGACCTCAGCCGCGAGGCCGAGCAGCGCATGCAGGCCCGCGTGGACGCGGTGCTGGGCGACCTCGGCATCACGGTCGAATGCGCCAACCAGGCGCGCGTGCACCTCTGGTACGAGCAAGACTTCGGCGAGACCTACCCGCAGCTGCACAGCGCCCGCGACGGCATCGACCGCTTCCTGGTGCCCGCCACCTGCGTCGGCGTGCGGCCGGGCGAGCTCTACGCGCCCAACGGGCTGGCGCTGCTCTACGACGGCGTGCTGGCGCCGAACCCGCTGGTGCCGCACCGGGCGCTGTTCGAGCGCAAGACGGCGTCCTACCGGGCCCGGTGGCCGTGGTTGAGCCTCGCAACGACTTGATGGGCCGCGCCGGCCTGCGCTGGACCTCAGATCGTCGCCCGCACCAATAGCCACGTCGGCATGCCGGCCAGCAGGATCAACAGCCCGAGCCGTTCCAGTGTGGCGCGGCTGGCGGGTGCCGCTTCAGGCTGCACCAGCGCCGCCCCTGCCGCGACCGCTTCGATCGTCGCCCGCACGACTACCGAGCACACCACCACCCCCACCGCCCACGCCGCCCACCACAGCGCCAGCGCCTGGAGATAGGCCGTCAGGCCGAAGCTGTGGAACTCCCCGAAGGGGCTGCCGAAGGCGATGTTCTGGTGCAGCGTGAAGGCGGGCACCGCAAGGAGCAGCGGCAGCAGGCCGAACGTCAACACCGGGTGCCCCAGGCGGCTGCGCGGGCCGGTGGCGCGGGCACGGGCATAGGTGGCCAGGCGGCCGGGCGCAGCGGCCAGGGGCAGCCCGAGGGCAGCGGCCAGGGCCCAGGGGTTGCGCAGCGACAGGCGATGCGGCCAGGTGCGGCCGGTGTGCAGGCGCAGGGACGCGCCTTCGGCGGGACACGGCAGCCGCCACGGCGCCACGCTGGCGATGTCGGCCAGCGGCAGGGTCAGCGTGCGGGCACCGCGCTGCAGTTGCAGCACACCGTCCTGCAGTTGCAGTCGCGCCCTGCTGCTGCGCAGCAGCGCCCCCGCGATGACCTCGGGCAGCAGGCACAGCGCGACGAAGGTGCGCAGCAGCGCCAAGGTGTTGCCGGTGATCGTCGTGTCGCCCAGCAGCCAGGCCGCGCCGATGGCCAGGGCGCCGCCGCGTGAGAACAGGCGCAGCGCCGCGGTGACGGCGCGCGTGGCGGGTGACAGCACGGTCACGTCGACGGGCAGCACGGCGGCCGCGGTGGCGGAGCGGGCGGGGGCGATGCGCGCCGCCGCGGCCCACAGGGCCCAGGCCGCCAGCAGCGTTGCCGCGGCACGGCCGACCCAGTCGCCCCAGCGCACCATCAGCGTCGGCGCGGGGTCGCGTGCGGGCAGTTCGCCGATGACGAGGGTCCGCTCGCCCATGCGGCTCGTGGCCAGCAGGCGGCCTCGGGCGTCGATCACGGCGCTCAGGCCGTTGGTGGTCACGCGGAACTGCGGCAGTCCTGTCTCGATGCTGCGAAAGATCGCCACGGCCTGGTGCAGCGCGGCGCCCTGCGGGTAGCGCGTGAACCATTCGTCGTTGGACATCGTCAGGATGAGCTGTGCGCCCAGCCGCGCGCCGTCGATGGCCAGACGCGGGTCGGTGTCGTCCAGGCAGATCAGTGGCAGCACCGGCACCTCGCGGCCGTTCTTCAGCCGCAGCGGGAAGACGCGCGCGCCGTCGCCGGGCCGCCACTGGCCGGCGGCGGGCAGCAGGGTGCGGACGACGGGCACGTCCAGCCACGCGGGCAGGGCCTCGGTGAAGGGGAAAAGCCGCGTCTTTCGGTAGCGGCCGATGACGCCGGCACCGGGCTGCACGAAGGCGGCGGCGTTGTACTCGCCAGTCTCGTCACGGTCGTAGGTGCCGAAGACGAAGGGCACGCCGGCCGCGTCCATCGTGGCGAGGATCTCGGCATCCAGATCCGCACCGGCCTCGCTCTTGGGGCGGCCGAAGGTGGTCGGATAGACGGTCTCGGACCACAGCACGGCGTCCACCTGCTGGTGCTCGATGGCGTCATAGCTCATCGCGAAGTGCGTGCCGAGCACTTCGCGCACCACGCCTTCCGCGCCCTGCTCGCGACGGCGCTGCTCGTAGCCCGTGATGTTGGCCTGCACGAGCCCGAGGCGCACGGTGGTGGCGGGCGGCTCGTCGTGCGCTGAGCGGAGCGTGCCGATGGCGGCGAGCAGCAGCGGCAACAGCAGCGCCCAGGCGAGTGATGGCGCTGCTGCGCGCAGGCCGGCGCGGCGGTGTGCCCAGGTCGTTGCGAGGGCTTCGTTGGCGAGCAGCAGCGCGGCGGTGAGCCCGCTCCCGCCGATCCAGGCCGCGGCCTGTCGCAGCGAGTCGGAGGGATACAGGCCGTGGCCGAAGGTGCCGCCGAGGCCGTGCGGCAGCATCCATTCGGTGGCCACCCAGGCGGCAGCTGCCGCGACCGCGGCGAAGGCCGCGCCGTGCTGGCTCCGGGCGAGTCGGCGCACCAGCGCGAAGGCGAGGATCTGCGGCTGCAGCAGCGGCGCGGCGAGCAGCAGCAGGGCCAGGCCCGCCGCGTCGCCGATCTGCGTGTAGGTGCCCAGCGCGGCGCCGAACCAGGCCAGCACCGCGGCCATGTAGCCCACCGACATCGCCCACGCGCTCAGCAGCGTGCCGCGCAGCGAGCGCTCGCCGTCGAGCGTGCGCAGCCACGGCACCCAGGCGACGATACCGAGCACCCAGCCGAGGCCGCCCTGGGCATAGACCGCGCAGAGCAGGGCGGCCAGGGCGATGCCGCTCCACCGGCTGCGTGCCAGCCGGGCTCCTCCCGCCAGCGCGCTCAACGCGGGCCGTCCGCCGGGGCGGGCACGACGATGCGCCGGATCGGCAGGCCGGGCGGTGCCAGCTCCGGCGGCACGACGCGGTCGGGGGGCACGGTGACCGTGCGGCCGTGGAGGACCAGGGTGGGCGTGTCGGGCGCGAACATCAGGATGGGCTCGATGCGCTGGCCGTCGTCGGTGGCCTGGTGGTGGCGCACATAGCCGGGCGGCAGCTCGAAGTTCTCGGGCACGGCCAGGCCGATCAGCGGCGGCCGGGTGCCGGGTGGGTTGAAGGCGGCCAGGCCCGTGCGCACGCCGGCGGCCTGCAGTCGCTGGATGACGTCGGCCATGGTCGGGCGCTCGCCGGGGTTCACGTAGTCGGCGAGGTCGGGGGTGAGGTCACCGGTGGGGTCGCGGTGCCGCGGGATCTGCGGCACCGCGGGCGTGACGGGCGGCGGTGCGGTCTGCGCGAGGGGCAAGCGGCGCTCGGCCGCGACGGATGACGCAGCGACTGCAGCCGGCGGCGGCAGCGCGGTGACCGCCAGGGCGACGGCCGGCGGCGCAGCGGGCGGTTCCGCGCTCGGCCACCACCAGGCCACACCCGCCGCCACCGCGCCGAGCGCAAGCCCCAGCACCCAGGGCGAGGTGCCCCAGGCGGCGGGCGTGTCGGCGTGGCGCTCGGTCATGGCGTCAGCCCCGCGGCGTCAGGGCGCCGCCGGGTTGGACGTCGAGATCGCCCAGCCCATGCGCTCGTGGCCGTACTGGTTCCAGATCGGGCTCTTGCCGTTCGTGAACGACGTGTAGCGCGCCGCGCCCGAGCCGGTGGTGCCTCCGAACAGGCCGGCCGAGACCGTGCCGCCGGTGTAGGTCGGGTGGGTGTCGTCGGACTGGATGTAGTCGAAGCTGCTGCTGGCCGACACGAACTTGGCATTGGCATCGCGGAGGGTGCTCTTGAGCGTGCCGGTGATGCGGCCGACGTAGCTGGCCTCGCTCTCGCCCGCGACGTAGCGCAAGCCGTCGGAATCGATGATGCCGTCGCCGTTGCTGTCGTAGTCGGCGCCCATGTACTGCGCGAAGTTGTCGGCGCAGACGAAGCCCTTCTGGCGGGCGTACTCGCACATCCAGTAGTTCATCTGCGCGAGCTTGGGCAGGAAGCGGTCACGCAGGTTGACCGTCGCGCCGGTGGTGGCGTCCTTGCAGCTGCTCTGCGTGTTGTCGGCGTTGTAGCCGGGATAGTGCAGGTTGGAGATGATCTTGAGCTTCACGCCCGAGTAGGCGTTGGCGTTGATGTAGTCCATCGCCGCGGCGACGTAGGTCTTGCAGTTGGCGACGGCCGTGTCCATGCCGCTGTAGTTGCAGGTGCCGGTCTGGCTCTTGAAGGCGGACCGCGCCTGCAGGCCGTCGTTGCCGCACATCTCGAAGGTCACGACCCGCGTGGAGGCGGCCTGCATGTAAGACTTCTCGGCCACGATCTTGTTGTTGTAGACGTCCGAGGCCACGGCGCCGGACTTGGCGCGGCGCACGCTCTCGATGTTCGCGTTCCAGAGCGCGGACAGGTATTCGGCATCCACCGTCGGCGCCGAGTACTTCGCGGCGTTGGACACCGAGCCGTTGTAGCCGGCGTAGATCGAGTCCCCGTAGGCGACGACACGGTACTTGGCGGTGGTGCCGGCCCGGTTGATCGTCCAGGACACGTTCTGCGTGAGCGTGCTGGCGTGGGCGACCGGGGCGAGGCAGGCGGCTGCGAGCAGCGGCAAGGCGGCGCGACACAGCGCCGAGCGGAGGAACGTTCTCATCGATGTCTCCTTGTGGGGTCTTCTTGGCGGAACGAACAGCGCGCCCGGCGGCGGACGGCAAGGCCGGGCCTGGAACAACGCCTCACGCTAGCACCGGGGTTGAAGGCCAGCTTGCGGAGATTCCCTCTGTGTGCGCTGCAGCATGTTGCTGCGCGTCGTCAGTACAGCCGGATGGCCGAATCGAAATGCCAGGTGCGGCGGATCTCGATGACGTCGTACTCGCGCGCCAGTGCCGGCGGGAAGGCTGGGTAGTTGGCCTGGCCTTCGATGATGCGGCGCACCGCTTCGTCGATGGCCGGGACGCCGCTGGAGCGGGTGAAGCTGACGGACTCGACCGTGCCGTCGGCGCGGATCGCGACCGTGACCAGCGGGTCGGTGTGCGGCTGGCGCACCAGCTCACGGACGGCGTCCATCGTCGGGTTGAGCTGGATCTTGCGCGCCCACGCTTCGGCGTACAGCACCATCTCGGCGTTCGCATCGGTGCGGCCGAAGAGCCGGCCGCGCCGGGCGCTGCTCCAGGACGAGGGCAGGTTGTTGGGCGCGGCCTGTCGCGCGGCGTCGCGTTTGGCGGCTTCTTCGTTGAGCTGCTGACCGATGGCGCGCAGGCGGGCCTCGCGTTGCGCTTCGGCGGCCTTGGCTTCGGCGAGCTGGGCGGCCTGCGCGCGGGCGGCGGCTTCACGGGCTGCGTCACGGGCCGCCTCCTGCCGCGCGGCTTCCTGTCGGGCGGCGTCCTGCCGGGCCGCTTCCTGGCGCGCGGCCTCCTGCCGGGCTGCAGCCTGGCGGGCCGCTTCGGCTTGGGCCGCCTGCTGACGGGCGGCCTCCTGCCGCAGCGCCTCCTGGCGGGCTGCCTCCTGCCTTGCCGCCTCCTGCTGGGCCGCTTCGCGCCGGGCCGCGTCGGCGCGCTCGGCCTCCTGCCGGGCCGCTTCGGCCCGGGCCGCGGCCTGGCGTTCGGCCTCCCGGCGCTCGGCGGCCACGCGCTCGGCCTCCCGCTGGGCGGCCGCCTGGCGTTCGGCCTCGGCCAGGCGGTCCAGCTGCTGCTGCACCACCTGCTGCGTGAGTTGCTGCGCCTCGCCACGGGCGCGGTCGAGCTGGGCCAGTTCATCGCTGCGCGAGGCGGTGTCGCGGGTCAGCGCGGGGTCGCGTGCCACGCGCAGGCGCGACAGCTCGCTGCGGTCGGCCAGCGGGCTGGAAGCGGCTTCGAACGCGGCCACGATCGGCGCCGAGGCCGGCAGCGCCGCCGGCACCGTCCAGCGCGGGTCGGCGGCCTTGTCGACGGCGATGAGGGCCGTCGGGGCAATGGCGGTCGGGGCGGTCAGCGCCGCCGATGGGGGCGGCGTCGGGTCTGCGGTGACCGGGTCAGCCGGGGCGGCCGTCGGCGCCGCGGGCGGCGGCAGGTCGGTGGGGGGCGCGGGCAGCGGTGGGGGTTGCAGCAGCACCACGCGCAGGACCGGCACCTCGGCGCGCCGGTCCTGCCAGGGCAGCGCAAGGCCCGGCAAGCCGAAGCCTTCGCCGCCGAAGGTCAGGCTCAGCAGCAGGGCATGCACGAGCAGCGACACCACCAGCGCCGGGCCAGGGCCGCGCGGGCGGCGCCGGCCCTGTGGCGCCCGGGCGCGGCCCGGGTCGGTCGACCAGCGGCTCAAGCGCGCCCCGCCGCTGCCCGCCGGCGGGCCGGGGCGAGCCCGGTCAGCGTGGGAAGGCCTGTGGGTCGCATGGCGTCATTGTCGTCACGGCTCGACCCCCTCAAATGAGGGGTGAGTGCGCCGACCTTGGCGTGTTCCGCCCGGCGATTTCGTTTTGTCAGGGAAACCGTCAAGGAGGAACCATGAAGCCCTTCACCACGCCGCTTCGCCTGTTGACCCTGCCGGCCTGGCTGGCCCCCCGGCCCCCGCGTGATCGCCGGGACCCGGGGCTGGACACCGTGCTGGATGCGGGCCTGTGGGAAGACACCGAGCCCAACCGACCGCCGACACCGGGCGGGCAGCCCGCGCCGCTGAGCCGCACCGAGATCGAGCTGGCGCTGGACGCCGGCACCCGGCGGCACTTCCCGCCGCGCGGCGAGTCCGAGGTGATGCGCGGCCACTGAGGCCGCCGCCGGGTCAGATCGGCGTGCGCAGCGGCGCGCCGCGTTCCAGCGCGTCGACGTTGGCGATGAAGTTCTCCACCGTCGCGCGGATGGCCTGGGGCGACCAGCCGGCGACATGGGGCGTCAGGATGACGTTGGGCAGGCCGACCAGGGCCTCGGGCGGCCGCGGCTCGCCCTCGTAGACATCCAGCGCCGCGCCGGCAATCTGGCCGGCGTGCAACGCGGCTGCCAGCGCGGCGGTGTCGACACAACTGCCGCGGGCGATGTTGATGACATGCCCGCCCGCGCCGAGCACGGCTAGCACCTCGGCGTTGACGAGGTGGGTGGTGCCGGCGCCCCCGGGTGTGGCCACGACGATGTCGTCCGCCCAGGCCGCAAGCGCGACGGGGCTGTCGAACCAGGTCGCGCCGCCGGCATCGTCCCGCGGGCGGCGGTTGTGATAGCCGATCACCATGCCGAAGGCCGCCGCCCGCGTGGCGATCTTGCGGCCGATGGCCCCCAGCCCGATCACGCCCAGGCGCCGGCCGCTGAAGTGCGGATACAGCGGCAGCGCATCGCGCCACACGCCGGCGCGCACGGCCGTGCCCTGCTGCGGCAGGGCGCGCACGCTGGCCAGCAGCAGCGCGAGGGTGTGGTCGGCCACGCAGTCGTCGTTGGTGCCCGCGCCGTTGCACAGGGCCACGCCACGTGCCCTGGCCGCGGCGATGTCCAGGTTCTCGTAGCCGGCGCCTTGGGCCGCCAGCAACTTCAGGCGCGGCAGCGCGGCGATCTCGTCGGCCCGAAAGCCCGTGGCGCCGTTGGTCAGCACGAGTTCGATCTCGTCCGCATGGGCCGCGATGGCGGCGGCGCGGCGGGCGGCGTCGGGCGCGTCGATGACGCGAAAGCGCGCGTGCAGCAGCGCCTTGTGATCGTCGGCAATCGGGACGAGCAGGAGCAGGGTGGTCATGGGAGGGTCAGGCCGGTCCAGGCAATCCAGAATGTGCGCATCATGGCCGAACCGATCTACTTCGCCTCGCCCGCCGAGTTCCGCGACTGGCTGGCCCGCCATGCCGCGACGGCGGCCGAGGTCATCGTCGGCTATCACAAGGTCGGCTCCGGCGTGCCGAGCATGACCTGGCCGGAGTCGGTCGACGAGGCGCTGTGCGTGGGCTGGATCGACGGCATCCGCCGGCGCGTGGACGCCCTGCGCTACCAGGTCCGCTTCACGCCGCGCCGGGCCACGTCGATCTGGAGCCGCGTCAACATCGAGCGCGTGGCCGTGCTGAGCGCCGAAGGCCGCATGACCCCGGCTGGCCTGGCGGCCTTCGACAAGCGCGTGGACCGGCGCAGCATCGTCTACTCCTACGAGCATCAGGGCGACATCGAGCTGCCGCCGGCGCTGGAGAAGCGCTTCCGGCGCCAGCGCCGGGCCTGGGCCTGGTTCGAGACACAGCCGCCGGGCTGGCGGCGGCAGATGCTGCGCTGGGTGATGAGCGCCAAGCAGGACGAGACACGCGAGCGGCGCCTGGCACAGCTGATAGCCGGCGCGGCCGAGGGGCGCCGCGTTCGCTGAGGGGCCGACGGGCTGACGAATGGCTGCGGCCAGCCGGGCGCTGACAATCCCAGCACTGCATCTCCTTCGACACCCATGAAACGACTGCTGCTCCCGGCGCTGCTGGCCGCCACCCTGGCCCATGCGTCCGGCACCGCCTCGACGGAATCTCCGCTCGACACGCTGCCCTACACCCCGAGCCTGGACCTCACGGCCATGGACCGCACGGCCGACCCCTGCGAGGACCTCTACCGCTTCGCCTGCGGGTCCTGGACGAAGACCAACCCGATCCCGGCCGACCAGTCGCGCTGGTCGGTCTACGCCAAGATGGCCAACGAGAACCAGCGCTACCTGTGGGGCGTGCTGAACACGCTGGCCGCGCCGGCCGCGGGCACGGAGCGCTCGGTGAACCAGGCCAAGCTCGGTGACTACTTCGCCAGCTGCATGGACGAAGGCGCCGTGCAGGCCGCGGGCCTGAAGCCCCTGCAGCCGCTGCTCGATCGCATCGCCGCGCTGAAGGACAAGCGCGCCCTGCCCGCGCTGCTGGCCGAGCTGCAGCTGGCGGCCGGCGGCGAGCGGCTGTTCTTCGGCTTCAGCGCCGGCCAGGACTTCGCCGATGCCACGCGCCAGATCGCCTTCGCCTACGCCGGCGGCCTCGGTCTGCCGGACCGCGACTACTACCTCAAGCGCGACGACAAGACGCTCAAGATCCGCACCGCCTACGAGGCCCACGTGGCCCGCACCTTCGAGCTGCTGGGCGAGTCGCCGGCCGCGGCCAGGGCGGGGGCGCGCAGCGTGCTGGCCACCGAGACCGTGCTGGCTCGCGCGTCGTTGTCCAAGGTGGACAAGCGCGACCCGTACAAGACCTTCCACGTCGTCGACGCGCGCGGGCTGCAGGCCCTCACGCCGGGCTTCGACTGGGCGGCCTACCAGACGGCCCTGGGCACGCCCCCGGGCCAGGCCCGCTACAACGTCACCGAGCCGGCCTTCTTCAAGGCGCTGGCGGCGCGCCTGAAGGCCCTGCCCCTGGCGGACGTGCAGACCTACCTGCGCTGGCAGCTCACGAGCAGCCTGGCGCCCGCGCTGGACAACGCCTTCGTGCAGGCCAACTTCGACTTCTACGGCCAGACGCTGACCGGCACGCCGCAGCTCAAGGCGCGCTGGAAGCGCTGCGTGGCCCTCGTCGACGTGCAGCTTGGCGAAGCCCTCGGCCAGGAGTTCGTGTCCCGCAACTTCACGCCCGACCTGAAGGCGGCCACGGTGCAGATGACCGATGAGATCGAGGCCGCGATGGCGCGCAGCATCGACAGCCTCACGTGGATGAGTGCCGAGACCAAGGCCCGCGCGCACGAGAAGCTCAAGGCCATCGTCAACAAGGTGGGCTACCCCGAGCGCTGGCGCGACTACGGGGCCTTCGCCGTGCAGCGTGGCGACTTCCTCGGCAACGTCGTGCGCGGCAATGCCTTCGAGGCCCGGCGCCGCCTGGCCAAGATCGGCCAGCCGCTGGACCGCGGCGAGTGGAGCATGACCCCGCAGACGGTCAATGCCTATTACGACCCGCAGATGAACGACATCAACTTCCCCGCCGCCGTGCTGCTGCCGCCGCTGTACGACCCGCGACTGGACGAGGCGCCCAACTACGGCAACACCGGCGGCACCATCGGCCACGAGCTGACCCACGGCTTCGACGATGAAGGCCGGCAGTTCGATGCCAAAGGCAACCTCAAGAACTGGTGGACGAAGAAGGACGGCCAGGAATTCGAGAAGCGCGCCGCCTGCGTGGCCGACCAGTACGCCACCTACACCGTCGTCGACGAGATCAAGATCAATTCCAAGCTGACGCTCGGCGAAGACCTCGCCGACCTCGGTGGCCTCGTGCTCGCCTGGGAAGCCTGGAAGGCGCACATGAAGGGCCACACGCTGGAGAACCGCGACGGCATGACGCCCGAGCAGCGCTTCTTCGTCGGCTTCGCGCAGTGGGACTGCGCCGATGCCCGCCCCGAGGCGATGCGCGTGCAGGCGAAGATCGACCCGCACTCGCCGGCCCGATGGCGCATCAACGGCGTCGTCGTGAACATGCCGGAGTTCGAGAAGGCCTTCGCCTGCCAACCCGGCGCCAAGCTGGTCAAGCCCGCCGGGCAGCACTGCAAGGTCTGGTGATCGACACGCCCCGGCGCACCCGGGGCGCCTGGCTCACAAGGGCTGCCGGTAGGCCTGCCCCTTGAAGCGCAGGACCAGCTCGCGCGGGCGGATCTGCTCCAGCAGGAGGTCAGGTCCGAGCCGTGCGCCTTCGTGCAGCACGTCGCCATTGATGATGACGAGGCGGCTGCGCGGGTCGTCGGAATAGACCGAGCCGCCCAGCGCCAGGCGCGGCAGTTCGCGCCGGGTGGCCTCGGGCAGCTCGCTGGCGAGCGGCAACCGGGCGGGCTCGGCGGGCGGAGCGGCCCGCGGTGCCGGTGCCGGCGAGGCGACCACTGCAGCCGGTGGCGGCACCGGCGGCAGGTAGGGCGACACCGAGGCGGCCGGTGCCGGTGGCGTGATGGCCGCGGTGACGGGTGCCGGGGCAGGTGCTGCCGGCACGGGTGCTGCGAGCTCGGGTGATGCCGCGGGTGCCGTCGCCGGCACGGGCGCGGTGGTCTCCCGGGCGCTGCCGGCCCACCACACGCCGGTGCCTACCCCGGCGATCAGCAGCAGGCCGCCACCGGCCCAGGGCAGCCAGCGCCGGGGCGAGGTCGATCGGGCCAGCGTGTCTTCGGGTGCCGGCTGGGCATGCAGGCCGGGCACGGCACCGCGCTCGCGTTCGCGGTCGGCTTCGGCGCGGCGCAGGGCATCGAGGATGTAGGACATGGCGTTCGGATCTTCAGCGGGCCGGGTCCAGCCGCGGCTCGGGCACGTCGGCGGCCTGGTTGATCAACATCAGCGTGACGGGGCCGACGCGGCCGTCCGGCTGCAAGCCGCGCGCGGCCTGGAAGGCCTGGATCTGGCGGCTCAGCTCGGGCCAGGCCGGCGGGGCTGCGGATGCGGCTGAGGCCGCGGCCGCCGGGTTCTGCAGCGCCGCCAGGCGTGCGCCCAGCCATTCACGCAGCGGCACGATGTGGCTGGCACGGTTGGCATAGCCCGGCGGCGGGCGCCACCAGGTGGTGAACTCGCCACGCCAGGCGCTGGCCAGTTCATCCAGCGGCAGGCGCCGCGGCTGGCCGGCGGCGACGAGGGTGGCGTGCTGCGCGTCCAGCCCCACGAGCGTCACGAGGGCCGCGGCCTGGCCCGGCCGCTGCAGCGTGAGCAGCACCGGGCGGTCGAGCAGGCGCACGAGCGACAGGCTGCCGGTGGTGCTGCGGTAGCACTGCAGGCCGCGCTGCTGGGCCGTGGTGCAGGCGTCGGTGCCGGCGGGCAGGGGCAGGCCCCAGCGGTCGGCCAGGGCGTGCCACGCGGCCGCGTCGTCGGGTGCCCAGTCGGCCAGATGGATCAGTGCGGGCCGCGCGGGTGCTGCAACGCTGGCGGCCGATGCCGGCGCCGACGCCGCCGCGGCGGGGTGCGCTGCCGAGGCGGCCGATGCCGCGGGCGACGAGGCCGCCGGGGAGGGCGCCGCGTCGGCCGGGCGGCGCGCAGCCCAGGGCTGCTGCAGCGCCCAGGCCAGGCCCGCGCCCGCGAGCACCGCGGCCCCCACGACCAGGCCGAGGCCCAGCGGGTCGCGGCGGCGCCGCCGCGTGCGCGCCGGGGCATGGCGGGGCGTGTCGAACACCTCGGCGGCCGCCTGCCGGACGATGCCTGGCGTCACGACCGTGTGCCCACCCGCATAACCGCCCAGCAGCGCGCGGTCGCAGAGCAGGTTGATCCGCCGCGGCACGCCGCGTGTGACCTCGTGGATGAGCTTCAGCGCCGGCCGGTCGAAGGGCAGCGGGCCCGTCAAGCCGGCGACCTTCATGCGGTGGAAGACGTACTTGGCCGTCTCGGCCGGCGACAGCGCGCCGAGGTGAAAGCGCGCAATCACGCGCTGCGCCAGCTGCTCCAGCTCCGGGCGGGCGAGCATGTCGCGCAGCTCCGGCTGGCCGATCAGGACGACCTGCAGCAGCTTGCGCTCGCTCGTCTCCAGGTTGGTCAGCAGGCGCAGCTGCTCCAGCACGTCGGCCGACAGGTTCTGCGCCTCGTCGATGATCAGCACATTGTTGCGGCCTGCCGCGTGCTGCGCCAGCAGGAAGGCGTTCAGCGGGTCGACATAGGCCTTGACCGTCTGCGCCCCGGGCGGCACGGGCACGTGGAACTCGTCGCAGATCGCCTGCAGCAGCTCCAGCGCGGTCAGCCGCGGGTTGAAGATGTAGGCGACGTTGCAGTGCTTGGGGATCTGCTCCAGGAAACAGCGGCACACGGTGGTCTTGCCCGCACCGATCTCGCCGGTCAGCAGCACGAAGCCGCCGCCGCCATCCAGGCCGTACAGCAGGTGGGCCAGCGCCTCGCGGTGGCGCTCGCTCATGAACAGGTAATGCGGGTCCGGCGCGATCGAGAACGGCGCCTGCCGCAAGCCGAAAAAGGGCGCGTACATGGCGTGGCAGGATAACCACCCCGGCGCGCTGCGGCCGCGGCCCCGTTCGATGTCGGCTCAGGCCTGCACGACGTTGCGCCCCTGGCCCTTGGCGCGATAGAGCGCGGCATCGGCCCGCGCAAGCACGGCGGAGGCGCTGGTGTCGCCGCGCTCGGCCTCGGCAATGCCGAAGCTCGCGCTCAGCGGCCAGTCCTGCTCCAGCCAGCGCAGCGGGGCGGAGTCCACCAGCATGCGCATGCGCTCGGCCACCAGGGCGGCGCCGGCCAGATCGGTGTCGGGCAGCAGCAGGCCGAACTCCTCGCCGCCGAGCCGGCCGAAGCGGTCGACCTCGCGCACGCACGGCCGCAGCTCCGCCACCATCTGCCGCAGTGCTGCGTCGCCCGCCGCGTGGCCAAGGGTGTCGTTGAGATGCTTGAAGCGGTCCATGTCGATCATGACGAGGGCATAGCCGCGGCCCCGCACGAAGCCGGCATGCGCCTCTTCCAGCGCACGGTCGAAGGCGCGGCGGTTGAGCGTGCCCGTCAGCGGATCGCGCTCCAGCAGCTTTTCGATGCGCAGGATGAGCCGCATCAGCACCAGGAAGGCCAGCGTGGCGTTCTGCAGCAGCGTCAGCACCAGGGCGCCCCACAGGAAGAGCAGGTTGAATTCGGTCGGCACGCGCATGTCGGGTGTGCGGCCGGGGTTGATGACCGTCTCGACGGCGCGGGCGCCCAGGAGCAGCGCGATCAGCAGCAGCGGCAGGGGCAGCAGCAGAGGCGACAACCGGCCGTCCCGCCGCCCGCTCAGCGCCCGGCGGGCCTGCAGGCCGGACATCAGCATCAGGCCGGCGCTGGCGAGGCCCACGATGCGGGCCTGCCAGCGCAGGTCGCCTTCGTACGGCAGGAGGAACAGCAGCACGGCCGCGGTCACCACGGTGGAGCTGCCCGCACGCCAGGTGAACTGGCGGGAGGTGATGTCCGACACGGCCGCCGCCAGCAGTGCGAACGACGCGATGGCGAGCACATCGCCGGGCCAGTAGGTGAACGCATCGGGCAGCACGCCGCGCAGTGCATGCAGCGTGAGAGACGCGGCGGCGGCGGCATTGGCGCTGGCCATCGCGAAGGAGGCCCGCGGCGCGATGCGGGCCACCAGGGCCATGGCCAGCCACACGACCGTGCCCACCGCCGCGACGAGGATGACGCCGACCAGCAGCGTCAGGGTCTGCGCCACCGTGACCGTCATGACGAAGCCCCTCCCAGGTGGGTCGCCACGCAGACGCGATTGCGGCCCTCGGCCTTGGCGCGGTAGAGCTCGGCGTCGGCGCGCACGACGGCAATCTCGCCGGTCGCATCGCCCACCACGGGCAGCGCGACGCCGAAACTGGCCGTCAGGGGCAGGTCGGCATCGCGCCAGCGCAGCGGCGTGGCGGCCAGTTGGCTGCGAAGCCGCTCGGCCACGGACGCGGCGGCAGCCAGGTCGCCGGGCGAGTCCAGCGGCAGCAGCACGCAGAACTCCTCGCCGCCGAGCCGGCCGAGCCGGTCCAGCGCCCGCAGCGCGCCCTGCCACAGCGTGACGCAGTGCAGCAGGGCGGCATCCCCTGCGGCGTGGCCATGTTCGTCGTTGATGCGCTTGAAGTGGTCGATGTCGATCATCACCAGGGCGAAGCCGCGGCCGCGGGTCAGGCTGGCCTGGGCCTCCGCCAGCGCCAGCTCGAAGGCACGCCGGTTCAGTGCGCCGGTCAATGGGTCGCGGTGCGTGAGGTGCTGGATGCGCATGACCAGGCGCCAGATCATCAGGGCGAGCAGGCTCAGCGTGATGCCGACCGTCACCACCAGGCCGGCGATCGCCCGCGCCGGACCGGGCTGCGGCTGTGTGAGCAGACGTTCGGTCCAGCCGGGCATGAAGAGCAGCAAGCTGGCCTGCACCAGGCTCAGCACCGCCAGGGCCGCGAAGGGCAGGGTGGTGCAGACGGTGATGCTGCGCGACAGACGGTCGCCCACGCCGCGCCAGATCTCCCGCACGGCCAGCGCCGCCAGCACGCCCATGCTCAGCATGTTGGCGAGTTGCGGCGTCCGCACCGACCCGGCGGCCACGCCGGCCAGGATGCCCGTGGCCCCCAGCACGCTGATCCAGCCGATGTGCCGCGCGCGCACGCGGCTCGCGACCATGCGGCGCAGCGCGAACAGCAGCAGTACGACGCTGCTCATCAACAGCAGCTCCGGCAGGGCCAGCCGGAGAGCGGTCGGCGCGTGCGCGAGGCAGTCGCCGCAGGTCAGCGGCGGCACGCGCACGAGGTGGCTGGCCACCATCAGCCAGCTGGCCCGCGGTGCGATGCGGAAGGTGCTGGCCAGCACGAGCCACGCCAGCGCCGCAATCACGTTGAAGGCGGCGCTGATCTGCAGCAGCGTGGGGACGTCGAGAAACTCCATGAGCGAGGCTGGCATCTTCCCCCACAACGCCACAATGTCCGCATGACGAACTGGGTATTGATCACGGGAAGTTCGCGCGGCATCGGTGCGGCCACCGCCTGGCGCTGTGCCGAGGCGGGCTGGGATGTGGCCCTCAACTACGCCCGGGACGCCGCCTCGGCACAGGCCCTGGCCGCGCGCATCCAGGCGCTGGGCCGGCGCACGCTGAGCTTGCAGGCCGACGTGGCCGACGACGCGCAGGTGGCCGCGATGTTCGAGCAGATCGACCGTGCCGGCGGGCGGCTGGCCGGGCTCGTCAACAACGCCGGCATCGTGGCACCCGCCGGGCGGCTGGAAGGCATGAGCACCGACCGCTGGCGCCGGCTGTTCGACGTGAACGTCATCGGCACGCTGCGGTGCTGCCAACAGGCTGCGCGGCGCATGAGCCACCAGCGCGGCGGCTCGGGCGGCGCCATCGTCAATGTCAGCTCGCGCGCGGCCGAGTTCGGCTCCGGCGGCATCTACGTCGACTACGCGGCGACCAAGGGCGCCGTGGACACGCTCACCAAGGGCCTGGCGCGCGAGCTGATTGCCGAAGGCATCCGCGTCAACGGCGTGCGACCGGGCGTCATCGAGACCGAGATCCACGCCGACAGCGGGCTGGACCCGCAGAGCGTCGCCGCCACGATCCCGATCCAGCGCCTGGGCCGGCCGGAGGAGATCGCCGAGGCCATCGTCTGGCTGCTCAGCGACGCGGCGAGCTACACGGTGGGCGCCATCCTCGACGTGGCGGGTGGGCGTTAGCGCCGCTCGATGACGGTGGCCTCCGGCCCGCCGGCGTCGCGCAGCCGCGCGGCCGTGGCACGCGCCTCGTCGGCGCTCGGAAACGGGCCGGCCCGCAGCCGGTGCAGGCCGGCCTCGCGCACGACGGTGAGCAGCGGCAGCAGGGTCAAGTCGGCTTGCGCCACGCGCTGGCGCAGGGCCTCGGCGCCGTCGAGCCTGGCGAACGCGCCGAACTGCAGCCAGACCGTGGCAGCGCCGCCGGCCGTGGTCTCGCGCTCCGGGCCGCCCGGCGGCGCTGCGGGCAGGTAGACCGGGGCCGGTTCGGTCGGCGCAGGCGTGGCCAGGCCGGCGCGGATCTCGGCATAGGTGATGCGCTGCACCTCCACCGGCGCCACGCCGCGCAGCAGGTCGAGCTTGAGTGCCGCGGTGTAGCTGAGGTCGATGATGCGACCCTTGTGGAAGGGCCCGCGGTCGTTGATGCGCACGATGACTTCCCGCCCGTTCGCCGGGTTGCGCACCCGGGCGTAGCTCGGGATCGGCAGCGTCGCGTGGGCGGCCGTCATCGCATACATGTTGTAGACCTCGCCGCTGGCCGTGGGCCGGCCGTGGAACTTGCGGCCGTACCAGGAGGCCAGGCCGCGCTCGGCGTAGGGCGCGTCCGTGACGAGCGGCTCGTAGCGTTCGCCGAGCACCTCGTAGGGCTTGTTGGGGCCGCCGGGGCGGATGGGCTCCAGGCGCGGCACGGCGTCCGGCACGCGGGCGAGATCGGCTGGCGGGTTGGGCAGCGGGCCATCGCGGTCAGTGGGCGCCGGGGCCGTCGGGAGGGCCGGCGCGGGCGAGCGTGTCGCGCAGCCGGTCATCCCGAGCGCCATGACGAGGGCGAGCGCCAGCCCAGTATGCTGCGCGCTGTCCTTCCACCGTCCAAGCCATGCCATGAGCAATTTCGTCTTTCCTGCGGCCGAGATTCCGAGTGCCGCCGTCCGGGGCACGGATGCGCGCTACGCGGTGCGCCGCATCTTCTGCGTCGGCCGCAACTATGCCGATCATGCCCGTGAGATGGGCGCCGACCCGACGCGCGAGCCGCCGTTTTACTTCACGAAACCGGCCCATGCGCTGACGCCCTCCGGCTCGACCGTGCCCTACCCGACCGAGACCAAGAACTACCACTACGAGATGGAACTGGTGCTGGCCCTGGGCGCGCCGGTGTTCAAGGTCACGCCCGAGGCGGCCGTGGCGGCCATCTGGGGTTATGCCGCGGGCCTGGACATGACGCGCCGCGACCTGCAGGCCGCGGCCAAGGCGGCGGGCAAGCCCTGGGACACGTCCAAGGGGTTCGACCAGTCCGCCATCCTCGGCGAGATCGTGCGCGTGGGCGACATCGGCCGGCTGGAGAAGGGCGCGATCACGCTGTCGGTCAATGGCGTGGAGAAGCAGCACGGTGACCTGGCCGAGATGATCTGGAACCAGGCGGAGATCGTCTCCAACCTGAGCCACCTCTACCGCCTGCACCCTGGCGACCTGATCTACACCGGCACGCCGGCCGGCGTGGGTGCGGTGGTGCCGGGTGACGTGCTCGTGGGCCGCATCGAAGGCCTGGGCGAGATCACGCTGACCGTGGGGCAACCCGAGTGATGTTTGCCGAGGAGACCCTGGCGCAGGCGCGCGAACGCAACATCCGTGAGGCGCTGGCCGAGGACATCGGCCGCTGCGACTGGACGGCGCAGCTCGTGCCCGCCGGCCGGCGCGTGGCCGCGCGGGTGGTGGTGCGCGAGGCTGCCGTGCTGTGCGGGCGCGACTGGTTCGACGGCGTGTTCGCGGCGCTCGACGCCACCGCCCGCATCGACTGGCTGGCCGACGAAGGCGCCCTGATGGCGGCCGAAAGCGTCGTCTGCCGCATCGAAGCCGATGGCCGTGCGCTGCTGAGCGCGGAGCGGCCGGCGCTGAACTTCCTGCAGCTGCTGTCGGGCACCGCGACGATCACGCGGGCGCATGTCGACGCGGTCGCGGGCGCCAGCCCCAACCCCACGGGCTGCGCGATCCTCGACACCCGCAAGACCCTCCCGGGCCTGCGCCTCGCGCAGAAGTACGCGGTGCGCGTCGGCGGCGGGCAAAACCAGCGCCTGGCGCTGTACGCCGGCATCCTGATCAAGGAGAACCACATCGCTGCCGCGGGTGACGTCGGGGCGGCACTGCGCGCGGCGCAGGCCCTGAACGCGGGCGTGGACATCCAGGTCGAGGTCGAGACCATCGATCAGCTCCGCGAGGCGCTCGCCGCCGGCGCGGTCAGCGTGCTGCTGGACAACTTCAGCGAGGCGCAGATGCGCGAGGCCGTGGCCGTGAATGCCGGTCGGGCACTGCTGGAGGTGTCGGGCGGCGTGGCGCTGGAGCAGCTGCGCTGGATCGCGGCCACCGGCGTGGACCGCATCTCCATCGGCCGGCTGACCAAGGACGTGCGGGCGGTGGATTACTCCATGCGCGTGCTCGGGCCCCTGGCGGACTGACGCAAGCCGTTCAGCCGAGCAGGTGCGCCCGCACGCGGGCCGCGGCGTCGGCCGGGTCCTGCTGCATGAAGCAGTGGCCCCCCGCCGTGACCTGCACGTGGACGTGCGACGGGTTGTGCCGGTGCGCCCGCGCGGCGCCGACCTGCACGAAGGGCATGGTCTCGCGACCGTGCACGATCAGCGTCGGCACCGGAATGCGCCGCAGCCGGCTCCACAGCTGTCCGGGCATGGTGCTGAAGATCGTGGCCTCCAGCTCGGGCTCGCACTTGAGCGCGACCTGGCCGTCGGCCGTGTCGCGCAGCGCGTGCGTGACGAAGGCCTGCAGCGCGTCTTCCGTCCAGCCCCGGTAGGTGCCGCGGCCACGCAGGCGCTCGCGGGCGTCGTCCCGGCTCGGCCATTCGCGCCGGCGCCGGCGCGATGCGCGCGCCAGCGGGTTGGCCAGGCCAGCCCCCAGGCGCCCGATCAGTTGTGCCGTCAGCAGCATCGGGGGCGGAAAGAGCACCGGGTCGAGGAGCACGGCGCGGGCGAACGGCTGGCCGGGTTCGGCCAGCAGCAGCCCGGTCTGCACCCCGCCGAAGCTGTGGCCGACCGCGAAGCAGGGCACGTCGCCGTAGGCGCCACGGCCGCTCTGGAAGGCCTCCAGCGCTGCGGCCGCGCAGGTGTTCCAGCCGGGGAAGGCCGGCGCTGCTTCGCTGTCGCCGTGGCCGGGGGCATCGCTCAGCCAGAGGTCGAAGTCGGCGGCCAGCTGCTGCAGCATCGGCTCGTAGACGCGGCCGCAGAAGCCGTTGCCGTGCAGGAAGTGCAGCAGCGGCTTGCCCGAGGGCGCACTGCGCCAGCCGCGCAGCACGGTGCCGGTGACGGGAGAGGCATGTTCCCAGCGTGCCAGGGCCAGGCCGGTCACGCGTCGAACCACGGTTCGTTGGGGAGGTCGTCGAAGACCTTGCGCAGGCCGGCGCTCCAGCCGTCGCGCAGCGCGAGGAAATACGGGTCGTCACGCTCGATGCGGTGCGGCGGCTTCATCGCCTGCTCGAACTGGTTGGCGCGCAGCATCAGGATGTCGATCGGCAGGCCGACCGACAGGTTGGAGCGGATGGTGGAGTCGAAGCTCACGAGCGTGCACTTGGCCGCTTCGTCCAGCGGCGTGGTGTCGTAGCGGATGACGCGGTCGATGATGGGCTTGCCGTACTTGCTCTCGCCGATCTGGAAGTAGGGCGTGTCTTCCGTCGCTTCGATGAAGTTGCCCTGCGGGTAGATGTGGAAGAGCCGCGGGCCCTCGCCCTGGATCTGGCCGCCGAGCAGGAAGTTGGCGCCGAAGTCCACGCCCATTCCGCCGCCCTCGGTGTCGCGCGACACCACCTCCTTGAGCGTGCGGCCGAGCAGCACGGCCGCGTCGTACAGGCTCGGCACGTTCAGCAGATGCTCGCCTTCGCCCTGCAGCCGCGCATTCAGCAGCGACATGACCGATTGCGTCGTGGCGAGGTTGCCGGCGGTCAGCACCACGATCTCGCGCTGGTGCGGGATCTGGAACTGGTACATCTTGCGGAAGCTGGCGATGTGGTCGATGCCGGCATTGGTGCGGGTATCGGACGCGAACAGCAGGCCTGCACGCAGGCGCATCGCAACGCAGTAGGTCATGGAGGTGGGCGCGAAGTGGCTCGGCGGATTATCGCGAGTCAGGTCGCGGCAGGCGTGCCCGAGGCCGCGTCGTGCGGGAGGGCTGCCACCTCGGCCGGCGAAGGCGGCAGGCAGCCCAGCCCGAGCAGGGCCGCTTCCACGGCATCGTCCAGCGGCGTGTGCGGCTCGCGGCCCAGCAGCTCGGCGACCCGTGTGCCGGCCAGCTGCACCGGCTGCTGCCACAGGTAGCGCATCTCGCGCATCTCGCGGAAGGTGGTGACGAAGGGCGACGCGAGGGTCAGCAGCCACCAGGGGAAGGCCGTGATGCGCGGTGCCCGGCCGGTCCGGCGCGCCACGACGCGCTGGATCGCCTCGGCCATCTCGCGGCCGGTGGCATCCCAGTGCCCGGTCATGTGCAGGTTGCTGAAGGCCGGCAGCCGGTCGCGGCGCTCGATCAGGCCCACCATGGCCCGCGCGACGTCGGGCAGGTAGCTCCATTGGTGGCCGACGCCCGGGGCGGGCGGGTTGGCGATGGTCGTCACCGGCTTGCCGATCCTGACCATGCCCTGCGAGAACCAGCTGTTGCGGGCGTGCGGGCCGAAGAAGTCGCCGGCGCGCACGATGATGGCCTGCAGGCCGTCGTCGCTGGCCCGGCGCATGCGAGCCTCCATCTCGGCGCGGATGGCGCCCTTGCGGGTCATGGGCCGCTGCGGCGCGTCCTCGGCCAGCCGCGGGAAGGCGTCCGGCCCGTAGTTGTAGACCGTGCCGGGCAGCAGCAGCGTGGCGCCCTCGGCGCAGGCCGCGGCGATGCTGTGGTCCAGCATGGGCAGCACGACGCGGTCCCAGTCGCGGTAGCCGGGCGGGTTCACCGCGTGCACGATGACGCTGCAGCCGCGCGCCGCGGCGCGCACGGCCTCGGCGTCGAGGGCATCGCCGCGCCGCCAGGTCAGGCCGTCCTGCTCCGCGTCGGCGGCCGTCAGGCGGCGCTTGAGCGCCACCACCTGCCAGCCGGCGTCGCGCAACTGCCGGGCCACTTCGCCGCCGATGCCGCCACTGGCGCCCAGCACCAGGGCGGTCTTCGTCTTGTCTTGCATGTCCGATCTCCGGTTGAGGGGATGGACAGGATTCTGGAAAGCGTCGAGCTTATTGAAAATTGATGAAGATCAGCGTGCGGCTATACATTTTCGAATGGCTTCAACGGTGCCCTGGGAACTGCTCCACACCTTGCTCGGCGTGCTGCGCGAGGGTTCGCTGTCGGGGGCGGCCCGGGCGCTGGGCCTCACGCAGCCGACCGTCGGCCGGCATGTGGCGGCGCTGGAGCGCGAACTCGGGCTGGTGCTCTTCACCCGCTCGCCCACGGGCCTGCTGCCGACCGAGGCGGCCTTGGCGCTGCGCAGCCATGCCGAGCAGATGGAAGCCGCGGCGGCTGCACTGCAGCGGGCGGCCACGGCGCGGGGCGAAGGCCTGCGCGGCACGGTGCGCGTGACGGCCAGCGAGGTGGTGGGCGTGGAGGTGCTGGCCGGCGTGTTTGCGGGCCTGCGGGCACGCCACCCGGGCATCGTGCTGGAACTGGCCCTCAGCAACCAGCTGCAGGACCTGCTCCGCCGCGAGGCCGACATCGCCGTGCGCATGACGCCGCCCGAGCAGGGGCAGTTGATCGCGCGGCGTGTGGGCAGCATCGAACTCGGCCTGTTCGCGCGGCCGGACTACCTCGACCGCCATGGCCGCCCGGCGACGCTGGCGGATCTTGGCGGCCACACGCTGGTGGGTTTCGACACCGTCACAAGCTTCATCCGTGCCGGAGCCAAGCGTCTCGGGGGCATCACCCGCGACGCCTTCTCGGTGCGCACCGACTCCGACCTGGCACAGCTGGCCCTGGTGCGCGCCGGCACCGGCATCGGCGTGTGCCAGGTGCCCGTGGCGCAGCGCACGCCGGTGCTGGAGCGCGTGCTGGCCGACGACTTCAGTTGGCCGCTGGAGACCTGGATCGCCATGCACGAGGACCTGCGCCAGAACGCCGCCTGCCGCACGGTGTTCGAGGCGCTGGTGGCGGGGCTGTCGGCACACATCGGGCCGGCCTGAGGCCCCGGGGCAGGGTTCAGTCGCCCCGCAAGGCCGGCAGCCGGGTCGACAAGGGCGGCAGGGCCGGCCCGCCGACCAGGCGCTGGTCGTGGCGGTAGTCCTCGTGGATACGGATCTGCCAGTGCGACCGACCCTCGTGCGCCCGCAGCGCCCGGGCGATGTCGGCCATCGTCCAGGCCTCCTGCGCATTGGCGTCCAGGTGGTGGATGCCCGGCGTACCGAGCAGGGTCAACAGCGCGGCTGCGGTGTCGTCCATGAAGCTGCACGCCGGGCGCCAGGCCCGGCTCACGGCCACTTCGCCCTGTTCGGCCTGCCAGCGGTCCAGCGCGGCGAGCATGGTGTTGCCCTGCGCCCCCGGGCCGATCTGCCAGCCCAGGCGCGCGATGCTGGCTTGCGGATGGGCGGCGCGCACGGCGTCTTCCGACGCGCACTTCATGCGGCCGTAGTCGTCGCGCGCGGTGCGGGGGTCGCCCGGATGATGCGGGCCGTCGGGGTCGTGGTCGAACACCATGGCGGTGCTCGTGAACAGGAAGGGCACGTTGTCGTGCGCGGCAAGCCGGGCCAGGCCGGCGCTGGTGTCGGCGTCCGTCATGCCGAGGTGCAGCGCGCCGTCGGGTCGCAGCTGGGCCCAGGTGGCCGGCCAGTCGAAGCCGGGGGCGCGGTGATCGGCCTGCAGTACGGTGTGCCCCTGGCTGCGCGCGGTGGCGGCCACGACCGGGCCCAGGGTGCCGGTCAGGCCGGTGATGAGCAGGCGCAGGGGGCGGGCAGTGGGCATGGGCAGGTTCCGTCAGCGTGAAGGCGGGCAGGGCGAAGGCCCGCGATCATCTCCCAGCGGGCGCGGGGCGGGATCAGGCGAGGTCGCCGGTTTCCGCGTAGTGCCAGTGCACCGCATGCAGCGGGCGAAAGCCGGCCTGCGCCAGCGCCGCGTTCAGCGCCTGGGGATCGGGTGTGGCCAGGCGGCGGTTGGGCAGGTCCAGCACGGGCTGCCCCGGCACCGGCACGGCGGTCTGGAAACTGCCGATCAGGTCCACGTCGGGCCGCTGGTCGAGCTGCTTCACCAGGAAGCGCTCGGTGCCATCGCCCAGGCACCAGAAACGCTGGCGGGGCGCGTGGCGCGGGGTGGCATTCAGCGGCGCGTACACGGGCACCTGCTCGACCCGGAAGCGCACCCCCTCGAAGGCCACGCGGCCGCCGCGTTCGAAGTGGCCCTGGAACACCCGGGCGTCGAATTCGGTGAGCGGGTCGGGCGCACCTGGCGCGAGGCGGTCGAGGTCGAAGCGCTCGGGGTGGATCGTCCACAGCCGGCCGGGCGCGCTGTGCAGCGCCCGGCGCAGCGCGAGGCTCAGGCGCTGCTTGACCGGCGCCAGTCGCAGCAGCACCTGCACGTCGTGTGGCGCGTGGAACATCGGCATGTGCGAGCCGTACAGCCCTTCACGGCCGCCGAACAGCACCATGCCGTGCGTGCCGATGCGGGCACGCGGCGCAGCGACGGCCGGCGTGCTCGCGGCGATGGCTGCCAGCCATGACGAGGCCGCGAGAAACCGGCGGCGGGTGGGTGAGACAGTCATCGGTGCCGGTGGGGGAATCAGTCGTCGGCTTCGACGATCAGCTTGCCGCGGTGGTCGCCCGTGAACAGGCTCTGCAGCGTCTGCGGCAAGCGGTCGAAGCCGCGCACGACCGTTTCCTCGAAGCGGATGTCGCCGCGCTGCACCATCGGGCCGACGACCTGCAGCATCTCGTCCATGCGGTGCAGGTAGTCGCGCGCCAGCATGCCCTGGATGGTGGCGCGCTGGTAGAGCAGGTGGTGCAGGAAGCGCGGTCCGAGCTCGGGCTCGTCCAGGCCGCCCGAGTACTGGCTGATCACGCCGCAGATCACGATGCGCGCTCGCCGGTTGATGAGTGGAATGACCGCGTCGCTGATCCAGCCGCCGACGTTGTCGAAGTAGACGTCCACACCGCCCACCGCCGCCCGGATGGCCTCGGCGAGCGACGCAGCCGAGGTGTGGGCCTGGTAGTCGATGGCCGCGTGCAGGCCGAGCTCCTCGCGCAGCCATTGGCACTTGGCCGCCCCGCCGGCGATGCCCAGCACGCGGCAGCCGTTGCGCAGCGCGAACTGCGCCACCAGCGACCCGACCGCGCCGGCCGCGCCCGACACCACGACGACCTCGCCCGCTTTCGGGCGACCCGACTCCATCAGGCCGAACCACGCGGTGCGACCGGGCATGCCCAGCACGCCGAGCGCGGTGGACGGCGGCGCCACCGAGGGGTCCAGCCACCGCA
The DNA here is from genome assembly GCA_003963005.1 of Burkholderiales bacterium. Taxonomy (GTDB): domain Bacteria; phylum Pseudomonadota; class Gammaproteobacteria; order Burkholderiales; family Burkholderiaceae_C; genus Pelomonas. The sequence goes on from RXJW01000043.1 coordinate 54,554, forward strand.
GCACGGTGTGGTGCACCTTGGCGTGCGTCTGCCAGCCGAGCATGCCTTCCACCCAATCGCCCGGCGCGAGCGACGGCACGGTCGACGCCATCACCTGGCCCACCACCCCCGCGGTCTGCACCGTGCCCAGCGCATGCGGCAGCGCGTTGTAGGTCGGCTTGAGCGACTGGTTGATGCGCATGTACGGGTCGACCGACCAGTACCGGGCCTTCACCAGCACCTCGCCCGCCGAGAGGGCGGTGGGCAGCTCGGCGGTGACGAGCTCGTAGTGCTCGGGCCCGACCAGGCCCTGGGGGTGGCGCTGGTACAGCCAGCGGCGGTGCGTGAGGGTGTCCATGCCGGCATTGTTGGACTACGATCGATGCCCGTAAAGCAAAACAGAGGACCGTCGTAGTTCCTCGTCGGAAACAGTGGACATCGCCGACCTGCGCAGCTACCTCGTCATCTCCCGCCTGGCCAACCTGCGTGCCGCGGCCGACGTGCTGCACCAGACGCCCTCGGCGCTGTCCAAGAGCCTCAAGCGCCTGGAGTCGTCGCTCGGCACGCCGCTGTTCGACCGCGTCGGCAAGTCCTTGCGCCTGAACGCCGCCGGGGAGCGCCTGGCGGCCCGGGCGGTGGAACTCGTCGCGCTGGCGGACGCGACCGCCGCCGAGTTCAAGGGCCAGGTGCCACCGAGCCGCTGCCGCGTGATGGGCCCGCCGGTGCTGCAGGCGGCCTTTGCTGCGTCGCTGACGGCGCAGATGGTGCATGCCGGCGAACGGGTCGTGGTGGATTTCGTGTCCTGCTTCGAAGACGCCGCACTCACGGCCCTGGGGCGCGGCGAGGCCGACCTGGCACTCGTGACGGCCGCCGCGCTCGCGCAGGCGGCGCCCGCCCAGGCGACATCGGTGCACGTGGGTGACGTGCGCATGCACCTCGGCGTGGGCCCCGGCCACCCGCTGGCGCGCCGCACGCAGGTGGCCATGGCCGAGGTGCTGCACCACGACTTCGCCTGCGTGGAGCGCTCGCCTTTCTGCGGCATCGACCGCGGCAGCCGCTCCGATGGCTGGCGTGACGATCACTTCCCCCGGCGCATCCGCTACTGGGCCGACGACCTGGACCTGCTCTACACCCTCGTGCTGCAGGGCCTGTGCCTGGCCTACCTGCCTGACTTTGCCTTCGAGCAGCGGCCCGGGCTGAGGCCGCTGAGCGTCACCGATTGCCCGTTCGACTGCGTGGAGCGGGTCTATGCCGTGTCCGCGTCGCGGGCCGCGCAGTCGGTCGGGCGGTCATCGTCTTGAGGCGGCACGGTCGCTGCGCCCGTCCGGTCGCGGCCGCGTGGGGCCGAGCGTGTGCATCACCGGCGTTCTTGCGTCGCCCGGCCACCGTGGTCGTGCGCCAGGCCCGGCAGGCGCGACCCCCTGGTGCGCCGGGGGCGGCGTCCTCTGACTTCAGGATGGCGCCTGCCGGGAGATCGCTCATCATCCGGCGCACATCCCGGAGAAACGCGCATGGACGACAAGCCAGCTTCTGGCGGCAGCCGCCTGATCAGTGCCCGTGGCCGCAAGGCCTGGTGGCTGGCCGGCCTCGTCAGCACGGCGGCGCTGCCGGCACTGGCGGGCCCGGTGGTCTTCAGCACCGGCGGGGTCGACGGGCGCATGGCGGCGGCGTCGCGGCCGGCAACGCCGGGGCGATTCGAGATCGAAACGGCCGACGATTTCACCGTCAGCAGCCGCACGCGCTACACGCACGCCACCGTGACCGGACTGTTGACCGGCGGTGCGGGGTTGGCCGACATCCAGTCCGTCGCCACCGAGGTGTACCGGGTCTTTCCGAACGACGCCAACACCGGGCGCACGCCCAACGTGCCGACGCGGACGAATTCGCCGTCAGATCTTGCCCTGACGAGCCGCGACAGTGGGAGTGGCAGCCTGAGCTTCACGCTCACCGTGCTGTCGAACAACTTCGTGGCATCCAACTCGGTGGCGCCGGGCGGCATCCACGCCAGCCCGAACCAGACCACGGGCGGCAATGGTGCCGTCGGCGGCATCGAGGTGTTGATCGACATCGCGTTCTCGACGGCGCTGGAGCTCGACGCCGATCACTATTTCTTTGCCCCGCAACTGGCCCTGGCGCATGGCGACTTCTACTGGCTGTCTACGGCGCGGCCGATCGCGGCGCAGGGCACGCCGTTCTCGCCGGACCTGCAGGGCTGGACGCGTGATGCCGCGCTGGGCCCGGACTGGCTGCGTGTGGGCACCGACATCGTCGGCGGGGCAGGCGCCCCGACCTACAACTTCGCCTTCTCGCTGGACGGGCAGACCGTTGCCGCCACCGTGCCGGAGCCCTCAGCGCCGGCCTTGGTGCTGCTGGCCACGGCTGCCGCCTGGGCCGGCATCACGAAGCGGCGCCGCTGACTCACATCGAACCCTGGCGGCGCGCGCCGGGTTCGGGCGCCTGCGCAGCACGGCCCTGGACCCGCCCGGTCACTCAGCGAAAGCTCCAGCGGTTGCGCCGCTCTTCCGTGGCTTCACGCCATTGCTCGTTGGCGGCTTGCAGGTCGCGCTCGACACCGAGCTGGCCGCTCTCCAGCGCCAGAGCCCAGTCCTGCATGGCTGGCGGAAAGTGCAGTTCCGCAGCCTGCTGCAACCAATGCCTGGCGATCCGGGCGTCTGGTTCGAGACCGTCGCCGTGGGCATAGGCCTGCGACAGCAGGTACATCGCGCGCGCACTGCCTCGCCGTGCGGCGAGCTGCAGCAGACCCGCCGCTCGGCGGGCATCACGGGGCTCACCGTCGCCATTGCGCGCCGCGAGGGCCAATGCCAGCGCAGCCCCCGCATGCCCGGCATCGGCAGCGCGTGCGAACCAGCTGCGGGCGAGCTCCGCGGACATCGCGCAATGCAGCTTGCCGGTGCGGTACGCCTCGCCCAGGGTGAAGGCGGCCTCGGCGTCGCCGGCCTCGGCCGCCTGGGTGAGCCAGTGCAGCGCATCGGCGGAGCGGGCGGTATCGCCTGCCAGCGCCAGCCCCAGTTCGCGCGCGGCCACGCGGGCCAGCGGACCGCCGGCCTCGGCCCATTGCCTCAGGCGCTGCAGGTCCGGTGCCGCGTGCGTCTGAGCTGCCCGCATGCCGAGCGACTCGACAGCCGCAGCATCCGGCGGCGGCGCCACGCAGGCGGTCAGCGCCGCCGTGGACAGCACGGCGGCCAGGGCGCAGGCTCTCACTTGCTCAGATCGATGGCGTAGCGCGCGTAGCCCGACGCGTCCACCGTGCCTTCAGCAGTCACGTTCGACAGGCCCAATTGCTGCGCCACGGCCAGCTTGCCCGGCGCGCTGCGCAGCACCACGGGGCCCGCGGTGGTCGTCTTGACGAAGCTCCAGGAGCGGGCCGCGCCGTTGGCCGCACGCGTGAGCGCCGTCTGCTTGCGCAGGTAGGCGGCCACGACGGCCTGGTTGGCATCGGGCGACTTGATGATCGTCTTGCTGCCGTCGATGCCGGGGAAGTTGCCACCGCCGCCCGCCCGGTAGTCGTTGGTCGCGACGATGAAGTCGGCCGTGTCGGCGACCGGCTGCCCCTGGAAGCGCAGGTTGACGATGCGGGAACCGACCGGCTTGGTGACGTCGATCTGGTAGGTCAGCGCATTGCCCTCGGCGTAGAACACGTCGAAGTTGAAGATCGTGGAGTAGCTCGGCACCAGGTCCTGGGTGGCCGCGGCGGTCGGGTCGATTTGGCCGAACTGCTTGGCCGAAGTCTCCAGCCAGTTCTTCAGGTCGGCCCCCTTGATCTTGACGGCCTGGATGTTGTTGTTGCCGTACAGGTACAGGTCACCCGGGTTGCGCACCTGCAGGGCGAAGGGGCTCGTGCTGCTGGCGCCCGGCGCCACGTCGGTGAAGTCACCGGCCCCGTTGCGGCCCGCTTTGAACGGCGCGCTGCACGAGATGACCGGGATGCCTGCATAGCTCTTCAGCGTGGCGTCCGTGCTGTTGGCGATGAAGGTCTTGACGTAATCGATCTGCGCCTGGTTCACGATCTGGATCGCGCTGACGTCGCCCACCAGCGAGAAGTAGGCAGACATCTGGAAATCCGTCGACACGCCCAGCGGCTGCTTGGCGTAGGCGATGGTGGCCTGATGCTCGGCGTCCACCAGCTTGGCCATGTCGGCGTCGGGCGTGACGAAGGTCTTGCCGTCCTGCCAGGCCAGGCCACGGGACTCGACCGAGGTCTTGTCCTTCTGCACGACCCACTTGCCGCCCTGCCAGACCAGGTTCAGCTTGATGATGCCCAGGCGGCGGCCCCAGCTCTGCGCCATGACGGTCGGGACGTTGTTGACCAGGCCCTTGGTCGAGTCCACGGTCGCCGTCGGCAAGGCCAGGAGCGAGGCGTCGAGCTTCGGTGCATTGGGCTCGCTCGCGGCCGGGAAGATCAGGTGCGAATGTCCCGTGATCAGCGCGTCCAGGCCCGGCACCGTGGTCAGGTGCAGGCTGCCGTTCTCCATCTTCGGGCTGTAGGCGCTGGCGTCCAGGCCGCCGTGGGACAGCGCCACCACCAGGTCGGCCCCTTTGCTGCGGGCCTCGGCCACGTACTTCTGGGCCGACTCCAGCACGCCGGTGACCGCCACCTTGCCGGTCAGGTTCTTGGCGTCCCAATCCATGATCTGCGGCGGCACGAAACCCAGCACGGCGATCTTCAACGGGAGGGTGGCAGATTCGCCGGTGGGCAGCTGGACCGTGAAGTTGCGATTCAGCAGCACGTAGGGCGGCAGGATCGGCGCGCCGTTCGTGGCGCTGGTCACATTGCTGTTGACGACCGGATAGCTCGGTGCGCCGCAGCTGCCGGCAGGCTTGGCCACGCCGGCCACGCCGAGGTCGGCATTCAAGGTCTGGCTCAGGAAGGGCAGACCGTAGTTGAACTCATGGTTGCCCAGGCCGGCAGCGTCGTACTTCAGCGAGTTCATCGCCTTGTAGATGGCGAGGGTCTGCGCGCAGGTGACCGGCTGCGCCAGTGCCTGGAAGTCGCCCAGCAGCGTGCCCTGCGTCGCGTCGCCGTTGTCGAACAGCAGGTTGTTCGGGTTCTCGGCCCGCGCCGCCTTGATCACGCTCGCGGTGGCGGCGAGACCGAGTGTGCCCGAGCCCGTCAGGTCGGCCAGCCGGTAGTAGTCGTAGCTGAGCAGGTTCTGGTGCAGGTCCGTCGTGCTGAGCAGCGCGACCTGCATCGTCGTGCCTTCAGCCACCCCATTGGACTTGGACTGGTAGTCGCAGCCGGTCAGCGGCAGGACGACCAAGGTGGCACACAGGGCCGCGGAAAGCGGTGTTAGGCGGAATTGCATGGACGATGAGCGTGAGGTTGAGGGCGCGTAGTGTCTTGGGCTTGCATGACCAACCCGTGAAATCGGCGCAGCCTCCCAGTGCCCCAGGCATGCCGTCGCGCATGCCGTCGTGCGCGACGCGCTGGACGGCCCGCTCGGATGCAGGCGGTGGAGCGCAGCGCGCCAGCGCAGCTCAGGGAACAGGCGGATCGGAGCCCGGTTCACACGGCGTCTCGACCACCCGGGAGACCGCCAGCCGCGTGACCTCGGCGTAGGCCTGCATGGCCTGCAAGGCGAACCACACCGTGACCGGGCGCTGAGGCCGGTCGAATCGTCCTGTCGCGGCCGGCACAAAGCCTGCGAAGACCGCGCTCGCGCTGCCGTGGGCACGGCTGGGCTGCACGCCCAGCGGCGCGCGACGGCCCGCGGGGCGCTGCGGCGGTGTCGATCGAGTCAAGACATCGAGGTCATCATGCCGGCTCGTCGGGCCTGCGTCGTGGCGCAAGACCAGGCCGTCCGGCTCGTGGGCATCGCGAACGGCGCGGTGAGCGCTCAGCGGGCAGCACGCCGTCGCGCTGACGGTCCTCATCAGGGCCAGCGTCGTGGTCGTCATGCGCGCGCAGTTCAACGGCCGGCCGGTGCAAGCGCGGCCGTGCGCAGGTTCCGCTTGAACCCAGTGTGTTGATCGGCAGTACCTTCAGTGCGTCCGGCAGTGCCCCACGCATCTCGTCGAGCTTCTGGCGCACACCGTCAACGATGGCCAACGTGGACGTCGCGCCGTTCTTCAGCACCGACATGAGCACTGAGAGCCCGCCATCGACGTGGACGATGTTGGTCTGCGGCGCGTTGCCATCGCGCACCTGCGCGACATCGCTCAAGAGCACCGCAGTGCTATTGACGTTCTTCACCGGGATGCGGCCGATGTCCGCGATGGCTGAAGGCGCGCTGTTCAGCTGCAGCGTGTATTCCAGACTGCCGATCTTCTGAGTCCCGATGGGCGTGAGGACGTTCTGCGCTGCCAGGGCAGCCGCGACATCCTGCGCCGACAAGCCGCGCGCCTGGAGCGCGGCGGGGTCGATGTCGATCTGCACCTGACGCTGCTTACCGCCGTAGGGCAGTGGAATTGCCGCACCAGGCACCGTGACCAGCGGGGTGCGCACGGTGTTCATGCCCAGGTCGAAGAGCTGCTGCTCCGACAAGCCCTCGCCAGACAGTGCCACCTGCAGGATGGGCACGGTCGCCGCGTTGTAGTTCAGGATCACGGGCGGCTGAATGCCCGCAGGCATGAGGCGCAAGGCCACCTGCGAAGCGGCGGTCACCTGTGCGTTGGCCGTGGCGATATTGACGCCCGGTTGGAAGAAGATCTTCACGACGCCGACGCCCGGGTAGGTGCTGGCCTCGATGTGCTCGATGTCGTTGACCGACGTCGTCAGGATGCGCTGAAACGGCGCGGATACGCGGCCGGACATCTGGTCAGGCGACAAGCCGGTGTATTGCCAAGCCACGGCAATGACCGGGATGCGGATCTCCGGAAAGATGTCGGTCGGCGTGCGAAGCGCCACCAGCGGCCCGATGATGAGCAGCAGGAGCGCCAGGACGACGAAGGTGTAGGGGCGCCTCAGGGCGACGCGAACAGCACCAAGCAACATGTCTACGTTCCCGATGGATGGAGTTCAGCGTCGATCGGCCGCGAAGACCTCGCGCGCCACGCCGATAGCCGTGACGGCGTTGGGCCAGCCGGCGTAGAAGGCCAGGTGGGTGATGGCCTCGATCACTTCTGCCTCGGACAACCCGTTCTGTCGAGCAAGGGCTAGATGGCCCTTGAGCTGTTCGGGGCGATACATCGCCGTCAGCGCACTCACGGTGGCCAGGCTTCGATCCCTTCGCGAAAGCCCGGGCCGGGCCCAGACGTCACCGAACAGCACCTCATCGGTCAACTGAGCGAACTTGGGCGCGATGTCACCGAAGAGCTTCTGCCCCTGACTCGGTGCCGCCGCGCCACTTCCGACCACCGGGATTGGTGTTGCGGTGTACTGCTCGTCCGGCACATGCTCCATCCATTCGGCCGCGCTGCCGTTGAGCATCTCTGTGATGGCGAGGTGCGTCATTGCGCTGTCGGTTGCGGCGCCGTGCCAGTGCTTGACGTGGGGAGGAATGTGGACCACATCGCCGACGCGGATCTCCTCAACTGGCCCACCCCAGCGCTGAATGCGACCGATGCCCGCGGTGACGATGAGCGTTTGCCCCAGCGGATGACTGTGCTAGGCCGTGCGGGCGCCGGGGGTGAAGCTGACCGAGCCCGCTGATGCACGGGCCTCGCCGGTGGGCGTTTGCAGCATCTCCACGGTCACCTTGCCCGTGAAGTTCTCGGCCGGCGCCGTGTAGCTGCTGCGGCTGCCCGCGCGGCTGATGGTCAGCGCAGGCTCGACTGCGGTGGCGGGGTCCAGCAGGACCGCCGCCATGGCAGCGGCCGTGACGATGGGTTTCATGTTTGGCTCCTTGGCTTGCGGTGTCAGGCGTCGACCCATTGCCGGTAGTCGGCCAGCACGCGCTCGGGCTCGGAGGCCAGCGGCATGTTGGGCTCATCGAGGACCGCGTCGAGCGCACGAGGACCGTCAGGCAGCAAGGCGGCGAAGAGGCTGTCCAGGTCGTCCTGCGCCGTGCCGCGCTCCGCCACCAGCTCCAGGGTCTTGTTGCGGGCGGCTTCGGAGGTGAGGCTATGCACCAGCACCTGCGCGATCTGCCGGCGTGACACCACGCCATCGCTGGGGTCGCCGGCATGGCGCTTGTCACCCTGCAGGAACACCAGGCGATGCTGGTCTTTGGCGTTGTAGTCAAACCAGCCCGGGCGAACGATGGTGTAGGGCATGCCACTGGCACGCACCAGCCGCTCGCCGCGCCGCTTCCAGTCGTGCACCTCGGTAGCCCGGTTGTAGGCGCCGTTGCGGTTCGTCGTGCCGATGGAGGTCATCAACGCGATGCGTACCTCACGCCCACCCAGCGCCTGCAGGACGTTGCGAACCGCACCGTAGTCCACCTGCTCGGCGCCCAGCTTGCCGCCGCCATCGGCGCCATGGGTGAAGACGATGGCATCGACGCTCTTGACGGCAGCCACCAGCGTGTCCGCCCGGGTCAGGTCCCCGGTGACGCGCCGAGCCGCGGCGGGCAGGAACTGCGCGCGCGTGGTGTCGCGAACCAGCGCATCGACGGAATGGCCGCGGCTCAGCGCCTGTTCCACGGCCAGGCGTCCGATGCTGCCCGTCGCGCCGACGACCAGGATCTTCAACGGGTGCGTTGCAGCCATCGTCGTCATGCCCGCGCCCCTTCCGAGAGTGATGCCATGTCGATGACGAGGCGTTACTTGACGGCCGACATGGGCCCGTAGGACTCGTTGATGTCTTGGATGTGGATGTCGCTGACGACGTCGTCAGCTCGCGGGCTGCGGTGGTCGAACCGGAACAGGCCCAGGCGGCCTGCGGGCGGACGGGCGGCATGGCTCTCGACGGGATAGGTCGTGGTGGCGTCCTTGAAAAGATGGGACTCAGCGCCCGACGCGGGCGGCCAGCTGCGCGGGATAGCGCGCGCCCTGCACTGGGATGCGCGCGAGGACCTCGGCGATGCGCGCCAGGTCTTCCGCGGTGAGGCTCAGTTGCGTCGACGCGAGGTTCTCGTCCAGGCGATGCAGCTTGGTCGTCCCCGGGATAGGCACGATCCACGGGCGCTGCGCCAGCAGCCAGGCGAGTGCGACCTGGGCAGGCGTAGCCTGCCTGTCGCGCGCGATGTCGCCGATGGCGTCCACCAAGGCCTGGTTGGCCTCGCGCGCCTCGGTGCTGAAGCGCGGCACGACGTTGCGGAAGTCATCGGCGCTGAACTCGGTGCTGGGCGTGATGGCACCCGTCAAGAAGCCCTTGCCGAGCGGGCTGAACGGCACAAAACCGATTCCCAGCTCCTCCAGCAGCGGCAGGAGGTTTTGCTCAGGCTCGCGCCACCACAGCGAATACTCGCTCTGCAGCGCCGTGACGGGTTGCACCGCGTGGGCGCGGCGGATGGACTCCGCACCTGCTTCAGACAGGCCGAAGTGGCGCACCTTGCCCTCGGCGATCAGGTCCTTGACCGTGCCGGCCACGTCCTCCATCGGCACCTGCGGGTCGACACGGTGTTGGTACAGCAGATCGATGTAGTCCGTGCGCAGGTGTCGCAACGAGTTCTCGACGACGAGGCGGATGCGCGCCGGACGGCTGTCCATGCCGCTTTGTGCATTGCCGTCCTTGAAGCCGAACTTGGTGGCGATGACGACCTGCTGGCGCACCGGCGCGAGCGCTTCGCCCACCATCTCCTCGTTCAGCGCGCCATAGGCCTCCGCCGTGTCAAAGAAGGTGATGCCACGCTCGACGGCCTGGCGGATCAGCTGCACGCCGGCTGCGCGGTCCACGCCCGGGCCATAGCCGAAGCTCAGGCCCATGCAGCCGAAGCCCAGGGCAGACACGTGCAGGCCGCTGCGGCCGAGTTGACGTTGGATCATGGGATTCCCTTTCGGTCAGTGAGAAGCCGGCGCAACCTGGTTGTTGGGCGGCAGGGGTCGGCGCTGCACCACGCAGGTGAGCACCACCAGCAGGGCCAGGAACAGCAGCACGGCGCTGGCATCCAGGCTGCGGGCCACGCGATGGGCCAACTCCACCTTGGCGTCGGCGCTGTAGCCACCGGATGCGGAGAACACCACCACCAGCAGCGCCAGTCCCACAGATCCGCCCAGCTGGTGAGATGCATTGACGAGTCCAGAGGCGGCGCCCGCATCCTGCGGCGCCACGCCGGCGACGCCAGCAATGGTCAGTGGGCTCAAGGCCAGCCCCTGGCCGATGCCGAGGACCGCCATGGGTAGGGCAACGTTGGCGAAGTAGCTGCTGTGAGCGCTGACCTGGGCCAACCAGGCCATACCGGCGGCAGTCAGCGCCACGCCCGCAGCAAGCACACGGTCATTGCCGAAACGGTACGTTAGGCGGGACACCGACATGGCAGTAAGCAACTGCAAGAGGGTCGCCGGCAGGAAAGCCAAGCCCGCCTGCAGCGGCCGCATGCCCAGCACGCCTTGCAGGTACTGCGTCAGGTAGAACCAGAAGCCGATCACGCCCGCAAGGAACAGCAGCCGCGCGGCATAGGCGCCCGACCGTACCCGGTCCTTGAAGAGGCCTAGAGGCAGCAGCGGCTGCGCCGTACGGGCCTCATGGACGAAGAAGGCGCCGAGCAGCAGCACCGCAGCCAGCAGCGGCATCCAGCTGTGCAGCGCGAACCAGCCGGTCTCGGCGGCTTCGACCAGGCCGTACACCAGGCCGACCATGCCGAGCGTTGACAGCGCGGCACCGGGCATATCGAGGCGACCGGTCTGCCGCGGCGTCTCGGCAACGTGGCAGCGGGCACCCCAGATCAACGCGAGGCCCAGCGGCACGTTGATGAAGAAGCCCACGCGCCAGGACAGCAGGTCCGCCAGCACACCACCCAGCACCATGCCGATGCTGGCCCCGACACCTGCGGTGGCGCCGTACCAGCCCAGCGCCCTGCTGCGCTCAGCGCCCTCCGGGAAAGTCACCGACAGCAGGGCCAGCGTGGCCGGGGCGAGGATCGCCGACCCAAGGCCCTGCACTGCGCGTGCCGCCACCAAGAAGGCCGGAGACTGCGCCAGGCCGATGGCCAGCGAAGCCGCCACGAACACCGCCAGGCCCAGCATGAACATGCGTTTGCGGCCCAACAGATCACCGGCCCGGGCACCTGCCATCAGCAGGCCACCAAAGCTCAGCGTGTAGGCGGTGTGCACCCACGACAGCGTGGCGGGGCTGAAGCCCAGGCTGTCGCGAATCCTGGGCAGCCCCGTGAAGACGATGGAAATGTCCAGCACGATCATCAGGTAGCTGGCCAGTACCAGGAGCAGCACTGCGCCGCGGCGGGCGGTGCCACTGGCGGTCGTCGGGTAAGGCACAGAGTTCATGGCCGGAACTCTAGGCACTCACATTTCAATCAACTAGACCGCATTCGCTTGAACCATATTCAAGAAGAAATTTAAACTGAAGGTCTGGCAATCGAGGAAACTTCATGGCCATCAATGAGTTGCGAGCCATCGCGACGCTGGCCAAGGCCGTCGAGCTCGGCAGCATCCGCAAGGCAGCCATCTCGCAGGGCGTCACCGCGCAGGCCGCCAGCCAGGCGCTGCAGCAGCTGGAGGAGCACCTGGGTGTGCGGCTGCTGAACCGCACCACGCGCAGCCTGTCGCTGACCGACGAGGGGCAACGTTTCCTCGAAGCCGCCCAGCCGGCGTTGGCAGCGCTGGATCGCGCGCTGGCGGATGCCAGAGAGTCCAAGGACGAGATCGGCGGCGCGCTGCGCATCGTCGGTCCCAAGTCCTCGTTCGCGCCCATCCTGATGCCGGTGGTGAACGAGTTCTGCGAGCGCTACCCGGCGGTGCAGCCGGAGATTCAGCTCGACGACGGCAAGAGCAACTGGGTGCTGGACCGGGTCGACGTGGGCTTTCGCATTGGCGCCGCGACTGACGAAGGCGTCATCGCGAGGCGCCTCTTTCCGGTGCAACTCATCATCTGCGCGGCTCCGGCCTACATCGAGCGCCACGGCGCGCCGAAGACCTTGGCCGAGCTGCAGTCCCACCGCTGCAGCGCCTTCCGGCACCCTTCAACCGGGTAGGTGCTGCCCTGGTATCTGAACATCGACGGGCAACTGGTGCACCGGCATGTGTCGCCCACGCTGTCGACGAACGACACAGAACTGGAGGTGCAGGCCGTGCTGGCAGGCCAGGTCATCGGCCAGGTGGCCAACCTTGTCGCGGCGACGCACATCCGCGAGGGGCGGCTCGTGCCCCTCCTGCTGGAGCACATGACGGACCACATCGGCGTGCACGTCTACTACGGCAGCCGCGAAGCTCAGCCCAAGCGAGTCCGCGCGTTCATCGATCTGGCTTTGGAAAGGCTGCTGGACCCGCCACAGTACGTGCTGACCCGCAAGGAACTCGTCGCTGCCGCTTCGCCGCTGGCTCGTCACAAGGCAAAGCGGCCCGCGCGAGCGATACGCTAGGCACCTCCGGCTGGAGCGATCATCAAACGGCGATTGATATTCGTCGGGGTTTTAGTGTCAAGCGCCTTGGTTGCCCGAACAGGCCTGCTCAGCCGGCATCCTCCAGCCACGCAGTGGAAGCACGGATGACCGGTGGTGACAGGAATGCGCTGGGATTGCCGAGACTTGCCCGGTCTTTGCACGATCCTGCAAGCTTTGGCTGCAGCGCAGGACTTTCGCGCAAGGTCTGCTTAAGCTGTCGGCATGGTCACGAGCACCGCATCCAAGTTGACAGCCGCCCATGCCGATGAGGCGGTCCAGGTCACGCTGCTAAGGGCCATGCTGTCGCGTTCTAAAGCTTCGTTGCTGTAAATCCGTCGGCGGTACTGACGATCGAGCCAAAGCCAAGCTCATTCAGAAAACGTGATGCACCTTCTGCCGTCGCCCCGTGAACCAGTAGAGTGCGGAATGGTCCGGTGGCACTCTGGTCACCGCAATGCTCTTCTATTGAGTAGACGGCGCGGGCTAGTGTGTCGACGAGTCTCTCGTCAGGACGCTGCAATAGCACTGTGACTTCGGCGTGCCGCCCTGAGCTCCGTATCGCAGCCACGGCCGCATCGTTCTCATCGCTAGAAAGAATCCATACTGGCATTCGATCCGCGAGTGACATCACTCTGGTTCCGAAATGCTGGTCCAGGACAAGAGCTACGGACATCGCTTGCGAACTCACTTAACCTCCTGCTTGGGCTCTTCTGGCTTGCGTGGCGGGTTAACAGGCCCCCCTGGACCGCGCTTCCCATCTTTCCAATCGTGCTGGTGCGGAACGCCTTGCCCGTGATCGTGGTCGTAGTCGACATCCTTCAGCGGTTTGCCGTCAGGCCCGTACGTACGCTCCTGACCGCTCCCTGGATTTACGAAGGTTGAGCCAGGTTCTCCAGTGTTCGGCGTCTTCGACGGGCGCTGTCCATTTTGCTGCTGTTCGGTTTCCGGCCCAGAGGCGATGCGCGCTGCGTTGCGTGACTACTGTGCGCCGCGCGGTACCGCTTGCAGTCTGGCGCTTCGTTCGGGCACGCACAAGTCGGTGCTCTCGGAGTGGATGCGAAAGCCGGGCGCACGCATGAGCCTGGATCAACTTCTGGACATCTGCGCTGCGGACGGGCTTGAGTTGGCAGATCTGCTTCAGGGCAGGGTAGTGCGTCCGGTCGGTGCCGGGGGAATGGCGCCCACCCGGCCGCGCTGTCGCGCGAACAATGTCGATCACGACGCCATCCGGGCGGCATTACAAGCTGCCTTGGTGGACGGCCGCTCGGTCTCCGAGGTGGCGAAGGAGTTGCGCGTAGACCTCAGCACCTTGTTGCGCGTCGACCGCGATCTTTATGTGGCGGTCCGGAACGCGGCCGCAGATCGAAGGGCCCAAGAGGAGGAGCGCCGGCACCTCGCTGCAATCGACCAAGTCGAAAATATGGCTCGGGCCCTGGTGCATCAGCGCAAGCGATTGACCCACCGGAACGTCAGAAGCCTGGGCAACGGCAGTTTCATGCCAAGTGGGGTCGAAGCCGCTGTGTTCGGCGTCATGCGCTTCGGTCTGGGCGACAGATCAGCTCGCTTGCCAGCAACCGCCACCCGCCTAGGGCCACGCTACATCCGAAGGATCCACGAGGCGATTGCTCGGTTGCGGGCGGAGGCTGAGGGCGATCAGCTCCAATTGCATCTGGATCCTGGCTGAGCTTCGAGCCCCCCGACTGACAAGAAAAAAGCCGCTGCAGGTTTAGCCCGCAGCGGCTTTGTCATTCTGGCCGGCACAAAGACGCCAGCAGCGTGGAATCGCGCAAAACGTGGCGCTGCTCGATAACGTGCATTTCATGTCAAAACCGCCACGAAATGCCTTACTTCACACTGGCCGTGAAGCCAAGTGCTTGATGTGTATGGCGCGCCCGGCTGGGATCGAACCAGCAACCCCTGCCTTCGGAGGGCAGTACTCTATCCATTGAGCTACGGGCGCAGAGCCACGCATTCTAGCAGTGGGGTCTGTCCTGGGCGGCGGGCCTTTGGGGGGCTGCCTATAATTCGGCCGCTTTTCGTGTAGCGGGTTGCCCGGGCATGAAGCATCCACAACGATCCAGCACGTCTTCCAGCCCGACTGGGGAACCAAGAGGAATCCATGAGCGCCAGCCACGATCACGACCACGACGACGCCCACACCGGCCCGATCAAGACGCCCAAGCAACTGGCCTGGGCGGTGCTGTTCGCCTTTGCGGTACCGGTGGTGGCCATCATCCTGCTGGCCAACTATGTGAGCACCTCCGCCAAGCCGGCAGCCGGCACGTCGGCCTTCGATGCGCAGGCCGTGGCCGAGCGCATCGCTCCGGTCGCGCATGTTGCCGTGAAGGACGCCAACGACGCTGCCGCGATGAAGACCGGCGAGCAGGTGTTCCAGGCCCAGTGCTCGGCCTGCCATGCGAGCGGTGCTGCCGGTGCGCCCAAGTTCGGCGACGCCGCCGCCTGGGGCCCGCGGATCAAGACGGGGCTGGAGTCGCTGGTGAACTCCGCGCTCAAGGGCAAGGGCAACATGGGCCCGCAAGGCGGCGGTGATTTCAGCGATTTCGAGATCTCGCGCGCGGTGGTCTACATGGCCAACAACGGCGGCGCCAAGTTCGACGAACCCAAGATGCCCGCACCGGCCGCCTCGGCCGCGCAGTGAACGTCATCGCTGCATGACCGCAAGGGCTGCTTCGGCAGCCCTTGTCGTTTCCGGGCGCCGGTCAGCGCGGCGCAGGCGACGGCTGGCGCACGAAGCCCCAGCGCTGCGGCAGTTCATCGGCGCGCAGGTCTTGCGGCGCCCAGAGACCCTGCTCGACGGCATCGGCTGCGAGCGCCATGTCGGCGGTGTGCACGAGGCCCGGGCCGAGATCGGTGAACAGGTAGAGCCGCCCGTCTTCATCCAGTCCACTGGCCTGCACGGTGGCCGGCACGCTGGTGTGCGTGAGCACCCGGCCATCGGGCTGCAGCCGCCAGACCCAGGGCGTCGATTCCAGCGCCACGTACACCCGCTGCGGCCCGTTCTGGAAGTACCAGCAGCCGGCATCGTCGCGTGCATAGTTGCGGCCGATGAAGGCCAGCAGCTTGTCGTGCTCGATGCGGCTGCCCTTGACCTGCGGGAAGGGGCCGGCGCGCTGGATGCGCTCGTCGCGCATGTACCAGTCGCCACGGGCGTCCAGCGCGAGCCAGCCGTAGCAGTGCGGCACGTTGGGCCATTTCTTGAGGGCGGCGGCGACGATGGCGTCCATGGGGCTCAGCCTTGCGCCCGCAGCCAGTCGCAGACCTGCTCGGGCATGGTCAGCAGATGCCCGGGCAGCGGGCCGGCCGGGAAGCCCACGTGCCCGCCATGGCCCGGCTGCCAGAGCGTGACGTGGGTGCCGACCTCGGCGGCATGCGGCAGGCTGCTGCCGGGCACGAAGGGGTCGTTGCGCGCATTCAGCACCAGCGCGGGGATGCGGATGCGGTGCAGGTGCGGCTTGGCCGCGGCGCGGGTCCAGTAGTCCTCGGTGTTGCGAAAGCCGTGCAGCGGCGCGGTGAAGAGGTTGTCGAACTCGTAGATGGTCGTCGCGCGCTTCAGCCGTTCGCCGTCGAACAGGCCCGGGTGCTGCTGCAGCTTGCGCAGGGCCTTCGGGATCATCGTGCGCAGGAAGCGGCGGGCGTAGACGGCCTTGTTGAAGCCGCGGTCGATGGCTGCACCCGCGGCGGCCAGGTCGATCGGTGAGCAGATGGCACACACCGCCTGCGCGATACCGGCCGCGCCGTGGCCGGCTTCCTCGGCCCAGCGCAGCAGGGCGTTGCCACCCAGCGACACGCCCGCCACGAGCAGCGGCGCGCCGTGGCGCTCGCGCAGGCGCTGCAGGATCCAGCCCACCTCTTCGTAGTCGCCCGAGTGGTAGGCGCGGGGCGCGCGGTTCAGTTCGCCGGAGCAGCCGCGGAAGTGCGGCAGCGCCATCGCCCAGCCGCGCGCCCGCGCCGCGCTCGCGAAGGCCACGCTGCTGTGGCTGGTGCGGTCGCCTTCCAGCCCGTGGAAGAGCACGAACAGCGGCGCGCCGGGCGGGGTGTCGGCGAGGAAGTCGACGTCGATGAAATCGCCATCGGGCGTGTCCCAGCGCTCGCGCGTCCAGCGCGGGGGGGTGCCGTCATGTTGGCGGCTGAAGAGGGCGGGCCAGATGGTCTGGGCATGGCCGCCGGGGAGCCATCGGGGGGCGCGGTACTGCATGCGCGGTCTACGGCCCCCGGTCAATGAAGGATGCCGGCGTCGGCCACCAGTTCCTGCACGTCGCCCGCGCTGCCGGGGCTGGCATGGTGCAGCACCAGCCGCCAGCCGAGTGCGGTCTTGAGGTAGACGTTGGTCGCGATGACCCAGGCGGTGGCAGGCGTGCCGCCGTCTTCGGTAGGGACCTGCACGCGCTCCAGCACGTGGTGGATGGCGCAGTCGCCGCTGTGCAGCCGGCGCACGCGCTCGGGGTGCACATGGATCATGCCGCGCTGGAACACCGACTCGAAGGCCGCGCGGATGGCGAGCATGCCGACGATGCGCGGGCCGCCGGGGTGCACGCAGGCGATCTCCTCGTCATCCGCCCAGAGGGCCATCAGGTGGTCGAGGTCGGCGTGCTGCAGCGCCTCGTAGAACTGGGCCTCGATGTCGTCGGGCGACGCGAGGAGGGCGGCGGTCTTGGCGGCGGATTGCGGCATGCGCGGGATTGTAGGAAGTCAGGCCGCCGCTACATTGCCGATCTGCCATGCCGCCCGCGACCTGACGCCTGCCAATGACACGCCTTGCCCGCCCCGCCCCGTGGTTGCTGTGCCTGATCCTCTCCGCTTGCGGGGGCGGCGGTGGCGGCGGAACCGCGTCGCCGTCGCCCACGCCCGTGCCCGACGCCGTGCCGCCGCTGGGGGCCCAGTGCCTCACCGGCTCGGTCGCCCGTCTGGCGCTGGCCGCGGAGGCGGTGACGGGCCGCAACCAGGAACTGGCCCTGGTCGCCTGTGCGGGCAACCGGCTGGACGCCGTCCAGTGGCGTCAGACCGACGGTCCGGCGCTGGTGCTGTCGTCCGCCCGCTCGCAGGCCCTCAGCGTGACGCCGACGGCGCCGGGTCGCCATGCCTTCAGCGTGGACTTCAAGGACGCCGCCGGCCGCAGCTTCAGCGGCTCTGCCGAATTCACCGCAGCGCCCGCGCAGCGCTCGGCGCTCGTGCTGCGCGGCGAGCCGTCGGTGTGGGGCGGCGGGCAGACCTCTGTCCGCGCCTGGGTCGACGAGCTCGCACCGGGCGACTACGCCAGCGCACGCATCAGCTGGCGCCGGGTCGACGGTCCGGAGGTCACGCTGGACGACCCGAACGCCTGGCGCGTGATCTTCACGGCGCCCCCCGTGACGGCGGACACCGTGCTGCGCCTGCGCGCCGAGGTCACGCTCACCAACGGCCTCGTCGCCAGCCAGGACTTCAACCTGCTCGTGCAGGCGCCCCCCACCCCCGCGGCCTCGCCGCTGTTCGGCAGCGGCAACCTGTCGTCGCGCGTCTACCCCTACCTGTCCGCCGGGCCGTATGCCGGCCTGCTGCGGGACTGCGTCTACGCCCCGGCGCTGACCACCAGCACCCTGTGCTCCCTCGGCCAGCTGCCGCTGCTGGGCACCGAGACGCGCGGCGGCGTGCCCACCGTGGAGCAGGTGATGGCGCGGGTCTTGGTGTCCAACGACTGGATGGGCCAGCGCTTCGAGGCCTTCCTGCGCGAGCAGGACACGCAGGGCGACTTCCGCCGACTGCTCAATGCGGTCACGGCCATCGTCATCGGCGGCCGGGTGCGGCCCGCGTTCTACTGGAGCGCGACGGGCGCCATCTACCTGGATGCCGACACCCTGTGGCAGACGGCCGCCGAGCGCGACACCGTAAGTGAGGCGCCCGACCCGCGCAGCGACTACGGCAAGGACCTCGCCTACGCCACGCTGTGGCGGTATGTGCAGGGCAACCAGTCGGTTGGCGGGCGGCCGCCCGTGCTGGAGCGGGCGTCGCGCAGCAGCGCCGCGCTCGTGCCGGCGCTGGGCCGGCTGCTGTACCACGAGCTCACGCACGCCAACGACTTCCTGCCGCCGCGCACGCACGCGGTGCTCAACCCCGCGTTGCGGGTGTACGAGGCGGTGCCGGCCGGCACGCCCTCCGAGCAACTGCGGGCGCAGTTGCCGTTCTTCTCGCAGGAGATGGTGGACCTCGGCCGGGTGCAGTTCTTCGGCGTGACCGCCACCGCGGCGCAGCGCGCCTTCCAGCCGGCCGACATCGCGCGCTTCTTCAGCACCGACCGCGTGACCGACCCGTACGGCTACTCGCTGCCAACGGGCCAGACCACGCCGCGCGAGGACACCGCCATGCTGGCCGAGGAGGCCTTGATGCAGCTGCGCCATGGCGTGCTGCGGGACGTGGCCATCAGCCCCAAGTTCGCGAGCGGCACGAGCGCTGACGCGGTGGTGACCTGGGGCCAGCGCGGCCGCGTGGGCGATGCGGCCATTAAGCCGCGCGTGGCACTGGTGCTGGCGCAGACGATGCCGTGGCTGCCCGCCGGCTTCACCGATGCGCTGGCGGTGCCGCTGCCGCTGCGCGCCGGCCTGACCTGGGGCCAGAACCTCGACCAGGGGGCGCTGGCTGCGGGCCTGGTGCGGTCGCTCTCGGCGCGGGAGCGCGCGATGGAGGCCGACCTGGAACTGCAGCGGCGCAGCGCGCAGCCGGGCGCGGTCTCACAGCGCTGAACGGTCGGCCGGGGCGGGCCCGGCCGGCAGCTCAGTGGTGGCCGCCGACGACCTCGCCGGCCTTGAGCTTGTAGGCCGTGCCGCAGTACGGGCACTGGCCCTGGCCGCCGTGCGTCAGGTCGATGAACACGCGCGGGTGGTTGCTCCACAGCGCCATCTTGGGGTTGGGGCAGAAGACGGTGCCGTTGTCGTTGCAGTCCTTGGCCGTCACTTCGACGGTGGCGGCGGGGGAGGTGGTGGTGCTCATGTTGTTCTCTTCAGTGGTCGTTCCGCTGCGCGTGAACTTGCGGGCCGAGCGCCGGGCCGTTCCCAAGCCGGCCCGCGCTGGCGATGTGCTTGCGGCTCGACGCCGCAAGCATCGCCGTCCCCTCGGGGGACCGACCCGACTCGCTCGCGTTCAGCGATGCGAGGCGGGGCGAGGGGCTCAAACGGATGTCAGCCATTCGGCGTACTTCGGATTGCGGCCGTTGACGATGTCGAAGAAGGCCGACTGGATCTTCTCGGTGATCGGGCCGCGCGAGCCGCTGCCGATCTCGATGCGGTCCAACTCGCGGATGGGCGTCACTTCGGCGGCGGTGCCGGTGAAGAAGGCCTCGTCGCAGATGTAGACCTCGTCGCGGGTGATGCGCTTCTCGACCAGCTTCAGGCCCAGGTCCTGGCAGATCGCGAAGATGGTGTTGCGGGTGATGCCGTTCAGCGCCCCTGCCGAGAGGTCGGGCGTGTAGACGACGCCGTTCTTGATGACGAACAGGTTCTCGCCCGCGCCTTCGCTGACGAAGCCGGAGGCGTCCAGCAGCAGGGCTTCGTCGTAACCCTCGTCCGTGGCTTCCATGTTGGCCAGGATGGAGTTGGTGTAGTTGGACACCGCCTTGGCCTGCGTCATCGTGATGTTGACGTGGTGGCGGGTGTAGGAGCTGGTCTTGACGCGGATGCCGCGCTTCAGGCCTTCTTCGCCCAGGTAGGCGCCCCAGCTCCAGGCTGCCACCATCAGGTGCACCTGGTTGCCCTTGGGGCTGACGCCGAGCTTTTCGGAGCCGATCCAGATCAGCGGGCGGATGTAGGCGCTCTTGAGGTTGTTGGCCTTGACGACCGCGCGCTGCGCCTCGTTCACCTCCTCGATCGAGAAGGGGATCTTCATGCGCAGGATCTTGCCGCTGTTGAACAGGCGCTGGGTGTGCTCCTGCAGGCGGAAGATGGCCGTGCCGTTGACGGTGTCGTAGGCGCGCACGCCTTCGAACGCGCCGCAGCCGTAGTGCAGGGTGTGGGTCAGCACGTGGATCTTGGCGTCGCGCCAGTCGACGAGCTCGCCGTCCATCCAGATCTTGCCGTCGCGGTCGTGCAGGGGGGCGGGGACCATCGTTGCTCCAGGTGCGGGTGAAGAAAACCCGCGATTTTACGGAGACGCGGTGACGGCGTCCGCGCGCACCAGACGCCACTCGGCGAGCGTGCCTTTGCGCAGCACCACCTCGACCGCATCGCCGCCGGCGTCACGCCACAGGTAGGTGTCGGCCGCCTGCTTCAGGCCGAGGCTGCCGGTCAGGCGGATCAGGTCGACGAGTTTCATGCCCGCATGCAGTTGCGCCGCGAGCATGACGGCATTGGCCACCGAGCCCATCGGCGCCGCGCCGGCCAGCTTCATGACCCGCATCAGCCGCGACATCTGCAGCAGCAACCAGAACACGATGCCCGTCATCGCGAAGATGACGCCCTGCCAGCCGAGCAGGGCACCGCCCAGCAGCAGGGCCAGCAGCGCCAGGCCGACGCCGATCCAGGGGTTCATGGCCGCCAGCGCCGGGAGCGCACGGGACCGGGCGTGTCCGGGCCCAGCGCAGGGCCGCTCCTAAGCCCGCCCGGGAAGGGACGAGAGGCTGTCACGTCAGCCGGGCACTTTCAGCAGCACGCAGCGCACCCAGTGCCCGTTGTCCAGCTCCATCTGGTGGCCCTTCAGGAACTGCTCCGCCGTGGAATTGCGTGCCGTGAACGACATGCCGTGCAAGATGCCCATGCGCGGCACCGGCCGCGACCACTTGCGCTCCACCACGCCGTTGAACCAGGACACCTGCTCGTCCTCGTCATCCACGTCGGCACGGCCGAGCAGCAGCACCACCTCGTACTTGGCCTCGGTCAGCGGCTCGGCGGCGCTGGTCATCACCTGCAGGCCACCGTCGCTCATGTTCAGCACGAGGCCGGCCGGGCCCTGGCTGAACTGGACCGGCTTGAACACCCAACCGGGCAGGGACTCGGCGTCGTGCTGGGCCGCGAGGAAGTCGATGCGGGCGTGCTTCCTGAGGTCGGCGGGGTTGGTCATGCGTGCTCCTCCTGTGTAGTCCCGATCCTAAGCAGACTTTGCCTCGGCGTGCATGCTGGAAACCTGTTGTCTCACTTCCGCGGGGGACATCAGCGCATCAGTGCGCGCTGGCGGTAGTACTCCGTGACGGCGCCGTCCAGCCCCTGCAGTTCGGGCTCGGTCAGAGGCACGATGTTCTCGTGACGGGCTGCCTCCACCATGCGGCGGCCTTCCGGCTTGGCCGGAAAGCTCAGCAGCGCCTCGCGGAGTGCCGGCCCTTGGGCCTTGAGGCGGGGATGGGCCATGTAGGCCAGCGGTGTCAGCGCGATTGGTGCCGCGCTGAGCACCCGGGTGGCGGCCTGCAATTCCGGCCTCAGCTGCTTGATCGTGATGATCGAGCCGATGGCCGCATCCGCTTCACCCAGGCTCATGCGGGTGATGGCATTGCCCTGCGAGCCGCTGGGCACGAGCGTCACGTCCACGCCCGGCTTCAGCCCCGCATCACGCAGGTGGCGCAGGGCCATCAACACATGCAGGGCGAGCGGGTCGCTGACGGCCACACGCCGTCGCCGCAGGTCCGCGAGGGATTGCGTCGGCGCGTCGCGTGGCACCAGGATCACCGATGCCAGGGGTGCTGCTGCTCGTGCCAGCGGGAGGAAGGCCTCCTCGCGCTGAAGGATCCGCGCGAAGTGCGCCGACACGCCGACCAGATCGAAGTCGCCCCGGCGCGCGGTGTCGATGAACCGCTCGAAGTCCGGTGTCGTGTAGACCTGGGCCGGGCGGCCCAACACCGCCGCCGCACGATCGGCCACCGGCTGGTAGAGCGCCACGAGCTGGCGCACCTGCAGGTAGGGCACCACACCGAAGCGCACCTCCGCGCCGGCAAGCTGTGCGCGCGTGCCGGTCGGCAGCAGCAACGCGGCGATGGACTGCAGCGCGAGGCGTCGGCCGTGGTTCATGCGGGCTCCGACAGGCTGAGTTGGTGGTCCAGCAGTTCCAGCAGCGCATTGACGTCCAGCGGCTTGGCACAGAACGCGTGGAAGCCGGCTGCGATGCAGCGCTCTCGCTCGCCGGGCAGCGCGCTGGCAGTCGCGGCCACTCGGCGCATGCGCGATGCCGTCGGATGGGCGACCAGACGCCCGCACAGGGTCAGTCCGTCCATGCCGGGGAGCGACAGGTCCACGATGATCAGGTCGTACGGCTGAGCCTCGAGATGGTTCAGGGCGGTCTCGGCGTCGGCGGCGACGTCGAGCTGCCAGCCTGGCCGCTCTTCGACGATGGCCTGCATCAGCAGCACGTTGGACGGGTTGTCCTCCACGTAAAGCAGTCGTGCGGGGCGCCTGGACACGGCAGCCGGCACCGTCGGCGGTGGCGCGATCGCCCGCGCCGTGGGCCGCGCCGGCGGCAGCGCCACCCGGAAGCAGGCCCCCTCGCCGGGGGACGAGATCACGTCCAGCGTGCCCTGCATCATCTGCACGAGGTGCCGCGTGATGACGAGGCCGATGCCCGTGCCGCCCACCGGGCCCGCCTCGGCGCCGAGCCGGTTGAACGGCTCGAACAGATGCTGCTGCTGGTCCGGGCTCAGGCCCGGCCCGCTGTCCTGGACTTCGATGGCCAGGCCGGGTTGGGCATCCGGGCGCGGCAGCAGGCGCACCGTCACCCAGCCACCGCTGCGGTTGTACTTGATGGCGTTGGACAGCAGGTTGCCCAGCACCTGGCGCAGTCGCGTGCGGTCCGCCTGAACCCACAAGGCCCCGTCGGGCAGGCCGGGCGCGCGCGTCAGCTGAAGGCTCACCTGCTGCGCCTGTGCGGCCAGTTCCTGCATGCGCAGCGCTTCCTCGCACAGAGGCAGCACTTCCAGCGGCTCACTGGAGACGGCGACCGTGCCGGATTCGATGCGTGACAGGTCCAGCACGTCGTTGATCAATGCCAGCAGGTGCCAGCCGGCCGTCTCCACCTGGCCCAGCATGACGCGCGTGCGCTCGTCGGCCGGTCCGCGAGCCTGGAGCACCTGCACGAAGCCGATGATGGCGTTGAGCGGCGTGCGCAGCTCATGGCTCATGCGCGACAGGAACGCGGACTTCGCCCGGTTGGCTGTCTCGGCCTGCTGGCGCGCACTGTCCAGTGCGGCCGTGCGTTCGCGCACACGTTCGTCCAGCGCCTGGTTGTGCCCGCGCAGCGCGGCTTCGCTGTCCTGCAGCTTCTGAAACTGCCGTGCCAGCTCGCCGGAGAGTTCTTGAAAGGCGTGGCTCAACTGAGCGACTTCGTCGTGACCGGTCATTCCGACATTCACCGCGGCCGGGGGTGACCAGCCGCGCACGCCGGCCACCAGCAGCTTGAGACGGCCGGTCAATGCGTTGACGATGAACCCCTGCAACACCACCGCGAGTGCCACGCCGGCCGCGCCGATCAGGAGCAGGGTCTGGCTGAGTGCTGCACGCCCTTGGTCGTGGGCCTCCAGGCTCAGCCCGAAGCGCAACTGGCCGTAGGCGCGTTCCCCCGCGGCGCGGAGCTGGATCGGCGACTCGAAATGCATGGCGCCGTCGCGCACCTCGCCGGATGCAGCGCTGGAGGCCGGCAGCGCGGGCAGCGTGCCGGCCGACGCCACCGCGCGCCCCTCCCGGTCCAGCACCTGCACATAGCGCAGGCCGGCCTCGGGATCACGGATTGACTCGCGCAACACGTCAGCAAGTTCCGCGTAGTCACGCTCCACCATCGGTTGCAACACGGCCTGCGTCAGGACCAGTCGGGTCATCGTGCCCTGGCGCAGCACGTCATCGCTGAGGGCCTGGCCCGACATGCGGTACGCGGCCGTCAGCGTCAGCGCCAGCACCAGCAACTGGACGCCCAGAGTGGAGCCGATCAGCTTGGTCCTCAGCGTCAGGCGCATCCTCTCGGCCCTGTCGATTCACCGGCGCGATTCTAGGAGTCGCTCCGGGTCCTGTCAGGCCAGGCCGCGCAGCACCTCGATGGCCTGCTCGACCCGCTCGATGGCGTGGATGGTCAGCCCCTCGATCGGCTTCTTGGGCGCGTTCGCCTTGGGCACGACGGCCACGCTGAAGCCGAGCTTGGCGGCCTCCTTGAGCCGCTCCTGGCCGCGCGGCGCGGGGCGCACCTCGCCGGCCAGGCCGATCTCCCCGAAGGCGATGAAGCCCTTGGGCAAGGCCCGCCCGCGCAGCGAACTCTGGATGGCCAGCAGCACAGCCAGGTCGGCGGCGGGCTCGGTGATGCGCACGCCGCCCACCGCATTGACGAACACGTCCTGGTCGCCCGTGGCGACGCCCGCGTGGCGGTGCAGCACGGCCAGCAGCATGGCCAGGCGGTCGCGGTCCAGGCCGACGGAAAGCCGCCGCGGGCTGACGCCGCCGCTGTCCACCAGCGCCTGCAGCTCCACCAGCAGCGGCCGCGTGCCCTCCAGCGTGACCAGCACGCAGCTGCCCGGCACCGGCTCGGCGTGTGTGGAGAGGAAGATGGCGCTCGGGTTGGCCACGCCCTTGAGGCCCTTCTCGGTCATCGCGAAGACGCCGATCTCGTTGACCGCGCCAAAGCGGTTCTTGATGGCGCGCACCAGGCGGAAGCTGCTGTGCGTGTCGCCCTCGAAATACAGCACCGTGTCGACGATGTGCTCCAGCACGCGCGGGCCGGCCAGCGCGCCTTCCTTCGTGACGTGGCCCACCAGCACCATCGCGCAGCCGCGCGCCTTGGCCGTGCGGGTGAGCTGCGCCGCGCATTCGCGCACCTGGGCGACCGAGCCGGGCGCGGAGGACAGCTGTTCGGAGTAGAGCGTCTGGATGGAGTCGATGACGCAGAAGTCCGGCGCCTCGGCGTCGATGGTCGCGAGGATCTTCTCCAGGTTGATCTCGGCCAGCACCCGCACCCGGGTGCCCGCCAGACCCAGCCGGCGCGAGCGCATGGCCACCTGGGCGCCGCTTTCCTCGCCGGTCACGTACAGCACCTTGACCGTCTGGCTCAGCGACTCCACCGCCTGCAGCAGCAGCGTGGACTTGCCGATGCCCGGGTCCCCGCCGATCAGCACGACGCCGCCGGCCACGATGCCGCCACCCAACACCCGGTCCAGTTCCTCCTGGCCGGTGGGCGTGCGGTCGTAGTCGCTGGCCTCGATCTCGCTGAGCGTGGCCACGGGCTGGCTCTTGGCGAGCGACTGGTAGCGGTTCTTGCCCCCGCCGGCGGGCTCGGCGGCGGATTCGATCAGGGTGTTCCAGGCGCCGCAGTGCGGGCACTTGCCCAGCCATTTGGGGTTGGTGCCGCCGCACTCGGTGCAGGTGTAGATGCTTTTGCTCGTGGCCATCAGGCCATTGTCGACGGCGGCCGGGGCCCCGTGGCCAGCAGCCCCGCGGCGGCGATCGCGCCGGTGGCGCTGAAGCCGAAAGCCACCGTCGCGCTCACGCCCGCCCACCGCGCCGCGAGCGCGTCGACGAGCTCACGCGCGCTGTCCTTCACCAGGCTGATCAGGCCTGGCCGCCAGACGCTGCGCGGCAGCGAGAAGAGGGCCCGGGGCATGCACGACCGGTAGCCGCGTGGGACACTCACGCCCTTGCAGTGTCGGCGTCGAGGCGGTCATGGATTTTTCGGTTTGGTTGGCGTTCTTCGCCGCATCGTGGGCGATCAGCCTGTCGCCGGGCGCGGGCGCCGTGGCCGCCATGAGCGCGGGCCTGAGCCATGGTTTTCGCCGCGGCTACTTCATGACCTTCGGGCTCATCCTCGGCATCCTCACGCAGGTGGTGCTGGTGAGCGCGGGCCTGGGCGCACTGATCGCCGCCTCGTCGCTGGGCTTTGCCATCGTCAAGTGGGCCGGCGTGGGCTATCTCATCTACCTCGGCGTGCAGCAGTGGCGTGCTCCGGCGCGGCCCTTGGCCACGGCGGATGACGGCGCCGTGCGCGCCACGCGCCGCCAGCTCGTCATGCGGGGCTGGGGCATCAATGCGGTCAACCCCAAGGGCACGGTCTTCCTGCTGGCCGTGGTGCCGCAGTTCCTGGACCTGCACGCGCCGCTGGCGCCGCAGTACCTCGTCATCGGCGGCACGCTGGCCTTCACCGACCTCGTCGTGATGGCCGGCTACACCGCGCTGGCTGCCCGGGTGCTGGCGGCGCTCAGGAGCGAAGGCCACATCAAGGCACTGAACCGCGTGTTCGGCACGCTCTTCGTGGCCGCCGGCGCGCTGCTCGCGACCTTCAAGCGCGCCGCCTGATGCCGGGCGACACGACGACCGGCCGCCTCCCGACCTGGCTCCTCTTCCTGGCCCCGGTGGCGATCTGGGCCAGCACCTGGCACGTCATCCTCTACCAGCTCGCGTCACCGGTGCCGGCGCTCACCTCGGTCGGCTGGCGCTTCCTGATTTCGGCGCTGATGCTGGCCGCGTTCGCGCGTTGGCAGGGGCTGTCCCTGAAGCTGCCGCGCCAGGCTCACGCCTTCGCGCTGGCCACGGGCGTCATCCAGTACGCCGGCAACTACTGGTGCGTCTACGAGGCGGAGCGCTTCATCCCGAGCGGCCTGGTGGCCGTGCTGTTCTGCCTGCTGGTGTTCATGAATGCCATCGTGGCCTGGATGCTGTGGCGCCAGCCGGTGAGCCGGCGCTTCGTCGTCGCCTCCAGCGGTGCGGTGCTGGGCGTGGCCCTCATCTTCTGGCCCGAGATCGCCGCGACCGGCGCCCGGCCGAACGCGGCACTCGGCCTGGGCCTGAGCTTCACCGCCGTGGTGGCGGCCTGCGTGGGCGGCTTCTTCACGCTGGTGCTCACCCGCCGCGGCCTGCCACTGGTGCCGGTGCTGGCCTGGAGCATGGGCTATGGCGCGCTCTTCCTGCTGGGCCTGTCCGTCGGCCTGGGGCACGGCCTGCCGTTCGACGGGCACTGGCCCTACGTGGCCAGCCTCGTCTACCTCGCTGCCTTCGGCTCGGTGGTGGCCTTCACGCTCTATTTCAAGCTCGCCCAGCGCCGTGGCCCGGCGCAAGCGGCGCTGGTGGGGGTGCTGGTGCCGGTCATTGCGCTGATGGTGTCCGCCGCGCTGGAGGGCTGGCAGGCGACGCCGCTGGCGGTGGGCGGCATGGGGTTGTGCCTCGTGAGCCTGTTCATGGCGACGCGCCGGCCAGCCGCCTGAGGTGCGCCCGCCACCGTTCGGCCACGCAGCGATGGCTGGATCGCCTGCGGCCGCACGCCGCGGGTTTCAACCCGAGTGCCGCCAGGTGCCAGCCCCGGACCCGACAACGAAGGGGCCTTGAAAGCGAGGCATCGGCCGACCTTCGCCATGGCGCCCTCGGGGGCCTGACGCGAGGGTCGGCGGCGGTGCCGGCGACCCGCCGTGGCCTCGCGGGGGTGTCCGAGGTCAGCGGGCGCTTCGCCGGGCCTCGCTCCTCGCGGCAGCCGGGCCGCTTTGCAGCCGTCCGAAGTCAAACGCGGCCCATGCCGCGCGCCGGCTGCCGTCCAGGTCGTTGATCGCCGTGGACGTGATCCGGCCCTGCTCGTCGTTGCGCCAGGCCAGCGTCGGCCGCGTGGTCAGGTCGTAGGCCGGCCAGTACGGCACCTTGGGCCCGTTCGGATTGCCGGTGCGGGCGAAGTTGACCCACGCCGAACTCATGGATTGCGCGAGCGCCCGGATTTCGGCGGCCTGCTGCGGATGGGTCAACGGGCCGCCGGCGCCGGGCGCCGAGATGTCGGACAGGGCCTGCGGGTTGCCGAGGGCGAAGTAGAGGTCCAGCGCATGCACGGCGCCCAGATCCTGGGCATCGGACAGCAGCAGGCTGCGCGGCACTTTCCACTGGAAGCGGTAGACGTAGGTGCTGGCGCCGGGCTGGCCCGCGATCTGCCTTTCGGCCATGCGGAGCGTGGGCTGGATCATGACGGCGTCGTGCACCTGGAGCAGTTCGAGGGTCTGGCTCGCGGTGCGGTTGCCGCGCGGTGGGTGGTTCGCGGCAGCCCATGCGGCGTAGATGTCGTCCAGCGTCTGGCCGTCGGCCCGAGAGGCGTCGACCAGCTGTTTGAACTCGGGCGTCATGACCCGCGCGGCCGGCAGGGTGATGCCGGGCACCGGGGACCAGTCCTGCACGAAGGGGTTGGACAGGTCGATGCTGTACATCGCCCAGTAGTTCATCTCGTCCTGCGTGGCGCCGACCATCAGGTCGATGCCGCGGGCATTGCCCTGGGCCAGCGCGCGGTAGGGGTCCAGGGGCACCAGGTCCCCGTCGACGGCAGGGGCAAAGAAGTTGTCGTCGGCTTCGGAGGCCGACAGCACCGCGTGCTGTTGGAGAAGCAACTGGCGAGTCGTCGCGCGCTGGAGGTCGCCCAGGGTCTTGAGCGGCAACGCCGTTTGCAGGAACTGTGTCGTGGCAGCGCGCTGGACGTCCCGGTCGTGCATGAGGGAGGCCGCGCCGCTCTGGATGATGGCGCGGCGGAACAGCCCCTGCGGCTTGCGGGTGCCGAGCAGGGCGGAGATGGAGATGGCGCCGGCCGATTCACCGAACACGGTGATGTTGTCGGGGTCGCCGCCGAAGGCTGCCGCATGACGCTTCACCCACGCCAGCGCGGCGATCTGGTCGCGCAGGCCGTTGTTGCCGCTGCCGGCGTAGGCTGGGTCCAGGCCGCCCAGCTCCAGGTAGCCGAGCGCACCCAGCCGGTACTGAAGCGTGACCATGACCACGTCCTGCCGCGCCAGCGCAGCGCCCGAGTACACCGGGGACGACGCGCCGCCCACGAGGAACGCACCGCCGTGGATGAAGACCATGACCGGCCGCCGGGCTTGGTCCAGCCGAGGCGTCCAGACGTTGAGGTAGAGGCAGTCTTCGTTGTCGTAGAGCGTCACGGGGCTCTGGGTGAGCGCGTTGAAGACGAGCTCACCCGGCTCGGTGTAGGCCTCCAGCGCATCCTGCAGTTGCGGGCAGATGTTCTTGAAGGACGACCCGTCGCGCACACCCGACCACGGGGCCGCCGGCTGCGGGGGTCTGAAGCGAAGCGCTCCGGTCGGCGGGGCGGCATACGGGATGCCACGAAAGGCGATGGCGTCACCGTCTGCCACCCCCTTGACCAGACCGCCCTCCGTGTTCACGCAGGGCGTGCACGCGACGTCTGTCTTGCTGCTGCTCCCGCCACCGCCGCACGCGGCCAGTGCGCACAGGGTCAAGGCGCCAGCGCTGCGCGCCATCGAACGCCAGGGGAACATCCATCGGGAAGTGACGCGCATCGGGGCTCCAGGGCATGAAGGCAGCCGGCGATGCTAGGCACCCGTCCACACAGCGTCTTGTACGGAGCGAACCTGTGCCGTGCGCGCCCGGCGTCCCGCGAACGGCAGGCCGCGTTTCAGGCGGCGACGCTCAGGCGGCAGTCGACCATCCCGCAAGCCGCCGCGCCCAACGCGGACAGCGAAGCGCCAAAGTAGGCCTGCGCGAAATGAGCCGCGTGGGCGGAGTCGTAGAAGCCCGCCCCGATCGACAGCCGTGTGAGATCGGCCCCCTCGCCCCGCGCGGTGCCCTCCAGGGCCACCTGAGCCAGGTGCCGCAGGCGCAGCCAGAGGCGATAGCCGGAGAGGCTGCATCCGGTGCGCCGCTTGAAGTGCTGGCGCAGGTAGTCCGCCGACAACCCGGTCACGGCGGCCAGGTCCGGCACGCCCAGCTGCATCCCGTCGGCGCGGTCGAGCACGCGGATCACGGTCTGCACATGGGGATCCGGCGCGGGCGCGACGGTGTTGGGCGTCAGCGCCTGCAGCAGGGCGTCGACTCCACCGCGCACGGTGGTGGGGTCGCCTCGACCGGCGGCCAGCGACGCGGTGCGCTCGATCAACGCCAGCACCTCGGCAGACGGCGCGGGACCGGCGCACACCGTGCCCAGGGCGGCCGCCTGGATGGCTGCGCCAGCCCGGGTGATGGGATTCACGTACAGGCAGAACAGTGCCTCCCCTTCGGCGGCGCTGAGGGACTTTTGCGCATGCAGCGTCAGCCGGGCCCGCAGCGCCTCGCCGCGGGCGGGGGTCACCGTGAAGCCGCCGTCGCTCGAACCCATCACGGCCGGCGCGGCGGCCCGGGACGATGCATAGCCGCCGGGGCAGCTGGCCAGCAGCAGCCAATCCTCTGCGACGTAGACGCACTGGCACGCGGGACTGGCGCCCGCGGGCTGCCGGGCCGCGTGACGCGGGTCAGACATCGTCACGACGGCTTCGCCCCGCCTTCACCGCCCCCCGTTTCGCCTTGCCGGCCAGGCGCCGCTGCTGCGAGCCGTAGGTGGGCCGGGTCGCGCGCCGGACCTTGGGCACGTGGGCAGCGGCCTGCACGAGTTCGATCAGCCGGGCGATGGCGTCCGCCCGGTTCCGCTCCAGGCTGCGCGCGTCCTGGGCCTTGATGACGACGATGCCGTCGCTGCTGATGCGCTGGTCGGGCCAGGTCAGCAGCCGGGCCTTCACGGCCTCGGGCAGGCTCGACGCCCGGATGTCGAAGCGCAGGTGAACCGCGTTGCTGACCTTGTTCACGTTCTGGCCGCCGGGGCCACTGGCGCGGATCGCGTCGAACGTGATCTCGCCGGGTTGCGGTGACCAGCGCAGCTCAGGCATTTCTTACGGGCACGCGCGGCGCGACGGCGCACATCAGCTCGTAGCCGATCGTGCCGGCGGCCTGCGCGACCTCGTCGATGGGCAGGCGCGCACCGTGAGGGCCTTCACCCCACAGCGTGACCTCGCTGCCCCAGCCGCTGGCTGGCAGGGCGGTCAGGTCGACCGCCAGCATGTCCATCGACACCCGGCCCACGGTGCGCGTGCGATGGCCGTCCACGAGGATGGGCGTGCCGGTGCCCGCGTGGCGCGGGTAGCCGTCGGCATAG
Source organism: Burkholderiales bacterium (assembly GCA_003963005.1). GTDB lineage: Bacteria > Pseudomonadota > Gammaproteobacteria > Burkholderiales > Burkholderiaceae_C > Pelomonas. The sequence goes on from RXJW01000043.1 coordinate 85,768, forward strand.
CCGCAGGCGACGACGCCGATGCGCATCGGCTGCTCGGCCGTGAAGGCGCTGCCATAGCCGACCGTGTCGCCCGGCTGCAACTGCTGCACGCCGATGATCTTCGAGCGCAGGGTCATCGCGGGCCGCAGGTCCCAGTGGGCGGCGTCGTGTTCGGGGAAGTCGGGCACACCGCCGTAGGTCATGATGCCGGCGCGCACCCAGTCGTTGGCCGTGCGGGCGGCATGGCGCAGCGTGGCGGCGCTGTTGGCGATGGTGCGCTCGCCGGCCAGGCCTTCCGTCGCGGCCTCGTAGGCGGCGAGTTGGTGGGCGATGCCGTCCTGGCCGAAACGCAGCGCGTCGGCGTCGGAAAAGTGGGTCATCAGGCCGATCTCGTCGACCTGGGGCAGCGCCTCCAGCCGAGCGTAGGCAGCGCGGAAGGCGGCAGGCGGGAAGCCCAGGCGGTTCATGCCGGAGTTGAGCTTCAGGAACACGCGATGCGGCTCGTGGGTCTTGTGCATGGCAAGCCAGTCGATCTGCTGCTCGCAGTGCACTGCATGCCAGAGCTTCAGGCGCGAGCAGAGCTCCAGGTCGCGCGGCTCGAACACGCCTTCGAGCAGCAGGATGGGGCCCCGCCAGTCGAGTGCGCGCAGGCGTTCGGCCTCGGCCAGGTCCAGCAGCGCGAAACCGTCGGCAGCGCGCAGGCCCTCGAAGGCGCGCTCGATGCCGTGCCCGTAGGCGTTGGCCTTGACGACCGCCCAGACCCGGGCGTTGGGGGCCAGCGCCCGGGCGCGACCGAGGTTGTGCGCCAGGGCGTCGGGATGGATGAGGGCTTCGATCGGACGGGGCATGGCGCGATTTTGCGCGCGTTGCACCGCGTGGGTTCGCGAAGGGTGCGCGTGCTATAAACCCGCGCCGCACCGGCCAAAACACAAGCAGAGACAGTTCAGGATTGCGCCCCGCCCGATGAAACGCGGCTTCTACACCATCATGTCGGCGCAGTTCTTCAGCTCGCTGGCTGATAACGCCCTCTTCGTGGCTGCGGTCGAGCTGCTGCGTTCTTCCGGCGCAGCCGAATGGCAGCGTGCGGCGCTCGTGCCGATGTTCGCGCTCTTCTACGTCGTGCTCGCGCCTTTCGTCGGCGCCTTCGCCGATGCAGTGCCCAAGGGCAAGGTGATGTTCTATTCGAACAGCATCAAGGTGGTGGGCTGCCTGATGATGCTGTTCGGGACCCATCCGCTGGCCGCCTACGCCATCGTCGGCCTGGGGGCGGCGGCCTACTCGCCGGCCAAGTACGGCATCCTGACTGAACTGCTGCCGCCGTCGCAGCTCGTCAAGGCCAATGGCTGGATCGAGGGGCTGACCATCGCGTCCATCATCCTGGGCGTGCTGCTGGGCGGACAGCTGATCGGGGAGCGCGTGTCGCAGGTGCTGCTGTCGGTGGATGTCCCGATGATCGATACCGGCATCGACACGCCGCCCGAAGCGGCCATCGCGACCCTGGTCGGTCTGTACGTGCTGGCGGCGCTGTTCAACCTGCGCATCCCTCGCACCGAAGCCCCGCTGCAGCCCCTGGCGCACAGCCTGCCCGGCCTGGTGCGCGACTTCTCCTCGTGCAACAGCAAGCTCTGGCAGGACAAGCTCGGCCAGATCTCGCTGGCCACGACCACGCTCTTCTGGGGTGTCAGCGGCAACCTGCGCTACATCGTGCTGGCCTGGGCCGCCGCGGCGCTCGGCTACGGCACGACGCAGGCGTCGGCGCTTGTCGGGGTGGTGGCCGTCGGCACGGCAGTCGGGGCGGTGGTGGCGTCGCTCTATTGCCGGCTGGACCGGGCCACGTCGGTCATCCCGCTGGGCATCGCGATGGGCCTGCTCGTCATCTTCATGAACTTCATCCACAACGTGTGGGTGGCGGCGCCTTTCCTGATCCTGCTGGGCGGCATCGGCGGCTACCTGGTGGTGCCGATGAACGCGTTGCTGCAGCACCGCGGCCACAACCTGATGGGGGCAGGCCGCAGCATCGCGGTGCAGAACTTCAACGAGCAGGCCTGCATCCTGGGCCTGGGCGCGTTCTACACGGCCATGACCCGGTTCGGCCTGTCGGCCTTCGGGGCGATCACGATCTTCGGCATCGTCGTGGCCGGCACGATGTGGCTGATCCGGCGCTGGCACCAGCGCAACCTGGTGAACCACAAGAACGAGGTCGAGCAGTTGCTGGACATCGCCCGCACCGACCACCAACCGCAGGACAGGTAGCCCACGCCCTACCGGCTTCGCCGGCCCCCTCAAGGGGGCGCCGGCGGTGGCCTGGCAAAGCCAGATCCACGCCGGCTGCGCGATGGCCGGCCACGCTGCGCGGGCCGGTCAGGGTGTCAGCTGGGGTTGCTGGAGCTGCGTCCCTTGCGGCCCGTGGGCACGGGGATCAGATGCTTGCCGTCCAGCACGGCCTCGATGTGTTCGCTCCAGGCGCGGGCGATCTTGAAGCAGCCGCTGTGGTTCAGGTGGATCTCGTTGTGCCAGTCACCGCTGATGCCGGTGGAGCCCGGCGCCGCCAGGGCCAGCGGCACGGCCGTGGAGTCGAACACGAAGAGGCCGGGGAAGCCTTCCTTGTCGGCCGCCATGCTCTTGAGCAGCTGCGCCAGGTGGAACACCATCAGGCGGCTGACGGCTGCCCAGTCAGCCGCCGGCACGCCGTAGGCCTTGAGCGCCGGGTAGAGCCAGGGGCCGCTGGAGCCGAGTTCGTCGCTGCTTTCAGCGCCGGCTGGGCGCGGCATGGGCACGGCGTAGCAATGCATGAAGACGGGCTTGCCCGCCGACGGGCCCTGGTCGCGCAGGCTCAGCAGGTGCTTGACGTTGGCGCGCAGGTACTCGCTGTAGGTCGTCCAGCCCGGCTCGGAGAAGTAGCGGGCGACACCGGCCGACGGGGCACCCCATTCGGTCTGGCGGCGCAGCAGGCGCAGCTCCAGCGGGATCGGCTCGCCGTTCCAGTTCTGGGCGGGCGTGCGGGCGGCGGCAATCAGGTCATTGCCGCCCACCGAGAGCAGCACGCCGTCCCAGGTCGGTGCCTGCGGACCGGCGAGCAGCTGCACGAATTCGGGGCTCGAGGCCAGGTCGACCATGTGCGACAGCGCATTGCCCGTGCCGGCACAGTTCACCGCGGCGGTGGCCGACTTGAACACCAGCTCCTGCAGCAGGTTGGCGTGGGCATTGAGCTTGGCGCGGGCGTTCGAGAACCAGGAGTCACCTTGCGCCAGCAGCTTCCAGCGGAAGGTGCCGAGATCGGGCGGGGTGCGTCCGGCCAAATCGGCCGGGGTGAAGCAAGCCAGGTGATCCATGAACGTGGTTGATCCGAAGTTGCTGACCGGGCGGCGCGCCCCAGGCTGGCGGCGCTCAAGGTTCGCGCGATTGGAAGGCCACCCGCGCGCCGGCCGCCATGCTACAAACCCTGGGGGTGGTCCGCGGTAGCATCAAGCCTGCCTTCTAGGGGGAATTTGCATGACCGAGAGCGTGTTCGATTTCCAGGCCACCTCGATCCGGGGCGAGCCGGCCGATCTGGCGGCCCAGCGCGGCAAGGTGCTGCTGATCGTCAATACCGCCAGTGAATGCGGTTTCACGCCGCAATTCAAGGGCCTGGAGAAGCTCTGGCAGGACTACGGGCCCCAAGGCCTGGTGGTCATCGGCTTCCCGAGCAACGAATTCGGCGGCCAGGACCCGGGCAGCAACGACCAGATTTCCAGCTTCTGCGAGCTGAACTACGGTGTGAGCTTCCCGATGATGGGCAAGATCAAGGTCAACGGCAGCGAGGCCCATCCGCTGTGGAAGTTCCTGAAGAGCGAGAAGCCGGGCTTCCTGGGCACCGAGGCCATCAAGTGGAACTTCACCAAGTTCCTGGTCGGGCGCGACGGCCAGGTCATCAAGCGCTACGCCCCGAACGATGCGCCGGAAAAGCTGCGCGGCGACATCGAGGCCGCGCTGGCCGCCAAGGCCTGATCACCCGGGCGCCGGTCGCAGCCACCAGCGCCCGCGCCCCCGTTTCACGCGCCCGGCCGCTTCGGCGTCCGCCAGCAGATCGTTGGCGGTCTGCCGGGACACGTGGGCGAGCTGGGCGAGTTCCGTCTGCGTGGCCCGCACTTCCAACCAGCCGTCGGCGCTCGGCCGGCCGCGCTGCTGCGCGAGCTGCGTGAGCGCCGCCGAGAAGCGGTCCGGCGCCGACTGGTGGCGGGCGGCCTGCAACTGGCCGAGCGTCAGGTCGAAGCGCAGCGCGAACTCCGCCAGCAGCGCCCGCGCGAAACCCGGCACGGCGTCCATCAGCAGCTCGTAGGCGGCCCGGCCGATCACCAGCACTTCCACGGGCCCCTTGGCCACCGCTTCGTACTCCGACGGCCGCCCGGCCGCAAACGCCGCCAGCCCGAACAGCCGCGGTGAACCGACCAGCGCGATCACCGACACCCGGCCGTCCACCCCGGTGAAGCGGTTCTCGACCTCTCCGCTCACCACTGCGTAGAAGGCTGCCGGCCGCTGCCCTTGCACGAAGAGGCTGCGCCCGCTGGCCAGGCGACGCAGCGGCACCAGCGTCGGCAACTGATCGGCGACGGCAGGCGGCCAGGTCAGGTCGGGGAAGTTGGCGCGGAACACCCGCCACAGGGCATCGCGGTGAGGCATGCCGCATTGTCGGCTGGCCGACACAAGCGGTGGGCGCCCCTGCCTATGCTGGCGCCATGCCCGACACCGAGATCGCCGACCTGCTGCGCGGCTTCGCCCGCGATGCCTGCCACCAGGACCCCGTCTACGTCGCCCTGTGCGGCTGCGCGGCCGCGAACGACCGGGCCTGTGCCCTGCTGGCCGAGGCGCCCCCCGACCAGCGCAAGCCCAACCTGCTGCTGGCCGCGCTGCACGAGCGCGTGCTGGCCGGCGCGGCGCCCGAGCTGGCGGCCTACTACCCCAGCGCGGGCGGTGACCGCGCCCCCGACGACGGGCTGAGCGCAGCGCTGTCCGCCTGCCTGGACCGCGAGTGGGCGGTGCTGCTGCAACACCTGCGCTTCGGGGCCACGCAGACCAACGAAGTCGCGCGCGGCGCAGCGATCTGGCCTGCAATCGGCGACGCGGCGGTCGCAACCGGCGCACGCGACGTCGCCCTGCTCGACTTCGGCTGCAGCGCCGGGCTGAACCTCGGGGTCGACCAGTTGGCCTTGCGCTACCGCACGGACGACGGCGGGACCCACGCCCGAGGTGCCCCCGCCGATGGCCGCCGTGTGGAGATCGATGCCCGCTGGCTCGGCGATGCACCGCTGCCTTGCGCCGGCTGGCGCCTCACCCACCGCCACGGCCTGGACCCCGCCCCGCTGAACCCCGCCGACCCGGCCGACCTGCGCTGGCTGCAGGCCTGCCTGTGGCCGCACGACGCCACCCGGCGCGAGCGCCTGGTGCGGGCGGCGGCGCAGCTGCAGACGCTGCCGGTCACGCTCGAGCAGGCCGACGACTGCGTGGCCGCCATCGAACCCTGGCTGCGCACCCTGCCTGGGGGCATTCAGCCGGTGCTGCTGACGAGCTGGGTGCTGTACTACTTCTCGGACACCGCCCTGGCGCAGCTGCGGGCCACCGTCGACCGGCTGACGCGGTCTCATGGGCTGGCCTGGATCTGCGGCGACCTGCCCGAGCGCAGTGCGCAGCAGGCGGCACCGGCACTGCCGACGCTGCCGCCCGGCGAGAGTGCGGCGTCGGCCACGCTGTGGACCCTGCGCTGGGCACGCGATGGCGCGGTGCAGGAGCGGGTGCTGGGCTGGTCGCACCCGCATGGCCGCTGGGTCGCGTGGGGGCATCGCCGCCCGCCGGGATAATCAAGGCTTCCTTCACGGAGCCTTCCCCATGTTCGAGCATGTCGATGCCTACGCCGGCGACCCCATCCTGAGCCTCAACGAGGCGTTCCAGAAAGACCCCCGCGCCGGCAAGATCAACCTCTCCATCGGCATCTACTTCGACAACGACGGGCGGATCCCGATGCTGCCCTCGGTGCGGGCCGCCGAACTGGCCGTCGTGCAGGCTGCCGGTGCGCGGCCCTACCTGCCGATGGAAGGCGCGGCCAACTTCCGCAGCGCCGTGCAGGGGCTGCTCTTCGGTGAAGGCCACCCGGCGATCGTGGCCGGCCGCATCGCCACCATCCAGGGCGTGGGCTCCAGCGGCGGCCTCAAGGTGGGCGCCGACCTGCTCAAGCGCTACTTCCCCGACAGCAAGATCTACCTGTCCGACCCGACCTGGGACAACCACCGCGCCGTCTTCGAGGGCTCGGGCCACACCTGCGAGACCTACCCCTACTACGACCCCGCCACCGGCGGCGTGCGCTTCGACGCGCTGCTGGCCTTCTTCCGGCAGCTGCCGCAGCGCAGCGTCGTGCTGATGCACGCCTGCTGCCACAACCCGACCGGCGTCGACCTCACGCCCGACCAGTGGCGCGCGCTCGTGCCGGTGTTCCGCGAGCGCCAGCTGCTGCCCTTCCTGGACCTGGCCTACCAGGGCTATGGCGACGGCATCGACGAAGACGCCTTCGCGCCCCGCCTGCTGGCCGACGAGGGCGTGAGCTTCCTGATCGCCAACAGCTTCTCCAAGAGCATGAGCCTGTACGGCGAGCGATGCGGGGGCCTGAGCGTGGTCTGCCCGGATGCCGACCAGGCCGCGCGCGTGCTCGGCCAGATGAAGTTCATGATCCGCCGCAACTACTCCAACCCGCCGATGCACGGCGGCCAGGTGGTGGCCAAGGTGCTGACCGACCCGGCCCTGCGCGCGATGTGGTTCGCCGAAGTCGCCGACATGCGCGAGCGCATCCAGGCCATGCGTCGCGAACTGCACCGCGTGCTCGTGGCCAAGCTGCCCGGCCGCAACTTCGACTACTTCCTGACCCAGCGCGGCATGTTCAGCTACACCGGGCTGACCGCCGAGCAGGCCGACCGTCTCAAGACCGAGTACGGCGTCTACATCCTGCGCTCCGGCCGCATGTGCGTGGCCGGCCTGAACACACGCAACGTCGAGGCGACCGCCGAGGCGATGGCGGCGGTGCTGGGCGGGTGACGACATGAGCCTGCGAGGGCTCGCCGGGCTATCGGCGGCGCTGGTGCTGGCCGCCGGGTCGGCGCGTGCCCAGAGCAGCGTCGACCGCATCACCTGGCTGGCGGGCGACACGGCCGCCGCGTCGGGCAGCGGTGCGCGCCCGTCGGACCGACTGCTCGACTGGCTCACCGCCCGGCTGCCTGGCATCACGCACGAGCGGATCGTGGCCAATGCCAAGCGCAGCTGGACGCTCATCGAACGCGGTGATCCGGTCTGCCATGCCAGCGCGGTGCGCTCGCCGCAGCGCGAGGCACTGGCCTACTTCAGCAACACCTGGCCGATGCCGCCGCTGCAGCTCATCGTGCGCCGGGAGCGGGCGGCCGCGCTGCCGGTGGACGCGGCCGGCCAGGTGGACCTGCCGGCCCTGCTGGCCGACCCGCGACTGCAGGGCGTCATCGTGCACGGGCGCAGCTACGGCGCGGCGCTGGATGCCGCCCTGGCCCAGGCCGACGGCGCCTCGTCGCGGATGCGTCGTGTCACGGCCGGTGACTTCGGCAGCAACCTCGTGCCCATGCTCCTGCAGGCGCGCGCCGACTACGCCTTCGAATACCCCAATGCGCTGGCAGCCCTGCTGCGCAGCCGGCCGGAGGTGGTCGGGCTGGCAGCCCTGCCCATCAAGGGTGTCGTGGAGCCCGTCGTGAGCGGCGTGGCCTGCCCGCGCACGCCCTGGGGCCAGACGGCCATCCGCCGCATCGATGCCGCGCTGGGCACACCCGAGGGAGCCGCCCTGCTGCGCGACATCCTGATGACCGAACTGCCGCCCGACACCCGGCGGCAGTACCGCGAGGCCTTCGACGCCTTCTTCCAGCGCCGCTCCCAGCCCACCCCCGGGCTCTGACGTGTCGTGCCCGCAATACCTGCGGGTTATGGCAGGCGCGCTCGGTTTCATTGGCTGCCCGGCGGCCCCTCTCTTACGCTGCGCCGCTGGATGAGGTACCCGACGGCAGGATGAAACATTGCGTGGTGATCGGCGGCGGCGTGGTGGGCTTGACCACGGCCTGGGCCTTGCTGGAGCGCGGCCACGGTGTCACGCTGGTGGAGCGCGAGGGCGAGGTGGCCCAGGGGGCGAGCCGCGCCAACGGCGGGCAGCTCAGCTACCGCTACGTGTCGCCGCTGGCGGACGCGGGTGTCCCGCTGAAGGCGCTGCGCTGGCTGATCGACCCCGATGGCCCGCTGCGCTTCAAGCCCGAGCTGAAGTGGGCGCAGTGGTCGTGGCTGCTGGCCTTCCTGCGCAACTGCCGCGGCCCGGTGAACCGCCTGGCCACGCAGCGGCTGCTGGCGCTGGGGGCCTACAGCCAGGCGTCGTTCGCACGGCTGCAGGCCGAGGCGGGCCTGGGCGACACCATCGCCCTGCGCTCGCCGGGCAAGCTCGTCATTTACCGCAAGCCGGCCGAGTTCGCCCGCGTGGCCGAGCGCGCCCGGGGCAGCGGTGCGGAGCAGGCCCTGTCGCATGACGACTGCGTGGCCCTCGAGCCCGCGCTCGCCGACACGCAGGCGTCGCTGGCCGGCGGCATCTTCACGCCCGGCGAAGCGGTCGCCGATTGCCACGCCTTCTGCAGCCGGCTGCATGAGCGCCTGGTGGCGCACCCGGGCTTTCGCGGTCATCTCGGCGCGGCGGTGACGGGTTTCGTGCGCAGCGGCCTTGGGCGCGTCACCGGTGTGCAGACCTCCGCCGGCGTGGTCGAGGGCGACGCCATCATCCTGGCCGCGGGCCTGCAGAGCCGCGCACTGGCGGCGGGGCTTGGCATCGAGCTGCCGCTCTACCCGCTCAAGGGCTACAGCCTGACGGCGCCGATCAACGGCGTGCACCGCCCGCCCGAGGTCAGCGTGACCGACTTTGAAAGGAAGATCCTCTACGCCCGGATCGGCAGCGACCTGCGCGTGGCGGCCATGGTGGACCTCGTCGGCGCCGACGACCGCCTGGACGCCGGCCGACTCGCCTCGCTGCAGCGCTCGGTGCGCGCCACCTTCCCCCGGGCCGCGGACTATGACCGGGCCACGCCCTGGGCCGGCCTGCGCCCGGCCACGCCGAGTGGGGCGCCCATCGTCGGCGCGAGCACCGTGCCCGGCTTGTGGCTCAATGTGGGCCATGGCGCGCTTGGTTTCACCTTCTCCTTCGCCACGGCCAACATCGTGGCCGAGCTCGTCAGTGGCCGCGACAGCCCGCTGCCGCTGGAGGGCCTGACGCTGTGACGGCCGACGATCTCGCCCAGGCCCTGCGCCGCGCGGTGCTCGCGCAGCGCTTCGAGACCACCGCCGACAGCCTGCAGGGGGGCGCGCCGCTGGGCGTGCATCCGAGCCTCGACCTGGCGGTGGTCGTGTTCCCGCGCGGTGCACCGCCCGTGGCGGCCAATGTGCTGTTCTCGCGGGAGCATCCGGCCGGGCTCGTGGCCCGCTTCGACCCCGTCACCGGCGCGGTGGCCAACATCGCCTTCCGGGCCGACGTGCGCAATGCCGCTGGCGACTCCTACGCGTGGCTGCCCGGTGCCGACTGGTCGCGCATCGACTTCCCGGCGTGGTTCGGCACTGGGCCTCGCTTCGTGGCGCCTTACCCGGCGTCGCTGCTGAAGATGATGGTGGCCGTCGGTGTGGCGCGGCTCGTGGACGACGGTCGCAGCGACTGGGCCCTGCCGCTGGCCCACGGCGGCGAGACCCGCGCCGTGGGCGACTGGCTGCACGACATGATCATCGTCAGCAGCAACGAAGCCACGTCGGCCCTGGTGGCTCACCTGCATGACCGCGGTGCGATCCGCCGGGAGGCCGGGCGCGAGGTGCGCAACGAGCTGCACGAGCTCTTCGCGGCGCACGGCCTGCCAGGGCTGCGCATCGCCAACACGCAGCCCGACGGCGGCTGGGGCAACGGGTCGGGCGCGGGTGTCGGCCAGATCCAGATGACGGCCTGGGACGCGCTGCGGCTGATGTGGCGGCTCGATGCCGACGCGCCGCCGCAGCCGCCGCTGGTGAGCACCGCCAGCCGCGCCGTGATCCGCCGCGCGCTCGACGCCCAGCAGCTCAACGAGGTCCTGTCCAGCGAATCGCTGCGCGAGCTGCCCGGCTGGGTGCCGGGCATCCCGGCGCGCTTCGCCCACAAGACGGGCAACACGCAGAACTACACGAGTGACGCCGGCATCGTGCATGACGGCGACCTGCACTACCTCATCGCGCTGACCACTAGCCTCGGCAGCCGCTACGCACCGGCCGACGCCGCCACGACCTGGCGCATCCCGGCGCTGGGCGGCGCGATCCACGCATGGCTGAAAGCCGCTGCCTGATCCCGCCGCTGCCCCGCGGCGCCCACCTCGCCGTCATCGCGCCGGCTGGCCCGCCCAAGCCCGGGCGGCTGGAGGCGGTGCTGCCCTGGCTCGTCGAGCGCGGCTACGAGGCGACCCTGCTGCCGAGCTGCTACGGCCCGTCGCCGCTGAACTTCCTCGCCGCGCCCGATGCGGTGCGGCTGGCCGATGTGCATACCGCCTTCAGCGATGACCGCTTCGACGCCGTGCTCGCGCTGCGTGGCGGCTCCGGCTGCATCCGCCTGCTGGACCGCCTGGACCTCGGTCTGCTCGCCGCTCACCCCAAGCTGCTGATCGGTTACAGCGACCTGACCGTGCTGCATGCGCTGCGCACGCGGGCCGGCATCCCGTCGCTGCACGGCCCGATGCCGGCCAGCGATTGGGGCCTGCCCGGCGCCCAGGCCGACACCGATGCGCTGTTCCAGTCGCTGGCCTGCGGCTGGCATGCGGGCGATGTCCTCGGCCAGGCTGCGCCGCATCCGCTGAGCCGGGGCGGGCGGGCGCGCGGGCGCCTGATCGGCGGCAACCTCGCGATGTTCTGTGCACTGCTCGGCACGCCCTACCTGCCCGAGGTGGACGGCGCGCTGCTGTTCATCGAGGACATCAGCGAGGAGCCGTACCGCGTCGACCGCCTGCTCACGCAGTTGCGCCTGGCCGGTGTGCTCGGGCGCATCGCCGGCCTGCTGGTGGGCAGCTTCACGGGGGCCGAGAGCCCCCAGGCCGTGCTGGCGGATCACGTGGCGGGCCTGGATGGCCCGGTGCTCGCCGGCTGGCCGGCTGGCCACGGCCAGCCCAACCACCCGCTGCCGCTGGGCGTGATGGCCGAGATGGACGTCGCCCGCGGCCGCCTGACCTTGTTGTGACATGACGCACTTCGCCTACACCTCCGACAACAGCTTCCTGAAGGCCCCGCGCCACGACGCGCGGCGGCCCTTCGCGGTGGCCGGCATCCCGTGGGACGGCAGCGTCACCAACCGCCCCGGCGCCCGATTCGGGCCCCGCGCCATCCGCGAGGCCAGCCACATGCTGTGCGACGGCACGCATCCGCTGTTCGACGTGAGCCCGCTCGGGCACCTGACCGACCTCGGCGACCTGCCCCTGCCGAACACCAGCCTCGCCGACATGCGCCATGCGCTGGCGGCCCAGGTCCCGGCGTTGATCGCGCGCCATCACATGGCCTGGCTCGGTGGCGACCATGCCGTCACGCTGTCGCTGCTGCGCGCCTACCGCGCTCACCTCGGCCGCCCGCTGGCCGTGCTGCACTTCGATGCGCATTGCGACACCTGGTCCGATCACTTCGGTGAGCCCAGCGGCCATGGCAGCTGGGTGTGGGAGGCGATCCAGGAGGGCCTGGTCGTGAACGAGGGTTTTGTGCAGTTCGGCATCCGTTCGGCGGCCGAGCGCATCCCGCGCGACTACGTGCGCGACCAGGGCGGCTTCATCTACACCGCCCGCGACCTGCGCGGCCTGAGCTCCGCCGCGCAGCTCGCACCCGTGCTGGGCGAGGTGCGCGAGCGCATGGCCTCACTCGGCCATCCGCCCGTCTACGTGACGGTGGACATCGACTGCCTGGACCCGGCCTTCGCCCCCGGCACCGGGACGCCCGAACCCGGCGGCCTGAGCACCTCGCAGCTGCTCACGCTGCTGGAGGAGTTCGCTGGCCTGCCCTGCGTCGGCATGGACTGTGTGGAAGTGGCGCCGCCCTACGACCATGCCGAGCTGACCAGCGGGGCCGCGGCGCACGCGGTCTGGACCTACCTCTGCGGTCGGCTGGCCGCGTCGGGGGGCTGAGGGCAGTCGGCGACGCGCACGAGGCGCAGCGCGCTGAAGTCGAAGTCAGCACCCGGTACGGCGTCGAGCGTCAGGGCCTGCGCGCCCCCGGTGCCGGGCATCCAGCGCAGCCAGGCGTCGGCGCCGACCGAGCGGTCATTCCAGCGCAGGTGAGGCCGGCCGTCCGCCGTGGTGCCGACCGGCCCGATCAGGCGGGGCGATGACAGGCTGCGCCAGACGAGCTGATCGTTCTCGGGGCACAGCAGCACGTCGCCGAACCACGGGTCGCGGTAACGGCCGGCCCACGGCGCCGGGTCCAGTGAACCCAGGGCGGGCAGGGCTTGCGGTGCGGCGTCGCCCGCCGGGCGGCGCGGCGTGGGCGGTGGCAGACCGAGGGCGTCTTCGAGCAGGGCGACGATCCGGCCCCGCGTGGCGGCATCGTCCGCATTGAGCGCGACGGCCAGGCCGGCACGGCGGCCGGGCCAGACTGCCAGGTAGGCGCTCACGCCCGCCAGGCCGCCGAAGTGGTCGATGCGCAGGCCGCGGGTGTCGGCCACGAACTGCAGGCCCAGGCCGTAGGTTTGCACGGTGTCGAGCGTGCCGTCGGCGGCGAAGCGGGTGCTCACGACATCGAGCGGGCGGTGCAGCGTCTGCCATTGCGCCGCGCTCAGCACGCCGCGGGCCCGCTGCGGGTCGAGGTGGAACTGCAACCAGCGCGCCAGGCCCTGGGCACTGCAGCGCACGCCACCGGGCGGGCCGTCGAGGGCGTCGTCGATGCGGTCGGGGTCCGTGCGCACCGGCGTGGCCCGCCCCTGCTGCACGTGATGGGGCTGGGCCAGGTCGGGCCGGTGGCGGCGGTCGAAGCCCCCGGCCGTGCAGTCGAGGCCGAGCGGCTGGAAGACGCGCTGACTCAGGCGTTCGCCGAAGGGCTGCTGCACGGCTTGCGCCAGCACGGCACCGGCCAGCGCGTAGTGCACGTTGCTGTAGTGAAAGCCGGTCACCCGCCTGGGGTCGTCGCGCAGCGCGGCGACGCCCGCGAGCAGCTGGGGGGCCGAGTAGGCGTTCGGCTGCGGCCAGAGCAGCACTTCCAGGCGGTCCAGGTCCAGTCCGGTCTGGTGGCTGAGCAACTGGCGCAGCGTGAGTGCGGCCACACGCGGGTCGGCGTCCTGCAGCGCCGGCCAGACGCTGCCGATCGGCGCATCCCACGCCAGCCGGCCCTCATCCACCGCCTGCGCCACGGCCAGTGCCGTGAAGGCCTTGGACAGCGATCCCAGCTTGAACAGCGTACGGGGTCCGGCGGCGGCGCCGGGGGTGAGGGCATCACGCTGGCCGAAGCCCCGGGCCATCAGCACCTGCCCGTCCTTCACGAGGGCCACCGCAGCGCCGGGCACGTGCGCTTCGCGCAGCAGCCCGTCGATGCGCTCAGCCAGCGCCGCCGCGGTCGAGGCCGCCGGAGCGGATGCGGACAGGACAAGAAAAAGGGATGCCACGCATCCCTTGATCAGCCGTCTGGCGGTCATCACCAGAACTTGTAGCTCGCCCGCAGCAGGAAGCTGCGCAGGCGCGGGTCGCCGACGCGGGCATCCCAGCCGGCACCGGCCACGTTGTCGACGTTGTGGCCCGAGAAAGGCGGCTTGGTGTCGAACAGGTTCTTGATGCCGGCGGTCAGCGTGAGGTTCTTGAAGCCGGTGTAGCTCGCGGTCAGGTTGTACAGCGTGTAGCTGGCGATCTTCGACTGCAGCTGCGGCGGCGTGAAGCCGACGAAGCCGCCCTTCTCCTCGTTGTAGCCGCTGCTGTAGAGCTGCTGGAAGGTGGTGCTCCAGGGGCCGTCGCTCCAGCCCAGGCTCAGCGTGTGCTTCCAGCGCAGCTTGAGGTCGTAACCGAAGTCGGGCCCGCCGAAGTCGTTCACGCGCTCGACCCACGGGTCGCTCGGGCTGAAGCGGCTCTTGTAGCTGTTGATGTAGGTGCCGTCGAAGACGGCGGTCAGGCGGCCGACGCTCGTCTTCAGGGCGGCCGTGACGTTGATGTCGACGCCGTCGGTCTTGTCGCCAGCGAGGTTGAAGTAGGGCGCGACGACCTGCGTGATCTCCTGGGTGTTGGGGTCGCGCACGACGAACTGCTTGTAGCGGTCGTAGTTGTTGATCAGGGCCAGGCCGGACAGTGCCGAGATGCGGTTGTCGATCTGGATGTTCCAGTAGTCGACGCTGGCACTCAGCCAGTCGACCGGCGACACCATCGCGCCCAGCGAGTACTGCTTGCTCTTCTCGGGCTTCAGCTTGGGGTTGGAGATGGTTGTGATCTCGGGGCGGATGCCGCAGCCCACCGGCTCCTTGCCGGTCGGGCAGAGCACCGGGTCGTTGATGTCGGAGTTGAACTGGCCGGTGGTCTGGCCGCCGTAGAGCGGGTCGTAGTCGGGCGCATGGAAGCCGCGGCTGTAGCTGGAGCGCAGCAGGAATTCCTTGGTCGGCTGCCAGCGGATCGCGGCCTTGGGGTTGGTGGTGCTGCCGAAGTCGTTGTAGCGGTCGTAGCGCGCGGCCAGCTGGACGTCGACGGTCTTGATGACAGGCAGCTGCAGCTCGGTGTAGAGCGCGCGGACGTTGCGGCTCACGCGGTCCAGCGACGGCACCGAGGTCACGCCGTTGACCGGCTCGGTGTTGGTGGGCTGGCCGTTGGTGAAGCGGTAGGTCTCGCGGCGCACGTCGAAGCCCAGCGCGAGGGCCGCCGGGCCGCCGGGCAGCTGGAAGACTTCCTTGGACATGACGCCGTCGAGCTGGGTCACGCTGGCCTTGCCGCCGTACAGGCTCTGGCCGCGGGCGCTGGCGTCGCTGATGAGCTGCAGCGCCTCGGCCGTCTGGGTCTGGCCGGGCAGCAGGAAGGGGTTGATCTTGCCCGTGGCCATCGCGGCCGTGAGCCTGCGGGTCAGCATGTTGCCCTCACCGTAGACGGTGTTGGCTTCGCTCTGCGCGGCTGACACGCCGAGCTTGTAGTCCCAGCCGGCGAAGATGCCGTCCAGGCCGGCCAGCACGCGCGAGGCCTCGGTGGTGGTCTCCTGCTGGCGCGGGCCGCAGGGCAGGCAGCGCCAGCGAATGCGCTCGGGCTTGGACGGGTCGAACACCGCGCGGCCGTCGTTGGCCGTGCCGGGCAGCCGGAAGAACTGCGGCAGCAGCGTGGCGAGGTTCTGGTAGTACGGGCCGCTGGCCGGGTAGTTGTAGGCGCCGGACGTGAGCTGGATCTCGGTGTACTCGACCTTGGACTTGCTGCGCGAGGCCACGGCCTCGACGAAGGCGGTGGTGTCGGCATCGACCGCGAAGCTGCCGCGGCCGACGAAGTTGGTGTTGTCCACCGGCTGCATCAGGCTCCACTGCTTGCCGTAGTCGTAGGCGCAGGCCTTGTTGAAGGCGTTGTTGCCGGTCACGTCGCCGCGGTAGGCATACATGTCTGGCACGCTGTCGCACTTGCCGGTCAGGGCCAGGTAGCTCACGCGGCTGAAGCCTGCGAGCGACGTGCCGCTGGTGGAGGCCAGCGCGGTGCCGCCGGCCACGCCGATGTTGGCGTAGGGCGTGCCGGTGGTGTCGGGGAAGAGGCCGCGGTCGGGCTGGATGCCGTTCTGGAAGCTGCGCTGCTTGCCGCGCAGGCGCTGCGTGGTGTCGTAGGTCAGCGCGGCCATCAGGTTGAACTTGTCGCGTGCCAGGTCGCCGGTGCCGAACAGCACCGAGGCGCGGGAGATGTCGCCGCCGCCGTGCTGGGTCTGGTCGGTCGAGACCGTGGCCTCCAGGCCCTCGTAGTTCTTCTTCAGGATGAAGTTGATGACGCCGCCGATGGCGTCGGTGCCGTAGATGGCCGAGGCGCCGTCCTTCAGGATCTCGACGCGGTCCAGCGCAGCGAGCGGGATGCCGTTGAGGTCGACCGATTGGCCGTTCAGGCCGTGCGTGGACAGGCGCCGGCCATTGAGCAACACCAGCGTGTACTGCGAGCCCAGGCCGCGCAGCGAGGCACCCGAGGCGCCGTTGTTGTGCGGCTTGGTGCCCGAGGTGGCGGCGGTGAAGTCGCCGCCCTGGTTGGTGGCGAGGTTGTCGATGCCGTTGCCGTTGGCGCTGAGTTGCTGCAACAGCTGCTCGGCCGTGGTGACGCCGAGCTTGGCGAGGTCCGCAGCCTTGATCGTCTGCACCGGCAGCGCGCCTTCGTCCTGCACACGCTTGATGCTGGAGCCGGTGACCTCCACCCGCTCGAGCTTGTTGTCGGACGTCTGTGCGCTGGCCAGGGCGAGATGGCTGCCCAGGCCGATGACAGCCAGTTGTGCGACCAGGCGATTCAGTTTCATGTCGACGCTCCTCGGGCGATGTCAGTGATCTCGGATGCAACACACCATGCTGCACCGCGGCATGTGCCATCCTGCGGCCGGCCGCTTGCGGGGCGCCAGGGGGATGGCCCGGGTTTGTTGCGCGCCGTTCAATGAATGCTTGTCGGCGGCGCATAACCTGCTGGAATGCACGGCCGCCAGATGCGCTGAGGCCGTGCGTGCCGCGCACCTCTACAGTGCTGCCCATCCCTCGACGGAGCCCTTGTGATGCGCTTGATTTCCGAGGCCGACGTGGCGGCCGTGCTCGACCCCGACAGCGCGGTGGCCGCGCTGCGCGCCGCCTTCGCCCAGCACGGCCGCGGGCAGGCCCAGGTGCTGGCTCGTCACCGGGCGACGGCGAGCCATGACGGCGCGGCACTCGCCATCAGTGCGATGGGGGCCATCCTGGCGGCCGATGGCGCGTTGCCGGCCGTGCTGGGCACCAAGGTCTACTCGGCGCGCCATGGCCGCTATCACTTCCTGGTGAGCCTGTTTTCGGCGGACACGGGTGAGGCGCTGGCAACGCTGGAGGCCAACGAGTTCACCCG
Source organism: Burkholderiales bacterium (assembly GCA_003963005.1). Taxonomy (GTDB): domain Bacteria; phylum Pseudomonadota; class Gammaproteobacteria; order Burkholderiales; family Burkholderiaceae_C; genus Pelomonas. The sequence goes on from RXJW01000043.1 coordinate 102,792, forward strand.
ACTGCGCACGGCGGCGGCGACGGCGGTGGCGGCCGAGCTGCTGGCTTTGCCGGGCGTGTCCACCTTGTCGATCTTCGGCGCCGGCATCCAGGCGCGGGCGCATGCCGAGGCCCTGGTGCGGGTGCGGCGCTTCGAGCGCGTGCTCGTCTGCGCCCGCTCGGGGGGCGAGGCCTTCGCGGCGTCGCTGGCGGGGTCGCTCGGCCTGCCGGTGGCGGCGGTGGATGCGGCCACGGCCGCGAGCGAGGGTGACGTCATCGCCACGGCCACGCGGTCGGGCGTGCCGCTGTTTGACGGCGGCCTGGTGAAGCCCGGGGCCTTCGTCGCGGCCGTCGGGTCGAGCACGCGCACCGCCCGCGAGCTGGACGACACCCTGCTCGGCCGTGCGGCGCTGGTGGCGGTGGAGTGGCACACCGCGGCGCAGCGGGAGGCGGGCGACATCGTCAGGGCCGCACCGGGTGTCATCGCGCCGGAGCGCCTGGTGGAACTCGGTGAACTGCTGGTGGCCCCGCGCCCGCGCGGGCCGCGGGACATCGTCGTCTACAAGAGCGTCGGCATCGGCCTGGAGGATGTGGCGCTGGCCCGCCTCGTGGCGCATCGCCTCGGGGTGTGCTGATGCGGCTGGGGCTGATCGCGCTGGCGCTGGCCCTGGGCGGCTGTGCCGCGCCGCAGCTGCCGAACCCGGTGCAGGCCGCACTCGACCAGGCCGGCCTACCGGCGCACAGCCTCGGCTTCGTGCTGCAGCCGCTGGACGGCTCGCGGCCGGCGCTGCAGCAGCGGGCGGAGGAGCCGATGTCGCCGGGCTCGACGATGAAGATCGTCACCGCCACCGTGGCGCTCGACCAGCTCGGCATCAACCACCGCGGCCGCACCGAGCTGCTGGCGGCGGCGCCGCCGGTGGCGGGCGTCATCGACGGCCCCCTGATCCTGCGAGGCGGCGCCGATCCCGACCTGGATTGGCCGGCGCTGTGGTGGCTGTTGCGCCAGCTGCGCGAGAGCGGCGTGCGCGAGGTGCGCGGCGGGCTGGTGGTGGACCGCACGCTGTTCAGCCCGACGCGCCTGGACCTCGGCGTGCCGCCCTTCGATGAATCTCCCGAGTTCGAGTACAACGTCATCCCGGATGCGCTGCACCTCAACGGCAGCCTGCTGGACGTCGAGCTGCAGTCCACGCCCTCCGGCGTGGCGGCGCGCACACTCCCGGCCTGGCGAGGCCTGACGCTGGATGCCAGCCGCATGACGCGCTCGGCGCGCGCCTGCAAGGACTGGGATGACGACTGGCAGCCGGCCGTCGTCGAGGCCGCGGGTGACGCGCTCACGGTCAGGCTCCAGGGGGCCTTTCCGCCGGACTGCCGCCAGCGGCCGACGCTGCAGATCGTCGACCGCCAGTGGCTCGTGACGCATGCCGTGCGGCAGCTCTGGGCGGAACTCGGCGGGCAGATCGGCCCGGGGGACCGGGAGGCGGCCGCGCCCCCGGGTGCCGTCGTGCTGGCCACGCACCGCGGCCGGCCGCTGGCCGAGGTGATGCGCGGTGTGATGAAGCGCAGCGACAACGCCCTGGCCCGGTTGATCTACCTGCAGCTCGGCGCCCAGGCTGCGCAGTCGGGCGAGCCGACGCTCGCCGCGGCGGAGCGTCGTGTGAGGGCCTGGTTCGCTGCCCACGGCGTGAGCGCTGCCGGCCTCGTCTTGGACAACGGCTCGGGCCTGTCGCGCCGGGAGCGCATCAGCCCGGCACAGCTCGCGGCCGTGCTGCGGGTGGGGCAGGCCGGCGCGCAGGCGCCGGAGCTGCTGTCGACACTGCCGATTGCCGGTGTGGACGGCACGCTGTCCGGCCGGCTGAAGGACGGGCCGGCCCGCGGCCAGGCCAGGCTCAAGACCGGCACGCTGAAGGACGCGGTCGGCCTGGCCGGCTTCGTGAACGATGCGAGCGGGCGGCCGTGGGTGTTCGTCGCGCTGATCAACCATCCCGAGGCGGCCGCCAAGGGGCGTGCCGTGCTGGACGCGCTGGCCCACTGGGTAGCCGCGCAGCGCTGATCGGCCTATGCTGCACCCACACCCCGGGCGTGGAGCAGACGATGAAGGCGCAGACCTTGGCGATGCTGGTGGTGGCGACGGCGGCCGCCCAGGCCCAGACGCGCGACCTGCGCTTCGTCACCGAGCCCTTTCCCCCGTACACCTACGCGACCGACGGCCGCGCGGCCGGCCCGATGGTGGACGTGCTGCAGGTGGCCTGCGCGCGTCTGGCGTGGCGCTGCGACATCGAGGTGCTGCCCTGGCGCCGGGCGCTGGGCATGGCGCAGCGCGGCGAGGTGGAGGGCATCTTCACCGTGGTCGACTCGCCGGAGCGGCGCCAGTACTTCCACGTGTCACCGCCGGTGATCGAGGGGCGCTACGTGCTCTTCACGCGGGCCGGCAGCGGGCTGGTGTACAGCGGCGACGCCCATGTGCTCGCGGGCCGCACGATCGGCGCCTACGGGCCGTCGGCCACCGCGCTCACGCTGGAGGCGCTGATCGACGGCGTGCCGCGCGTGCGCAGCGAGATCGAGCCTGACAATCGCACCGTGCTGCGCAAGCTGGCCGCCGGCCGCTATGGTGAAGACGGCGCCGCGCTCATCAACGAGGCGGTGGCCCAGGGCTTCATCCGCGACGACAACCTCACCAACCTGCAGCCCGCCGGCCTCGTGAAGGTGTTCGGCTACTCCTTCGGCCTGAACCGTCAGAACATGGACCTCGGCGCCGCGCTGGCGCTCGGGCGCACGCTCTACGAGCTCTGCCGCAGCGGCCGCACCGCCGAGCTGCTCAAGCCCTACGGCCTGCCGCCTTCGCCCTGCGTCAAGTGACGGCGGGCTGCAGCAGCCGGATCGTGCCGGCGTCGGCATCCATCTCGGCCATGGCGCCCACCGGCACGGTCATCTTGCGCTTGATGTGGCCGATGGCCGCACCGCGATAGACGGGCACGTTCAGCGGGCCGAAGTAGTCGTCGAAGACCTCGTCCAGCGTCAGGCTGCCGTAGCCCTCGCCGGGCTCGCACTTCGTGAAGCGCCCGAGCACGACCCCGGCGAGCTGGCCCAGCGCGCCCGTCAGGCGCAGGGTCGACAGGCAGCGGTCTAGGCGGTAGATGTACTCGTTGATGTCCTCCAGGAACAGCAGCGCGCCGCGGCAGTCGGGGAAGTAGGGCGTGCCGGCGAGCGAGGCCAGCACCGTCAGGTTGCCACCCACGAGCCGGCCCTGCGCCTTGCCGCCGCGCAGCGTACTGATGCGCTCCTCACGCGCGATGAGGTCGTCCACGGGCTTGACGACGGGGTTGCGCAGCACCGCGGCTTCGGCGTTCATGACGAGCGCGCGGAAGCTCTGCACCGAGTAGTCGTTCCACTCCGAACCGGCCACGGGGCTGTGGAAGGTCACGAGGCCCGTCTGGCGCTGGATGGCGTTGACGAGGCTGGTGAGATCGCTGAAGCCGCCGAAGAACTTGGGGCGGCGGCGGATGAGGTCGTAGTCGAGCCGGTCGACGATGCGGTTGCAGCCGGAGCCGCCGGTCATCGCGATGACGCCGGCCACGCGGTCGTCGGCAAACATCGCGTTCACGTCGGCGGCACGCTGGGCGTCGGTGCCGGCAAACGGCCCGCGCCGCGCGGTGACGAACTCGCCCGGCTTGACCTGGAAGCCCAGCGCCTGCAGCGACTCGATGGCCATCTTCAGCGGTTCGCGCTCGAAGGTGGCATTGGCCGGGCTGACGAGACCCAGCGTGTCGCCGGGCTTCAGGCGGGGCGCGCGCAGGGGTTCGGTCGGGGCGGCCGTGGTGGGCGCGGTGCTGGCGAGCAGGCCGGCAGCGCTGGCCCCGAGGTGCAGAAGTTGGCGGCGGGACGGGGTCATGGCGTGAAGGCGCGGTGAAAAACGGGTCCGGCGCCGCATACTCGGCGCGTGGAGTCGAAGTCGTTGGGACACCGATTGTTCGCCGCACGGGCGGTGGGCTGGCTGCGGTGCGGCCTGTGGGGTCTCGGGCTCTCGGCGGCGCTCGCGACCCAGGCCCAGCCGGTGTCGCCCATGGCCTGCCCGGAGCGCCTGCGCATCGCCTTTCCCGAAGCCTCGGCCGAGCCCTTCATGCGCGGCCAAGGGGAGGACTTCTCCCGCCCGCCAGGCCTGCTGGTCGACTGGGTGCGGCAGGCGCTGCGTGAACTCGGTTGCCTGGAGCGCGCGGAGATGCTGCGCCTGCCCGTGCGCCGGCTGCGCGCCATGATCGAGTCAGGGCAGATCGACATGGTGGCCGGCGTGGGCGACGGCGGGCCGATTGCCGCGCTGCTGGCGCTGCCGCCACGGGAGGGTCGGCGCGGTGAGTTCGACTACAGCCTGGGCATCGTCGAGTACCTGCTGTACGCGCGGCGCAGCAGCGGCGTCGCGTGGGACGGCCAGACGCTCAGTGGCCTGGGGCCCGAGCTGCGCGTGGGCGTCACCGCCGGCACGCGCTCCGAAGCCCTGGCGGGCGAGCGCGGCTGGCCGGCTGAACCGGCGCCGAGCCACGAGAGTGCGTGGCTCAAGCTGATCTTGGGGCGCACGCCGGTGCTGCTGGTCCATGGCTATTTCGCGGAGGACCGCTTGCGGCAGGACCCGCGGCTGGGCCGCCAGGTGGAGCGCCTGCTGCCCGCGGTGGAGCGGCGGCATCTGTACGTGGGCATCGCGCCCGCACTGCTGCGCAGCAGCCGGGCTTTCGCGCAGCGCTTCTGGCGCGCGGTGTGCCAGGCCTCGGCCGACGCCAAGGCCGACGGCGCCTGCAAGTTGCCGCCGGGCTGATCCAATGCGGTCATGAGTGCTGATCTGCCACCCCTGCCCACGCTCGACCCCGGTCGCTTTCGCCACTACAAGGGCGGCGAGTACGAAGTGATCGGCGTCGCTCGCCACAGCGAGACGCTGGAGCCGGTCGTCGTGTACCGCCCGCTCTACAACGACAGCGGCTGGTGGGTGCGGCCGTTCGAGATGTTCACCGGCACGCTCGAGGTCGACGGCCTCGTGCGGCCGCGCTTCGAGCGCATCGGCCCGGGCGGCGCCGGGCGCTGAGTGGCCAGGAGGCGCAGGGCCTGCGTGCGCGTCGGGCCTGCTCACAACACGCGCGGCAGGTCGCGGCGGACGGCGATGCGGTCGCCGAAGTCGAAATGCCACCACTCGGTGGCGATGCCCTGAAAGCCCGCTTCGCGCATCGCGGCGCGCAGCCAGCCGCGTTCGGCCAGCTGGGCGCTGGTGAGCAGGCCCTGCGCGAGGTGCTCGGCTTCCCGGTCGGGGTGCGAGGCCAGCGTCATCTCGTCGAAGCCCGAGCCCATGTCGACCTCGCGGCCGGCGCGGTCGAGCACGGTGAGGTCCACCGCCATGCCGAAGCTGTGGATGGAGCCCCGCTCGGGCGGTGCGAGGTACATCGTCAGCGGCGTGCCCTGCAGTTCGTCCCAGAGGCGCTGCTGCACGCGCTGAGGGCGCAGGGCATCGAGCACCAGCAGCCGGTAGCCGGGGCGGCGTGTGTGCAGCCAGGCGGCGGCATGCTCCAGCGCGTCGGCGGCCTCGCGGCGCAGCCAGTGGCAGTCGATGCCCGCATAGACGTCGTGGCCGACGAAGTTGTTGGCACTGGCGTAGCGCAGGTCCACGGCGATGCCATGACGCAGCGTGGCCAGCCGCCGGAAGCCCGGGTGGGTGGCGATGTCTTCGATGCGGACGGGCTCGGCCATCAGGGCAGGCGGGCGAGGTGTTCGTGGGCCGCGGCGGTGATGAACTTCACCAGCCGGCGCGAGGCCTGCCCGAGCGGCGCGCTGGCGGCACTGAGCAGGTAGAGCTGCACCGGCACGGCAGGCGCCAGCGGCCGCACGCGAACCTTCGTGGTGTCGGCGCTGGTCGCGGTGAACGGGTCCACGAGCGTCATGCCCACGCCGGCCTCGACGAGCGCGCGGGCCAACTGGTAGGTCTGCACGGTGATGCGGCTGGCCAGCGGCTGGCCGAGTGCTTCGCCGGCGTGGTGCAGCAGGCCAGCCAGCGGGTCGTCGCTCTGCAGGCCGACGATCTCGGTGCGGATGTCCGCCAGGCCCAGCGGCCCGTCGCCCTGCGCCTCGGGGCTCGCGAGCGGACACAGGGCCACCATCGCACCGCTGGCGATCACCTCGGCCTTGATGCCGGGGTGGCGGGGGTCCTGCAGCGACAGGGCCAGATCGGCCTCGCCGAGCAGCAGGGCCGACACGATCTCGCGCGTGTGGTGCGTGGCCAGCGAGCAGTGGGCGTTGGGGTAGGCCTGGCACCAGGGCGTCATGGCCGCCGGCACGATGGCGGTGGCCAGGGCGGGCGTGGCGACCAGCCGCACCTGCTCGCTCTCGCCGGTCTTGAGGTTGGCCGCGAGGCGCCGGATGCCGACAAGGTCGCGGTTGAGCTTGTCGATCTCGACGAACAGGCGCTGTGCCTCGGGCGTGGGGTAGAGCTTGCCGCGCACGCGGTCGAACAGCGGCATGCCGAGCTGCAGTTCGCAGTGCTGCAGCACCTTGGTGACGGCCGGCTGCGAGATGTGCAGCAACTGCGCGGCGCCGCTGATCGTGCCGGCCTGCATGATGGCGTGGAAGACCTCGATGTGCCTCAGGCGCATGACGTGCTCCCCGACGGAGGGACACGGCCACGGAGGCACCGAGGCACAGAGAAACGCAGTTGTTTTCGCAAGCCGACCTCTCTGGGCCTCTGTGTCTCTGTGGCTGTGTTGAGCGGCCTCATTTGCGGTAGACGCCTTCGAAGTCGACGCTGCCGTTGGGTGCCATCTTGAAGCCCACGACGTCCTTGCGGATCGGGATGTAGACCGTGGAGTGTGCCATCGTGATCCACGGCCGCTCGTGCTTGAAGATCTCCTGCGCCTTCTCGTAGAGCGCGATGCGCTTCTTCTGATCCGGCGTGCCGCGCGCCTCGTCGATGAGCCTGTCGAACTCGGCATTGCAGAACTTGATGCCGCCGCGGCTGTTGGCGCAGCTCAGGTTGGGCGTCAGGAAGTCGTCGGCATCGCCGGTCTCGCCGCTCCAGCCGCTCATGTAGACGCTGTGCTCACCGTTGTTGGCGCGCTTGAGGTACTCGCCCCATTCGAAGGTCTTGATGTTGGCCTTCACGCCGATCTTCGCCCAGTCCTGCTGGATGAGCTGGGCCATCAGCTGGCCGTTGGGGTTGGTCGGGCGCTGCACGGGCAGGGCCCACAGGTCGAGCTCGAAGCCGTTGGGGAAGCCGGCCTTGGCCAGCAGGGCCTTGGCCTTGGCGGGGTCGAACTCGTTCTTGAGCTTCTTGTTGTAGCCCGGGATGGCGGGCGGGAAGGCGCTGACCGCCTGCATCGCATCGCCGCGCGGGAACAGGGCCTTGAAGATGGCGTCGCGGTCGATGGCGATGTCCAGCGCCTCGCGCACCTCGCGCTTGTCGGTGGGCGGCTTCTTCAGGTTGAAGCTCAGGTACGAGATGTTCAGCGCCTGGATCTTCTCGATGCTGATGGCCGGATTGCCGGCCAGCGCCGCGATGTCGACGTCGCGCAGCGGCGCCGTGACGTGGCATTCGCCCGCCGCGATCTTTTGCGCGCGCACGTTGGGCTCGCGGCTGATGCTGAACACCAGCGTGGGCGTGGGCTGCTTGCCGCCCCAGTAGTCCGGGTTGGCCGTCATGCGCAGCACGTCGTCCTTGGCGTAGCTCTTGAACACGAACGGCCCGGCGCCCACCGGTTGTACGTTGATCTGGCTGGCCTTGCCCTCCTTGAGGAGCTGGGCACCATATTCGGCGGAGTGGATCCCCGCCCAGGCGAAGGCGAAGTTCGCGACGAATGTCACGTTCGGCTGCCGAAGGCGGAAACGAATTGTGCGGTCGTCGATCTTGTCGATGCCCTCGATCAACTTGGCCAGGCCGAGGTTCTGCGGGTAGATGAAATTGGCTGGAAACGCCTTGTTGAACGGGTGATTCGGATCGATGAACCGGCCGAAGGTGAACAGCACGTCGTCGGCATTGAAATCCCGCGTCGGCTTGAACCACGGGGTGGTATGGAACTTCACGCCTTCGCGGAGTTTGAAAGTGAAGGTCCTGGCGTCCGGCGAAATCTCCCAGCTGGTGGCGAGTTTCGGCATGAGTTCTGTCGTGGGGCGTTTGAATCCCAGCAGACCGTCGAACATCTGGGCGCCGACGATATTGGTACTGGCGCTGTCCCATAAACCAGGGTCAAACCCCTCCGGGCTGGCGTCGGCGCAATAGACCAGCGGCTTGCCCTGGGCCTGCGCCGCCGGCGCTGAAATCATCAGGAGCAGGGTGGCCAGGGCCAGGGAAAGGGTCTTCATCGCGGGCGTTTTCATGGGAGACGGGCTGGGATTGTTGGAAGTCCCGCCGGCGGCGACAAGGCAGCGGAGTGGCCGAGCCGCATAACCCAAACTTATACCTTCGCGACCCCCTAGGTCGTAACGTTTCGCGACGGACTTGTCGTACGACCGCGTCAGAATCCGCCCGCCGCTACCGGCCCCCCAGTTCCCAGGTGCAGCGACACCGCTGCAAGGAATGCCTCGCCATGAACGCTCCGAAGCCCGACCCCCAACGACGCCAGTTCCTCCAGTACTCCGCCGCACTCGGCGGCGGTCTGCCCCTGGTCGGCTGCGGCGGCGGCAGTGGCGGCGCTGCCGCCGAGGCGGGTGCTGCCGATGCCACGACGGCCCATGCGGCGATCGTGCCCGTGCCCAACAGCCGCACCCCGGTGCCGCCCCCGCCGCCTCCGCCCCCGCCGCCTGCGCCCGCACCCGCGCCCGTGGCTGCAGTGACGACCCTGGGCCTGTTCACCGGCGCGATGCAGTTCAGCCTCGTCAGCCCGAAGACCCAGACCAAGGCGCCGTTCAGCCTCGGCTTCGCCTTCCGGCGTGGCGACGTGCCGGCGGGCAGCACGGTCACGTCCAATCTCTCCGGTCTGCAGGTGACGCCGCGCACCACATGGCCCGATGGATCGCTCAAGTTCGCCCAGCTGGCCGGCTTTGCCGATCTGACGGCGAACGTGATGACGACCGTGCGGCTGCGTGCCGCGGCGGCTGACGGCCGGGTCGTCGTACCCCTGGCGCTGGCCGACCTCAAGAAGACGGGGTTGACGGCCGAGGTAGGTGCCGGCAGCTTCGGCACGGCCAGCTTTGCCGGCGCCGACTGGGACGCGCCGCACACGAGCTGGGTCGGCGGTGCGCAGATGTCGTCGTGGATCTTCCGCAAGCCGGTCGGTACCGACCCGCACCTGGTCGCATGGCTGGAGGTGCGCCTGTATGCCGGTGGTGCCGTCGAGGTGTTGCCCTGGGTGGAAAACGGCTACCTGATGGTGGCGGCCCCCAAGAGCAAGGCGGCCGTGTTCACCTTCGCACTCGGGGGTTCGCAGCGCTTCTCGGCGAGCATCGATCTGCCCCATCACTGCCGCACACCGCTGATCAGCGGTACCGCGTTGTCCTACTGGCTGGGCACCGATCCTGACGTCACGCCCAAGCACGACCTCGCCTACCTGCAGTCGACCGAACAGGTGCCGACCTACAGCGCCCGCGTCGCGCCGACGGCGCCGGTGGCGCAGGCGCTGGCCAGCACCTGGACGCCACTGGGCAAGGCCAATCTCGTCTACGACAGCGACAGCATGCGATCGCCCGGCTACCAGTCGTCGATCGGTCTGCTGCCCGAGCACGACGTGCTGTACCTGACCTGCGAGAGCCCGGCGACCTATGGCGCCGTCGTGCGCAACGGCTTTGCGGCGGGTCGCTACGGCATGCACTACCGTGACGAGAAGACGCAGCGCCCGATCCGCTTCTCGCAATATCCCAACCTCGCGCTGGCCCAGTCCTTCAGCGGCTTCTACGACCAGGGCGGATCCACCCGGGGGCAATACACGCCGACCGCGACGGGCACCGCACCGGTCAGCTGGGACTGCGCGCACAGCCCTGCCGTCGGCTACCTGGCCTACCTGGTCACCGGCCGCTTCTTCTTCATGGAGGCCGTGCAGTTCGCTGCCACCTTCAACTACCTCGGCAAGGGCGATGCCGACCCGCTGCGCAAGGGCGCGCTGGGTCTGGTCCAGAGCTGTGTCGGTGCCTGGCAGGTGCGGGCAGCAGCGTGGCAGTGGCGCACGCTGGCGATGGCCCTGAACGTGACGCCTGACAGCGACGCCACGCTGAAGGACGAGTTCCTCGCCAGCGCCCAGGCCAACATCGACCACTATCACTCGACCTACGTCGCGCAGCCCAACAACCCGTTCGGCTGGGTCCAGGGGGAGAGCTACAACAGTACCGGCGCCTACTTCGACGCGTCCTGGATGCAGGACTTCGTCACGGCAGCCTGGGGCTTCTCACTGAGCATGGGCCTGCCGCTGCCGGCAGCGGCATCCACCAAGATGGAGGCCTTTTTCCAATGGAAGGCGCGTACGGCCGTGATGCGCCTGGGGCCGGCCGGCGGCTTCTGGTACGTCAACGGTGCGCCTTACACCATGAGCGTGTCGCCGGTGACCGTGCCTGACTTCGCCACCGGCAAGGGCCCCTGGCATGCGAATGAAGCACAGGCCTACGCCGCCACCTATGCCAGCGCACCGACGTGGCTGAGCAAGGTCGAAGGCCAGCTGGCCGCCGAGGCCATGCCGGGCGAGCGGTCGATGTGGGGCAATCTCATGCCCGCGATCAGCTATGCCGTGCGTCACAACGTGCCGGGTGCGACGGCCGCCTGGCAGCGCCTGACGCGGGCCAGCAACTTCTCGGCCTTGCGCGATGCCTTCCATACCGCGCCCGTGTGGTCGGTTGCCCCCGCGCGCATCACGCCGGCCTGGCTCGCGGGCAAGCCGATCGGCCAGTGGATCGAGATTCCGAACACGGCCGGCGCAGGCGGCTCGGCGGTGGATGCCTTCTCCGGCATGGCTGTGAACGACCTGACCAGCGAGATCATCATCGCGGCGGCAGGCGGGCATGGCGACTCGTCGGACAACCGTGTCGTCTCCATCAGCCTCGCGGCGGACGCGCCAGCCTGGGTGCAGCGGTCCGCGCCGAGCACGACGGTGGCCGCCAATGTGGCGTACTACGCCGATGGACTGCCCACGTCCCGCCACACCTACCAATCGATCCATTTCGTGCCGCAGATCAACCGTCTGATGCTGTTTGGCACCTATGGCGCCTATGGCTCGGCATGGGCCTTCCCGACCGTCGACGGCTTCAACCTCGACACCAACAAGTGGGACAAGTCGGGGACCTACGGTGACATGCCCGGTGGTTTCTATGGTGCCGGCATGATCCGCGCCACGGGTGAGGTGGTCAGCACGCAGCTCAAGAAGAAGTGGTCGCCCGTGACCCGCGCGTGGACGGATTTCGTCACGAACGCCAATGACCAGGCCCCGGTGCGCTGGCCCGTGGCCTACGACTCGCGGCGCAACCAGCTCTTCTCCCTGCAGTGGGGTGATGGCCAGGGCGTGGGCAGCGGCGTGGTGGCCAACCGCGTGCCGCTGGACGGCAGCTTGGTCGTGCCCGTCAGCTTCAACGCGAGTGCGGCGCTGTCGCAGTTCCAGGCCGACCAGCCCGCCTACGCCGGCATGGACTACGACCCCGATGGCGACCGCTTCCTGTTCTACGCCGGTGCCGGCGCTGCGGCGGGCCGCGTCTACGTCGTCAAGCCCGGCGATGGCAATGTGTGGGACATCAGCGTGCTGAACACCGGCACGACCAAGGTGCCCGCCTCGCCGGCGAGCGGTTCGGGCATCAACAGCCGGCTGCGCTACGTGCCGGCGCTGCGGGGCTTCGTGCTGCTGGCCCAGGCGAGCGCCAACCTGTACTTCCTGCGCACGGCCTGACGCCTGCCCGGGCAGAATCGGTCCGCCATGCGGTCCGACCTCCTGCCCGACTTCTCACCGCTGACCGTGCAGCGTGACGGCGTCACGCTGTTCGCCCGCCAGAGCGGCCCGCGGGACACCGGCAGGCCGCCCTTGCTGTTGCTGCACGGCCATCCGCAGACGATGGCGATGTGGCACCGCGTGGCGCCGGCCCTGGCGCGCACGCACCGCGTCGTGCTGATGGACCTGCGCGGCTATGGCGACAGCGGCCGCCCGCCGGCCGGTGAGGGCAGCGCGGCCTATGCCAAGCGCGAGATGGCGCACGATGCGATCGCCGTGATGCGCCACCTTGGCCACGAACGTTTCGGCGTGCTGGCCCACGACCGCGGCGCTCGCGTGGCGCACCGCCTCGCGCTGGACCACCCGCAGGCCGTGGCCCGCCTGATGCTGCTGGACATCGCCCCCACCCTGGCCATGTACGAAGGCACGACCGAGGCCTTCGCCCGCGGCTACTGGCACTGGTTCTTCCTGATCCAGCCGGCGCCGCGCCCCGAGCGCTTCATCGAGGCCGATCCGCTGGCCTACCTGCGCGAAGGCATGGGGCGCGCCGGCGACTTCTTCGACCCTCGCGCCTGGGCCGAGTACGAGCGCGCCATCCAGCAGCCCCGCAGCGCCGCGGCGATCTGTGGGGACTATCGCGCCGGCGCCGGCATCGATCTTGCGCACGACCGCGCCGACCGTGCCGCGGGCCGGCGCGTCGCAGCGCCGCTGCACGTGCTGTGGGGCGCGAACGGCGTGGTCGGCCGGTGCTTCGAGCCGCTGAAGCTCTGGCGGGATGCCGCCGAGCACGTGACCGGCCGCGCCGTTGACAGCGGCCACTACATCGCCGAGGAGGCGCCCGACGTGGTGCTCGCCGAGGCGCACGATTTCTTCAAGGACCTGTGATGCAGAAGATTGCGGTGCTCGCCGGTGACGGCATCGGCCAGGAGGTGATGCCCGAGGGCCTGCGCGTGCTGTGCGCCGTGGCCGAGCGCTTCGGCCTGCCCCTGCGCTTCGACGAATTCGACTTCGCGCACTGCCGCTACTACGAGCAGCATGGCCAGATGATGCCGGCCGACTGGAAGGATCAGATCGGCGGCCATGACGCGATCTTCTTCGGCGCGGTCGGCTGGCCGGCGACCGTGCCGGACCACATCAGCCTGTGGGGCTCGCTGCTCAAGTTCCGCCGCGAGTTCGACCAGTACGTGAACCTGCGCCCCGCGCGCCTGCTGCCCGGCGTGCGCTCGCCGCTGGCCGGCCGCCAGCCGGGCGACATCGACATGTGGATCGTGCGTGAGAACACCGAGGGCGAGTATTCGTCGGTCGGCGGGCGCATGTACGCCGGCACCGAGCGCGAGATCGTGCTGCAGGAGACCGTGATGAGCCGCGTCGGCGTGGACCGCGTGCTGCGCTTCGCGTTCGAGCTGGCGGCCTCGCGCCCGCGGGCCAAGCTCACGTCGGCCACCAAGAGCAATGGCATTGCCATCACCATGCCCTACTGGGATGAGCGCGTGGAAGCCATGGCCGCGCAGTTCCCGCAGGTGGCGGTCGACAAGTTCCACATCGACATCCTGTGTGCCCATTTCGTGCAGCGGCCGCAGCACTTTGACGTGGTGGTGGCCAGCAACCTGTTCGGCGACATCCTGTCCGACCTCGGCCCGGCCTGCACCGGCACCATCGCCGTGGCGCCGTCGGCCAACCTGAACCCGACGCGGCAGTGGCCGAGCCTCTTCGAGCCGGTGCACGGCTCCGCGCCCGACATTGCGGGCAAAGGCATCGCCAACCCGATCGGGCAGATCTGGTCGGGGGCGATGATGCTGGACTTCCTCGGCCACCGTGAGGCGCACGATGCGGTCATGGCGGCCATCGAGCAGGTGTTGTCCGACCCCGCCGCACCCCGCACGCCCGACCTCGGCGGCACGGCTTCGTGTACCGCGATGGGACAGGCCATTGCCGAGGCTGCGAAAATGGCGGGACCATGAAGCCCATCGCCTACACCCGCGCCCAGTCCCTGCCGGCCCTGCTCCAGCGCCGCATCGCCGTTCTTGACGGCGCGATGGGCACGATGATCCAGCGCTACAAGCTCACCGAGGCCGACTACCGCGGCGAGCGCTTCAAGGACCACCCCAAGGACCTCAAGGGCAACAACGAGCTGCTGATGTTCACGCGGCCCGATGTGCTCAGCGAGATCCACGAGCAGTACCTGGCTGCGGGTGCCGACCTGATCGAGACCAACACCTTCGGCGCCACCTCGGTCGCCCAGGAAGACTACGGCCTGGCCGAACTCGCCTACGAGATGAACGTCGAGGCCGCCCGGCTGGCCCGCGCCGCCTGCGACAAGTTCTCGACGCCCGAGCACCCGCGCTACGTCGCCGGCGCGCTGGGCCCGACGCCCCGCACTGCCTCCATCAGCCCCGACGTGAACGACCCCGGGGCCCGCAACATCGACTTCGACACGCTGCGTGCCGCCTACTACGAGCAGGCCCAGGGGCTGCTGGACGGCGGCGCCGACCTGTTCCTCGTCGAGACCATCTTCGACACCCTCAATGCCAAGGCCGCCATCTTCGCGCTCGACGAGCTGATGGAAGCCACCGGCGAGCGCCTGCCGGTCATCATCTCGGGCACGGTGACCGACGCGTCCGGCCGCATCCTGTCGGGCCAGACCGTGACCGCCTTCTGGCACTCGGTGCGCCACGCGCGGCCGTTGGCGATCGGCCTGAACTGCGCACTGGGTGCGACGCTGATGCGGCCCTACATCGAGGAGCTGTCCAAGGTGGCGGGGGAGGTCGCGGTGAGCTGCTACCCGAACGCCGGCCTGCCCAACCCGATGAGCGACACCGGCTTCGACGAAACCCCCGAGGTGACGGCCCGCCTGGTGGGTGAGTTCGCACAGGCCGGCTTCCTGAACATCGCCGGCGGCTGCTGCGGCACCACGCCCGCGCACATCGCGGCGATTGCCAAGGCGGTGTCGGCCTACAAGCCGCGGGCCAGCGGCGACAGGTTCTTCAGCCAGATGCTGGACGCGGCCTGAGGAAGGCTCTGCACCGCTAGGATGCGGCCCGAGCCGGACGAGAGCCGGCTCAGGGAGGATGCATGGAATGGCGGATCTTGGTGGCGCCGCACGCGCGCGGCTTGAGCCGGGTGCAACGGCGCGAATTGCTGGCCATGGGTGGCGTGGGCGTGGCGCCGGCGCCGCTGGTGGCGCGTTTGCCCCAGGCTCTGCTGGGCCTGGCGGGCTTTCTGGCCGGGCTCGGCTTGACCTTTGCGGTGGCGGCGAACTGGGGTGCGATGTCGCGCCTGTTGCAGTTCGCGGTGCTCCAGGCTGCCGTGGCCTTGGGTGCCATCGGCGTGATCGCCTGGCCGCGCGGGCGCCTGCCCCTGGGCTTATGGTGTTTGCTGAGCACCGGCGGCCTGCTGGCCTATTTTGGGCAGACGTACCAGACGGGCGCTGACGCCTGGCAGCTCTTTGCGCTGTGGTCGGCCCTCGTCTTGCCGCTGGCCCTGGGCGTGCGCTCTGACGCGCTGTGGTCGGCCTGGGTTCTGGTGACGATGACGGCAGTGGCGCTGTGGATGAGCACCCTCACCGCGCACCGCTGGGATGCAGATGCCGATGTGATCGTCCATCTCCCGGGATGGGGCCTGGCGCTGACCCTGGTGCTGGCCTTGGGCAGCCCCTGGGGGCGTCGCGCCGGCGCCGACCTCTGGTCCTCGCGGACGGCGGCCTTTCTGGCCTTGTTCATGGTCACGGCGACGGCAGTCATCGCACTCTTCGGCCATGAGCCCGCCCTGATGGTGGCACTGGCGCTGCTGGTGCTGGGCCTGATGGCGGGGAGTGCTGCCCGGCCGTCGAGCTTCGACGTGTTCACCCTGAGCGGCGCGGCGCTCGCCATCGATGTGCTGCTGATGGGCGTGTGGATGCGAGCGATGTTCGGCAACGGCCGCAGTCGTGGCGATGAGATCGGGTTGCTGCTGCTCACGGGCCTCGTGGCGGCGGCGCTGCTGGCGCTGACGGTGACGTTCGTCCTGAACCGACAGCGTGCCGTCGCCCGTCAAAGCGGAGGCCGGGCATGAAGACCGAGCGCATCGAATCCCTGTGGCGCGAGGCCCAGCGCCGCCGCCTGTTGCCGGCCGATGCGGCCCTGCCGCCGCTGTCGTCCGACCGCCCCTGGCCGGTGGTGCTGCTGACGGCGCTCGGGGCCTGGTTGGCGGCGGTGCCGCTGATGGTCGGGCTGGGCTTGATGCTCGGCTCGAACTGGACGGAGGTCTCGGCCGGCGCGATGGGCTTGGTGCTGTTGGTGGCGGGCGTGTTGATGCTGCGGTCTGCTGGCGCATCGCTCTTCGTAGAGCAACTCGGACTGCCACTGCTGGGTGCGGGCGGTGCATTGCTGGGCTTTGCGCTCTACAAAGACCTGTCGTGGCCTATCGTGTCGCTGCTGCTGGCCTGCGTCGCGCTGGTGGTCGGTGCCCTGATGCGGGCCCGCGGGCTGCAGGCCTGCGCGGGTGCCATCGCTGCGGCCCTGTTCGTGGCGACCTTCCGGGAGTCGGCAGCGGGCCTGTTCGGGTCGAGCTTCTGGCTGGGCTGCCATCTCGGCCTCGTGGTGTGGGTCGTGTTGAGCCTCTGGGAGCACGTTGCCGGCCTGCCGCAGCGTTTGCAGTCGCTCGGCACCGGCTGGGGGCTGATGATCCTGCTCAGCTTGGCGGCATCGTCGGGCACTGCGCTGCTGATGGGCAGTGTGGTGGGGGTGTGGTCGGCCGAGGCCTTGCCGGGTCCGGGCATGGCGTGGGTGTCGGCCGCGCTCGCGCTGCTCGGGGCAGCCGTGCTCGGTACGGTGTGGGCGCCGTTGCGGCACTTCAGCTATGCCGCCATCGCGCTGCTGCTGGCGGGGCTGGCGGTCTTGATGCCGTCACTGGGGGCGGCGCTGCTGGTGGCCGCCGTGGCCTGTACCCAGGCCCGCTGGCGGGTGGCAGCCGTGGCAGCACTGGCAGCGCTCTGGATCGTCGGCAGCTTCTACTACCAACTGGCCTGGGACTTGGTGACCAAGGCCCGGGTGCTCGCCGGAGTCGGTCTGCTGCTGGCGCTGGCGGTGGCACCGCTGTGGCCTCGCCGTGCGGCGCGATCCGCTGCCGACGCCATGGGCGCTCGCGCGGCCCGTGTCGGCGCGGCACTCAGCCTCGTGGCCGTGCTGGGCGCGGTCAACGTCGGCATCGCGCAGAAGGAGGCCTTGATGGGCACCGGGCAGGCGGTGTTCGTCGCGCTGGCGCCAGCCGACCCGCGTTCGCTGATGCAGGGCGACTTCATGCGATTGAACTTTTCTCTACCGCCTGAGGTGTCGGGTGCAGGCAGCCCGCCCTTGACGGGGCCTCGCCCACGCCTGGTAGCGCAGGTGGACGTGCAAGGCGTGGCCACCCTGGTGCGGGTGCATGCCGGTGAGGCACTGGCGCCAGGTGAACTGCTGATCACGCTCACGCCGAAGAACGGTCGCTGGACGCTTGTCACCGATGCCTGGTTCTTCAAGGAAGGTGAGGCGCAGCGTTGGGCCGGAGCGCGCTTTGGGGAGTTCCGCGTGACCGCCGACGGGCAGGCCCTGCTGGTGGGCCTGCGCGGTGAGGGCCTGCGGCCGCTCTGATCGGGCGGATCAGGACGACCGCTGCCCGGCCCAACGCAGCACCAGCCACAGGTTCACGAAGCCGCCGATCACTGGCAGCACGGCCACTGCGGTGGCGATGACGCGTGCGACGCGGCCCAGGCCCAGCGACGGTGCCACCGCGAACACGCCCGCGGCGCCGGTCACCGACAACGCCCAGGACAAGACGAAGAACGCAGTGCTCTTCACCCCGGTCAGCGGGACGATGATGATGCTGGCCGCGCCGAGCATCAGGGCGAGGTGGCCGAGCGTCAGACCCGGTCGCGCCGGTGCGGGCGCGGTGGCTTCGGCGGGGCTCCTGGCGGCACCGGGCCCGTGCTTCCAGCGCTCCACGCCGGTGTCGGCCTGACCGGCCAGCACCTTGCGCCGGCGTGCCGACAGCACGGCCACCAGCTGCCCGGGCGCTTCGAGCTGCTGTCGCAGCATGAACGATTCCGTCGTGCTGCCGGCCATGATGCCGGCCGCGTGGGCTTCCTGCACGCCGCGCTGCTGCGCCAGCAGCATCAGCGCGTTCGACGCGACGAAGTCCTGCGGCAGGTGGTCCCCCTGCCGGTAGGCCATGGCGAGCAAGTAGGTGGCCTGCGCATGCCCACCTTCCGCCGCGAGTGCAAACCAGCGCAGGCGCTGCTTCGGGTCCTGCGGGCGGCCGTCGCCGTTCTGGAAGCACACGCCGAGGTTGTAGGCTGCCTCCGGCAAGCCGGCCTGGGCAGCCTTTTCGAAGCAGTCGGCAGCCTGCTTGAAGTCCTTCGGCAGCCGGTTGCCGGTGATGAACTCGGCGCCGAGCGCAAACCAGGCGTCACGGTCGCCTTGATCGGCCAGGCGACGCAGCGTGGGGATGTCCGGCGCGGGCTGTCCGGCTGACCCGCCCAGCGGCGAGGTGCGGCGCTTGGTGCGCCATTCGGCCAGCCGGCGATCCAGCACCGGCTTGAGCAGATCGAAATTGGCCCAGCTGTCGGGCACGCTGCAGATGTCGTCCGCGTCGTGGCCGGTGCTCGGAATCTGGCTCTCGAACACAGCGACGTAGTCGCGATGGAACTGGTCCCGGTAGTAGTCGGCCGCAAAGGCATTGCCCTCGTCGTTGAACTCGCCGCTCGTCAGCTTGCCGTCGCAAAGCTGCGAGAGCAGCTCGCCGCCAGTCTTCTGGCGTGTGCGAAGTTGCGCCAGTGCGTCACTCATGCGCCGATAGGGCTGGTCCACCTGCCCCAGGCCGCTCAACAAGGCCCAGGCGTAGAACATGCCGATGTGCGTGTTGGCGGCCGAGTTGTCGAGATCCGTCTCGAAATTGAGAAAGTAGTACTCCGAGTCGTCGTATTTCATGCGCGATAGCGGGCGGACGGGATGCCGCAGTTTCCCCTGAAGACAGGATCGATCGAACGTGATTGTTGACATGTGAATTCAAACGTATACATTCGACTGCGTGTGAATTCATTGGAAGGCGGTGCCGCATGGCGACGCAAGCGATCACGATGGAGCCGTTGTCCGCGCGGCTGCCGAGTGACCTCTACCTCTGGCTGGCGCAGCTGCAGGTGGAGGGCGCCACGACGAACAGCGACAAGCTGCGCGTGCTGCTCGGGCAACTCAAGCGCCAGCACGATGGCGCTTTCGATTACGTCGCCGCCCACGGTTGGGCCCGCGAGATGACGCACCGGCTGCGCGAGGCGCTGGTGCGCATCGAGGGTCAGGAGGGACTGCACTCCGAGGTGCTGGGGCAACTGGTGGAGCAGGTGACGACGCTGATGGCCCTGGTCATCAGCGCCGCCCCCGCCACCACCGCGGAGGCCACCCGGCTGGAAGATGCGCTGGTGCGGCGCGCCGCGTTGCTGGGCGAATCCTTGCTACGCCAGGCCATCACGGGCGCCGCGCATGCCTTCGATCCCGACGTGGTGAAGCGTCACCTCGGCCCCACCATCGAACTGGCCTCGACCCTGAAAGGAGCCTGACATGGCTGATTCCCTCAAGACCCGCGTGGGCCGCGTCGTGGCCGGTGGCCTGCATGCGCTGCTGGACCGTCTCGAAGACCTGAACTCCCAGGCTGCGCTCGAGCAGGCCGTGCGCGAGGCCGATGGCGTCATCGACGAGGTGCGTCACGAACTCGGCCTGGTCAGCGCCAACCGGCACTTGGCCCAGCAGCAGCATGCGCGGCTCAACCGCGGTCATGAAGACCTGAGCGACCAGATCGCCGAGGCCCTGGCGGCCAACCGGGAGGACTTGGCCGGCGCGGCCGTGGCGCGCCAGCTCGACATCGAGGCCCAGCTGCCGGTGCTGGAAGGCACGCTGGCCGACCTGGCCCGGCAGGAGCAGGAACTGCAGGGCTTCACGGCGGCGCTGCTGGCCAAGCGGCGCGAGATGCAGGACGCGCTGTCCGCCTTCCGCCAGAGCCGCGCGGCTCCCGCCTCTGCCACGCAGGCGGCCGGCCAGAGCACGGTGGAGCAACGGCTCGCGCAGGTGACGGCGGCCTTTGACCGCGTCTACCAGCGTCACACCGGCCTGGCAGCCACTTCGCCAGCGGGAGACGTTGACCAGACAGCCCGCCTGAGTGAGCTTGAAGCCCTGGTGCGTGACCACAAGATCGCCGAGCGACTCGCCCGCTTCAAGGCCGACCCGGCCGGCCAGGCCTGACACTGCAGTCGCACTCACAACCGGGAGGACCGATGAATCTGTTCACTGCGCCCGAGACCCTGCCCTTCGGCGTGGCTGCGGCGCTGATCGTCGCGATTGCGCTGCTGGAGGGGCTGGGCATGCTGGTGGCGATGAGCCCCAGCAATGTGCTGGACAACCTGCTGCCCCATGCCGGGCCCGAGTCGGGCCTGGACCGCGTGCTCGGCTGGCTGCACCTGGGGCGCGTGCCGGCGCTGGTGCTGCTGCTGTTGTTCCTGCTCGGGTACGCGCTGTTCGGCTATGCGCTGCAGAAGGTCGCCCACGTGATGCTGGGCCATTTCCTGCCCGCTTGGGCCGCGGGGCTGCTGGCCGTGCCGCCCGGGATGGCCACCGTGCGCGGCCTGGGCAGCCTGGTGGCGCACATCATTCCACGCGACGAGACGACGGCGGTGAGCGATCAGTCACTGGTGGGCCGCACCGGCGTCGTCAGCGCCGGTGCCGCCCGGCGGGGCCTGGCAGCCCAGGCCCGCGTGCGTGACGCTCACGGTCGCATGCACTATCTGATGGTTGAGCCTGACTTCGATGAAGAGGTGTTCGAGGAAGGCGCGCAGATCCTTATCGTGCGAAAGCAGGGTGCGTTCTACCGCTGCATTGCCAACCCGCACCCGCATCTGATCTGAACCGAGGGAGAAAGGAACACATGGACAACATCATTGAAATCGCCGGCATGGCCGGCATCGCCCTGGTCGGCCTGCTGACCATCGGCTTCGTCTTCGCGCGCCTGTACAAGCGCAGCACCAAGGAGACCGCCTTCGTGCGCACCGGCCTGGGCGGCCAGAAGGTCATCATGGACGGCGGCGCCATCGTGCTGCCGGTGTTCCATGAGCGCGTGCTCGTGAACATGAACACCCTGAAGCTGGAGGTACAGCGCCGCGAGCGCGAAAGCCTCATCACCAAGGACCGCATGCGCGTGGACGTGACCGCGGCCTTCTTCGTGCGCGTGAAGCAGACCGAGGAAGCCGTCAGCACGGCCGCCCAGACGCTCGGTGCCCGCACGATGAGCCCGAACGAGCTCAAGGCGCTGGTCGAAGACAAGTTCGTCGACAGCCTGCGCGCCACGGCCGCGACCATGACCATCCAGGAGCTGCAGGACAAGCGCCGCGACTTCGTGCAGGCGGTGCAGAACGCCGTCGCCGAGGACCTGGAGAAGAACGGCCTGGAGCTGGAATCGGTGTCGCTCACGAGCCTAGACCAGACCGACAAGCAGTTCTTCAACCCCAACAACGCCTTCGACGCCGAGGGCCTGACGCGCCTGACCGAGCAGACCGAAGCCCGCCGCAAGCAGCGCAACGACGTCGAGCAGGACACCGAGGTGCAGGTGCGCACCAAGAACCTGGAAGCCAGCCGGCAGAAGCTCACCATCGAGAAGGACCAGGAGTTCGCCACGCTGGCGCAGAAGCGCGAGGTGGAAGTGGCGCGTGCCGAGCAGATCGCGCTGATCGCGGCGCAGCAGGCCGAGCGCAGCCGCGAGGCCGAGACCGTCAAGATCGAGGCGGAGCGCCAGGTCGGCCAGCGCCGCATCGAAGCCGAGCGTGAGATCAAGGCTGCCGAGATCGAGAAGAACCTCGTCATCCAGACGCGCGAGATCGAGCAGGAGCGCCAGGCCGAGCTCAAGCGCGCCGAGCAGCGCAAGCAGGTGGAGATCGCCCGCCAGGACACGCAGATCGCCATCGCCACCAAGTCCCGCGAGCAGTCCGAGGCCGACGCGGCCGCCAACCTCGCCCGCGCCGAGGCGGTGAAGGCCGAGGAAACCGTCAACACGGCCCGCCAGGTCGCCGTGGCGGAACGCGAAAAGGCCATCCAGCTGATCGAGGCCAGCAAGGACGCCGAGCAGAACGCGATTGCCGTCAAGGTGTCGGCCTCCGCCGAGAAGGAAGCCGCCATCGACCGCGCCGAGGCGCTGACCATCGAGGCCAAGGCCAAGCAGGCTGCTGCACTGGCCGAGGCCGAAGGCCGCCGCGCGATCAACGAGGCCCTCAACACGCTGTCGGCGGCGCAGATCGATCTGCAGGTGCGCACGCAACTGCTGCAGCAGCTGCCGGCCATCCTCGCGCAGGCCGTCAAGCCGATGGAGCAGATCGACTCGATCCGCATCGTGCAGGTCAACGGCCTGCCCGGCCAGGGCGGCTCGGACGGCGCTGCCGGTGGCAGCGGCGCGACCTTCCCCGAGCAGGTCATGAACTCGGCCCTGCAGTACCAGGTGGCCAAGCCCATCGTCGACGCCGTCATGCACGACGCCGGGCTGTCCAACCAGGGCATCACCGGTCTCGCGCAGAACCTCGCGACGATGTTCAGGCCGGCCGGCGCACCCGCCCCGGCCCCCGCCCCGGCCCCGGTTCCGGCGGCAGAGTAAGCCCGCTCGGGAGGCTTTCGTCGCCGTCGCGGCACCGCTCGCTCTGCTGGCGGCGCACGATGCGCTTGCCATCGGCCAGCGGCTGGATGTTCTCGTGCACGGCGGTGTCGCCGGGGTCGTCCGCGGATTCGTCCGGGGGCAGGCGGCCGCTCGTGTCCCGGTCGCCGGCAGAACACATCACAAGACCCGAGGCTGCCCGCCACAATCCAGGGCTTCCGCGTCTGGTTGCCGCTCGCCCATGCCTGTCCTGCCCACCAAGCTGCCGAACACCGGCACCACCATCTTCACCGTCATGTCGGCGCTCGCCGCGGAGCATGGCGCCGTCAATCTCGGCCAGGGTTTCCCGGATTTCGGCGCCGACCCGGCGCTGCTGCAGCACCTGACCGACGCGATGGCCGCAGGCCACAACCAGTACCCGCCCATGACCGGTGTGCCCGCGCTGCGCCAGGCGGTGGCCGCCAAGCTCAACCGCCTGTACGGCTCGGCCTATGACGCCGACCGCGACATCACCATCACCGCCGGCGGCACGCAGGGCCTGATCACCGCGCTGCATGCCTGCGTGGGCGCGGGCGACGAAGTCCTCATCATCGAACCGGCCTACGACAGCTACGACCCGGCCATCCGCCTCGCCGGCGCCGTGCCCGTGGGGGTGCCGATGACGGCTGACTATCGGCTGGACTGGCCGGCCGTGCGCGCTGCCATCACGCCGCGCACGCGGGCGCTGGTGCTGAACACGCCGCACAACCCGAGCGGGCGCGTGGCCACGGCGGAGGATCTGGACGAGCTGTCGCGCATCGCCGAGCAGCACGACCTCTTCATCGTCAGCGACGAGGTCTACGAGCACATGGTGTTCGACGGCGCGCAGCACGAAAGCGTCGCCCGCCACCCGGGGCTGCGCGAACGCAGCTTCCTCGTCAGCAGCTTCGGCAAGACCTTCCACGTGACGGGCTGGAAGGTCGGCTTCGTCGCGGCGCCCCCGGCACTCTCGGCCGCCTTCCGGCGCCTGCACCAGTACACCGTGTTCACCGTGCACACACCGACCCAGCACGCGCTGGCCGCCTACCTCGCCGACCCCGCGCCCTGGCAGGGCCTGAGCGGCTTCTACCAGGCCAAGCGCGACACCTTTCGCGCGGC
Source organism: Burkholderiales bacterium (assembly GCA_003963005.1). Lineage (GTDB taxonomy): Bacteria > Pseudomonadota > Gammaproteobacteria > Burkholderiales > Burkholderiaceae_C > Pelomonas. Next base: position 126,400 of record RXJW01000043.1, read on the forward strand.
GCTCGCCACCACCCCCTTCAAGCTGCTGCCCTGCGAGGGCACGTACTTCCAGACGGTGGACTATTCAGCGGTGTCCGACCTCCCCGAGGCCGACTTCGCCCGCTGGCTCACCACCGAGATCGGCGTGGCCGCGATTCCGCTGGCGGGCTTCTACCAGCAGCCGCAGGAGCGGCGGCATGTGCGCTTCTGCTTTGCGAAGCGGGACGAGACGCTGGCCGAGGCGGCGCGACGGCTGCAACAACTTCGAGCACACGCCTGACCGGGTGCCGATCATTCGGCATGCCGCAACCCAGCTTTCGGCAGCCTCCCCAGCGGTGCTGAGGCTGTCCAATCGGCCCGGCACTGTCGGAAAATCAATCCCCCGATCCGCACTGCAGAGGTTCCGCCATGCCCACTTACCGCTCCCGAACCACCACGGCCGGCCGCAACCAGGCGGGCGCCCGCGCGCTCTGGCGCGCCACCGGCATGAAGGACGGCGACTTCACCAAGCCCATCATCGCCATCGCGAACTCCTTCACCCAGTTCGTGCCCGGCCACGTGCACCTGAAGGACCTCGGCCAACTCGTGGCGCGCGAGATCGAGGCGGTGGGCGGCGTGGCCAAGGAGTTCAACACCATCGCCGTGGACGACGGCATCGCCATGGGCCATGACGGCATGCTGTACTCGCTGCCCAGCCGCGACATCATTGCCGACTCGGTCGAGTACATGGTCAACGCCCACTGCGCCGACGCGCTGGTGTGCATCTCCAACTGCGACAAGATCACCCCCGGCATGCTGATGGCGGCGATGCGGCTGAACATCCCGGTCGTCTTCGTCAGCGGGGGGCCGATGGAGGCCGGCAAGGTGCGCCTGGCCGTGCCGGAGACGGCGACCGTGCAGTTCAAGAAGCTCGACCTGATCGACGCCATGGTGATGGCCGCCGACAGCAAGGTGAGTGATGCCGATGTCGCCGAAGTGGAGCGTTCGGCCTGCCCGACCTGCGGCAGCTGCTCGGGCATGTTCACGGCCAACTCGATGAACTGCCTGACCGAGGCGCTGGGCCTGTCGCTGCCGGGCAATGGCACCACGCTGGCCACGCATGCCGACCGCGAGCAGCTGTTCAAGCGCGCAGGCCGGCTCATCGTCGACCTGGCCAAGCGCTACTACGAGGGTGAAGACGAGACGGTGCTGCCGCGCGCCATCGGCAAGAAGGCCTTCGAGAACGCGATGACGCTGGACATCGCGATGGGCGGCTCCACCAACACCATCCTGCACATCCTGGCCGCAGCCCAGGAGGCCGGCATCGACTTCACGATGACCGACGTGGACCGCCTCTCGCGGGTGGTGCCGCAGCTGTGCAAGGTGGCACCCAACACCGACAAGTACCACATCGAGGACGTGCACCGCGCCGGCGGCATCATGGCCATCCTGGGCTCGCTCGCCCGCGCCGGCAAGCTGCATACCGACGTGCCCACCGTGCACAGCAAGACCATGGCCGACGCCATCGCGCAGTGGGACGTGACCGTCAGCACCGACGAGGCCGTGCGCCACTTCTACCTGGCCGGCCCCGCGGGCATCCCGACGCAGGTGGCCTTCAGCCAGAACACCCGCTGGCCGAGCCTGGACCTGGACCGTGCCAAGGGCTGCATCCGCGCGGTCGAGCATGCCTTCAGCCAGGAGGGCGGCCTGGCGGTGCTGCGCGGCAACATCGCGCTCGACGGCTGTGTCGTCAAGACCGCGGGCGTGGACGACAGCCTGATGGTGTTCGAGGGCCCGGCCCACGTGGTCGAGAGCCAGGACGAGGCCGTGGCCCGCATCCTCGACGACCAGGTCAAGGCGGGCGACGTGGTGGTCGTGCGCTACGAAGGCCCCAAGGGCGGGCCGGGCATGCAGGAAATGCTCTACCCGACGAGCTACATCAAGAGCAAGGGCCTGGGCAAGGCCTGCGCGCTGCTGACCGACGGACGCTTCTCCGGCGGCACCTCGGGCCTGTCCATCGGCCACTGCTCGCCGGAGGCGGCCGCGGGTGGCGCGATCGGCCTCGTGCGCCACGGCGACCGCATCCGCATCGACATCCCGAACCGCCGCATCGACGTGCTGCTGAGCGACGAGGAACTGGCCCGCCGCCGCGCCGAGCAGGATGCCAAGGGCTGGAAGCCCGCCGAGCCGCGCCCGCGCAAGGTGAGTGCCGCACTGAAGGCCTATGCGCTGCTCGCGACCTCGGCCGACAAGGGCGCCGTGCGCGACCTGAGCCAGCTCGACGACTGACATTCCGATACGCGGGGGCGCGCGGGCTCGCCGACAGTGCGGGCCATGAGCCCTACCCGACTTTCCCTGGGCAGCGCGGCACTCGCCGTGCTGCTGAGTGCCTGCGGTGGCGGGGGCAGCAGCGGGCCCGCCGCGACGCCGGCCGTCCCGACGCCCGCACCCGCGCCGGCACCGGCACCGGCACCGGCACCCGCACCCGCACCACACGCGGTGGCAGGCACTCGCGCCACCTGTGATCTGGCGAATTTCCAGTCGGAGTTGTTAGCGTTGGTGAACCGCCAGCGGGCGGCCGGCGCGAGCTGCGGCAACCAGGGCAGCTTCCCTGCCGCAGCCGCACTGCGCTGGAACGCCAGCCTCGCGCAAGCCGCGCTGCGCCACAGCGATGACATGCAGACCGGCAACTTTTTCAGCCACACCGGGAGCGATGGCAGCAACGCCGGCCAGCGCATGACCGCGGCCGGCTATGCCTGGCAGGGCTGGGGCGAGAACATCGCGGCCGGCCAGGCCACGGTGTCGGACGTCGTTGCCGGCTGGATCGCCAGCCCCGGCCACTGCGCCAACCTGATGAAGTCGAACTTCCAGGACATCGCCGTGGCCTGCGTGCGCGGTGGTGCCAGCAACAGCTACCGCACCTACTGGACGATGGTGCTGGCCACGCCGCGCTGAGGCGGGCCGGTCAGTCCGGCTTCGGCCCGTCGCCGTGGTGCGTCCCGCGCATCATGCGGTGGCGCCAGGCACGCGCGGCCAGCAGCCCCAGCACGGCGGCAGCGACGGCCTCGCCGGCAAGCGTGCCCACGCCGCGCGAGACCACCAAGCCCTGGGCATGCAGCGCCCAGAGCGCCATGCCAGCGGCGCCGACGATGCCCAACCAAGCCATCAAGACGACCACCCCGCGATTGCTGAGCCCGCGCAGCCAAGCGACGAAGGCCACCACCAGGGCCGCGTCACAGGCAGCGCGCATCAAGGGCAGCGCGAGGGCGGCAGCGCTCAGGTCCTGGCGCCAGGCGTGGAAGCCGACGATGCTCGCCAGGATGGCCATCAGGCCGAGCATCGATGCGGCCAGCATCCAGGCCACTTGCCGGCGCTGGCTCGGCCCACCCGGCGCGAGGCGCAGGCGCCAGTGCCCCACGCGCACCAGCATCCCCGTCATCGCGTAGGTGATCAGCAGGCTGAGGTGAAACATGAAGTCCACCGCCGAGCCGCCGCTGATCTCGTGGGCCATCAGGGCCTTCAGGGGGGCTGCGCCACTCAGGCCGAGCAGGATGAAGGGCAGGTGTTGCGTGGCCCAGGCGGCCGGTCGCCCGGCGGCGGTCAGGGTCTGGTCGTCGAAGGCGAGGGTGTCCCAGCGCCAGCGTCGCATCGCCGACGGCGACCGTTGCCAGCGCGCGAACCAGGGGCGCATGCCGGTCCAGCGCGGCCGCAGACGGTGCGACTGCAGCCAGGCGCCGGCCAGCAGCAGCGCGCCCGCCGCGAGCGCCCCGACGGCCGGGCCTGTCGCGCCCAGCCAGGTGGCCGGCGCCTGGGCCATCAGCAGGGCCACGGCGATGAGGGCTGGCCACAGGAAGACGCCGACCGGCCGCAGGCTGCCGCTCCACGCCCAGGCCGCCAGCGTGCCGAGCACCGCGCCCAGCAGCGGCAGGGCCAATGCCCAGCCGGCCAGGGCCAACGCGCCCATGTCGAGTGCGCGCACGGCGGCGGCAGCCGGCCCGACCAGCCCGAGCACGAGCAGCGTCAGCATCTGCTCCCGCCAGGTCCGGTGGACGGCCTGCGTGAAGGCGCTCGGTGCCAGGCGCCGCCACCAGACCTGGCTGCGCCGGGCCGCGATGCCGGCCGGCACGCTGCAGGCGCTGGCCATCAGCGTCATCTGCACGACGAGCATCACGGCCAGCACGGCGGGATCGGGCCGCGTCATGACGGCCCAGGTGGCCAGACCCATGGACAGCGGCATGGGCGCGAACCAGCTCAGGTCGAGCCAGCGCAGCAGGGTGCGGTCGTCTCTCATGTGTTGAGCACTTCCATCAGGTCTTCCATGCCCAGCGCCTGGTCCTGAGCCGCCGGGCCGGCGTGGCGGCGGTCCACCAGCAGGCGGCCGCCCTGCGCGGCCGACCAGTGCCGCTCGCCGGACTGCAGCACGTCGGGGCGTTCCGGGCAGGGGCGCACGCGCAGGAACTCGGTGCAGTCGTCCCAGCCCTCGAAGAGCTGCACCCGGCCTTCGCGCAGGAACAGCACATGGGTGACGACGCGCTCCAGGTCGGACAGCAGGTGCGACGAGATCAGCACGGTGCGCGGCGCCTCGCGCTGGCGTGACGTGAACAGCAACCGCATGAAGTCGCGGCGGCTGATCGGGTCGAGGCTCGCGACCGGCTCGTCCAGCAGCACCAGGTCGGGATCGTGGGCGAGCGCGAGCACCACGGCGAGCTTCTGCTGGTCGCCGAGCGACAGCGTGTCGGCATTGCGGCCCATGGGCACGTCCAGGCGGGCCGCCAGTGAGAGCGCCAGGCGCTGGTCGACACGGGGATAGACGGCGGCCATCTCCGTCAGGTGCTCGTGGCCGTTGAGGCCGGCGAAGAGGTCGGGCGTCTGCGCGGCATAGCCCAGCCGTGCCTTGACGGCATCGTCCAGCGCCGTGCTCGGCCGGCCCAGCAGGCGGCTTTCGCCCTCGTCGACGGTCTGCAGGCCGAGCAGCGCCCGCAGCAGCGTGCTCTTGCCGGCGCCGTTGCGCCCCACCAGCCCGACGACCGCGCCCTCGGGGATGGCCAGGTCGACGCCCTGCAGCACATGGCCCGTGCCGAGCGACCACTTCTCGTAGCGGTGCACGGTCAGGCCGCGGGCCTGGATGGCGGGCGATGCCGCGTCGGCGAGGGGGCGGGTCATGGGGTGTCCTCCTGATCGAGTCGTTGTTGCAGCGCCGCCTGCAGGTCTGCGGCCGGCACGCCGAGTTGCCGGGCCTGGCGCACCAGGGCCTCCAGCGCAGGTGCCAGCAGGTCGAGGCGGTCGGCGACGGCCATCAGGCCCGCCGGGTGCGCTGCCACGGCCATGCCCACGCCGCGGCGGCGTTCCAGCACGCCCTCGGCCTCCAGCAGGCTGTAGGCCTTGCTGACGGTCATGGGGTTGATGGCGTGACGGTCTGCCACGGCGCGCACGCTGGGCAACTCATCGCCCGGCTGCCAGAGCCCGCCGGCCACGCGGCGCTGCACTTGCTCCACGATCTGGCGGTAGAGCGGCGTGCTGCCTTGCGGGTTGAGCTCGAAGGGGTCAGTGGCGGGGCTGGTGGCCATGCGTATTAGTGTATTGCATACACAATACACGTCAATGCTCAGCTCAGCTCAGCTCAGCTGCGCTGAGGGGCGGGTTCGGTGGGGCCTGCCCTGGCAGGCCGCGCACCCCGCAGGCAGGGCGCGGCCGGCGTCCGGCGCGTCGTCGCAGATTCCGGCGACATGGAGCCGCCCATCCCACGGGGTGTGGATGACGATGGCACCAGGGCGGAGGGACAACGGCCATCCCACCACTTCTGGAGGACGACGCCATGGCCACCCAGCCCACGACGACGCGCCACGTGCCGTGCTGCCCGCCGCTCATCGAGGATGACAACTGCGACGTGCTGGATTTCAGTCGCACGCTGGCTTACCCGCTGATCGCGCGTGATACCCGTGTGGTCGCCCAGCTGACCATCGGCTTTCGCTTCAAGCGCTGCACCTTGGGTCTGACCCTGGGCGACCCCGTCTACAGCACGACCCTGTTTCCGGGCGAGACGGTTCGCCTGGTGACCACGGACCGGCGGTCCTCTTTCGTGTACGACGCGAGCACCAAGCTGGCCTACCGCAGCGAGCAGATGTCGGAAGAGCAGTACTTCATGACGGCCACGCAGGCGTACTTCGCGCAGTCGGAGGCTCAGCAGTCGGGTGACGTGACCAGCACCGACAAAGGCCACTGGGACTTCAAGGGCAGCGCCGATGCCGGTGTGAATCTGCTGGATCTGGGTGGAGATGCCAACGCCAGCGCCTCCGGCAATCACGACAGTTCGTCGACACTGGACTACCTGCACCGGCAGAGCAGCACCATGCGCGAGGCTGCCAGCCAGGCGCTGCAGGCCACACGGGCCGCGCACTCGGTCTCTGTCGGCGAAGTCGCCACGCGCACGCACGTCGAGGGTGAATCAGAAGACCACTTCGAGGCGTCGTCTCGCGAGTTCACCAACAAGAACGCCTGCCATGCGGTGACCTACTACTTTTACCGGCTGAACAAGAAGGTCGAGGTGTCCTTCGAGATCACGCGCCTGACGATCGGGCTGCAAGCGCCCGCGGATCGGGACATCCGCCCGCCAATGACGCCGGAGCGGCGCGCTGCCGTGCTGAAGGAGATCACACAGCAGCTCGTGGCGGCCGGCGTTCTTGACGGCAACGGGCGGGAGCTGGCGCCGGAGTTGCGCCAGCAGCTCGAGTTCAGCTTCACGTCGCATCTCCCCACAGCCGGCACCATGGTCAAGGGCTGCCTGGACGAATGCAATGTCTGCGAGCCTGCGCGGCGCGAACGAGTCCATCTGGAAAACGAGTTGCTGCGCAAGCAGATCGAGCTGCTGGAGAAGTCTCAGGAATACCGCTGCTGCCCGGCGCCAGCCGTGGCGGATTGCGCCGACAGCTGACGCGGTGCACGGTCCGTCCTGACCGGCGCCCGTCGAGGTGGAGGCATCGGATGAATGCGATAGGCTCGCAGTCCGCCGCTGCCTCCTTCCCCATTTGCCGTGCCCCACCCTGATCCCGATTCTGGTTTGACCGCCTCGCCTGACCCGTCGCGCCGACGCTGCCTGTGGCGGCTGGCCTGCGTGGCCGGGCTGGCCCGCAGTGGCGGGGCGCTGGCGGGCGACGGTCTGCCGCGGCTGATCGCGCAGGCCAGGCCATCGGTCGTGGTCGTGGGCAGCTACGGCCTGATGGACAACCCCCGGTTCGGCTTCCGGGCTACGGGGTTCGCGGTGGGCACGGGGCTGCAGGTCATCACGAATGCGCATGTCGTGCCGCCGGACGAGCCCGGCCGCATCGACCGCAGCATGGCCGTGCAGGTCTGGCAGGACGGCGACTGGCGCCTGCGCAGCGCTCGCCTGCTGCGGCGCGACCTGCGCAACGACCTGGCGTTGCTGGAGATCGACGGCCCCGCCTTGCCGGTGCTCAAGTTCGCCACGGGTGAGGCGCCGGAGGGAACGAGCATCGCCCTGATGGGCTTCCCGATCGGCCAGGCGCTGGGCTGGGCGCATGTCACGCACCGGGGCATCGTGTCGGCGTGGACGGGCATCGCCACGCCCGCCAGCGACTCCGCCGGCCTGAACCCGCGTGCGGTGCGTCAGCTGCGCGAGGGCAACTTCCGCATCATGCAGCTCGACGCGATTGCCTACCCGGGCAACAGCGGCGGGCCGGTGCTGGATGTGGAGACGGGCGAGGTGGTGGGTGTCGTGCAGGGCGGCACCGTCAAGGGCACGAAGGAGGCCGCCTTGAGCGCGCCCACGGGCATCACGTTCGCGGTGCCCGCGAGCGCCGCCGCGGCGCTGCTGGCCGACGACAAGCGCTGAGGACTTCAGGCGCGCCGCGCCTCAGGTGCCGGCGCGCGCCAGCATCGCCTGCAGCAGCACGTTGCAACCCGCCTCGATGTGCTCGGGCTTGGCGTCCTCGATCTCGTTGTGGCTGATGCCGTCCTTGCAGGGGATGAAGATCATGCCCGCCGGGGCCAGGCGGGCCATGTAGACGGCGTCGTGCCCCGCGCCGGAGACGGCGGGCATGTTGCTGTAGCCCAGCGCATCGGCGGCCTCTTGCACGGCGGCGATGCAGTCGGCATGGAAGGGCTGGGCCGGGTAGGCGCTGACCGGCGTGATCTCGATGGACAGGCCCGACTCGGCGGACAGCTTGGCCGCGACGGCGCGGATGTCGGCATCCATCGCCTCGCACAGCGCGTCGGTGGCGTTGCGCAGGTCGATGCTGAACTTCACGCGGCCCGGGATGACGTTGCGGCTGTTGGGGTGCACCTGCACCATGCCGACGGTGCCGCGGCCGTGCGGCGGGTGGCGGTGGGCGCAGGCCACCACCTCCTGCATGAGCTGGGTGGCCACCTGCAGCGCATCCTTGCGCAGCGCCATCGGCGTGGGGCCGGCGTGGGCTTCCATGCCGGTGACGACGCAGTCGTACCAGCGAATGCCGAGCACGCCGGTGACGACGCCGATGGTCTTGTCGTGGTCCTCCAGCACCGGGCCCTGCTCGATGTGGGTCTCGAAGTAGGCGCCGATCGGGTGGTCGCCCGGCACCTGATCGCCGATGTAGCCGATGCGCTCCAGCTCGCCCTTGACGGTCTTGCCCTCGGTGTCGGTCGCGGCGTAGGCGTGTTCGAGCGTGAAGGCCTTGGCGAACACGCCGGACCCCATCATCACGGGCACGAAGCGCGAGCCTTCCTCGTTGGTCCAGAAGGCGACCTCGATCGGCGCCTCGGTCTCGATGCCGTGGTCGTTGAGCGTGCGCACGACCTCGATGCCGGCGAGCACGCCGTAGTTGCCGTCGAACTTGCCGCCGGTGGGCTGGGTGTCGATGTGGCTGCCGGTCATGATCGGCGGCAGGCTGTTGTTGCGGCCCGGGCGGCGCATGAAGCCGTTGCCGATCTGGTCGATCGTGACCGTCATCCCGGCCTCCCGGGCCCAGCGGGTGACGAGGTCGCGGCCCTGCTTGTCGAGGTCGGTGAGCGTGAGCCGGCAGACACCGCCCTTGTCGGTGGCGCCGATCTGCGCGAGCTCCATCAGCGAGGCCCACAGGCGCGGGCCGTTGATGCGGAGTTGGGTGATGTCGGGCTTGGCAACGGCGGTGTCCATGGGCGGTCCTTGGTTCAAACAAAGCCACAGAGGCACAGAGGCACAGAGAGATCCCGATGCCGCGAACCGTCCGAGCTTCTCTGTGTCTCTGTGCCTCTGTGGCTGTGTTCTTGTGCTTCAGCGCGCCACAGCAGTCGGCGCCAGGTCGTGTGCACGTTTGGCCGCCGCGTCGAACTGCGGGCCGTAGGGCGGGCGCTTCAGGTAGCGGCCCCGACCGGCTTCGGCACGCAACTCGCCGCGGGCGAAGACAAGCCGGCCTTGCGAGATCGTGTGGCTAGGGATGCCGCGCACCGTGCGGCCCTCGAAGATGTTGAAGTCGTTCTTCGAGAACTGCGTCTTGGCAGACAGCGTCTTGGTGCCGGCCGGGTCCCAGAGCACGAGGTCGGCGTCGGCGCCTTCGGCGATGACGCCCTTGCGCGGGTACATGTTGAAGAGCTTGGCCGCGTTGGCGGACGTGATGGCGACGAACTCGCTCGGCGTCAGGCGCCCGGAGTTCACGCCGGCATCCCACAGCACGGCCATGCGCTCCTCGACGCCGCCGCAGCCGTTGGGGATCTTGGCGAAGTTGTCGATGCCCGCGGCCTTCTGCGACGCGCAGAAGGTGCAGTGGTCGGTGGCGGTGGTGTGCAGCTGGCCGCTCTGCAGGCCGCGCCACAGGAACTCCTGGTGGATCTTGGGGCGAAACGGCGGGCTCATCACGTAGGCGGCCGCGGTGGCGAAGTCGGGGTCGCGGTAGACGCTGTCGTCGATCAAGAGGTGGCCGGCCAGCACCTCGCCGTACACCCGCTGGCCACGGGCCCGCGCGCGGGCGATGGCCTCGGCACTCTCGATGCAGCTCACGTGCACGATGTAGATCGGCACGCCCAGCACGTCGGCAATCGCGATGGCTCGGTTGGCGGCCTCGCCTTCCACCATCGGCGGGCGCGACAGCGGATGGCCCTCGGGGCCGGTGATGCCCATGTTGGCCACCTCGGCCTGGAGCAGGTAGACGAGCTCGCCGTTCTCGGCGTGCACGGTCGGCATGGCGCCGAGTTCGAGCGCACGCTTGAAGCTGTTCACCAGCGTCTCGTCGTCGCACATGATGGCGTTCTTGTAGGCCATGAAGTGCTTGAAGCTGTTCACGCCCTCCTCGCGCACCAGCGTGCCCATGTCGTCGCTGACGCTCGGGTCCCACCAGGTCACGGCCACGTGGAAGGCGTAGTCGCTCGCTGCCTTCTCGGCCCAGCCGCGCCAGGTGCGGTAGGCGTCCATCAGCGGTTGCTGCGGGTTGGGGATGACGAAGTCGATGATGCTCGTCGTGCCCCCGGCCAGCGCCGCGGCGGTGCCGGTGAAGAAGTCGTCCTGCGTGACCGTGCCCATGAAGGGCAGCTGCATGTGCGTGTGCGGGTCGATGCCGCCGGGCAGCAGGTACTGGCCAGGGCCGTCGAGGGTGGTCGTGCCGGCAGGGGCTTCGCGCACGGCGCGCTCGCCCAGGGCGGCGATGCGGCCGTCCACGCAGAGCACGTCGGTGTGCGATTCGGCGTCGGCGTTGACGACGACGGCGCCGCGGATCAGGAGGGGAGCGATCATGGGGCAGTCCTTGCGAGTTGGGGCTGCGTCTTGCCGGCCATCAAGAGGCCGTAGACGATGGCGGCGAGCGCCAGCCCGGCGAACCAGGCGTAGGTGTAGATAGCCTTGAAGGCGGCGCCGACGTCCGGGAAGGCGGCCGGGAAGGCGGCGTTCAGGAAGCCGGGCACGTTGGGTGCCACACCCACCGCGAAGGCGATGAGGGCCGCCACGTTCCAGCCGCCGCGGTAGCTGTAGCGGCCGCCTTCGACGTAGAGCTCGTCTACGACCAGCTCGGTCTTGCGCAGCCCGTAGTAGTCGACGATCAGGATGCCCGCCACCGGCCCGAGCAGCGCCGAGTAGCCGATGAGCCACGTGAAGATGTAGCCCTCGGTGGAGGCCAGGATCTTCCACGGCATCATCACGATGGCGATGGCGCAGGTCAGGATGCCGCCGAGCTTGTAGCTGATGCGGTTGGGTGCCAGGGCCGAGAAGTCGTAGGCCGGGCCGACGAGGTTGGCCGCGAGGTTCACGCTGACTGTGTCGATCAGCAGCACGATGAGCGCGATGAGCACCGCGGCACCGGTCATGCGGCTGGCCAGGTCCACCGGGTCCCACAAGGCCTTGCCGTAGATGACGACGGTGGCCGAGGTCACGAACACGGCCAGCGCTGCCAGCAGGCCCATCGGCGCGGGCAGGCCGAGGGCCTGGCCGACGAACTGGTCGCGCTGGCTCTTGGCGAAGCGCGTGAAGTCGGGGATGTTGAGCGCCAGCGTCGCCCAGAAGCCGACCATGGCCGTGAGCGAGGGCCAGAACACGGCCGGGAACTGGCCCGCCTTTTTGCCGCCTTCCACAAAGGCCGAGGGCTGGTCCAGGATGGGGCCGAAGCCGCCCGCCTTGTCCCAGGCCCACCAGAGCAGCACGAAGCAGATGACGATCTTGATCGGCGCGGTGTAGGTCTCGAGTTGGCGGATCGCGTCGATGCCGTGCACGACGAACCAGAACTGCAGCGCCCAGAACAGCAGGAAGCAGCCGAACTGCGCGGCGCTGATGCCCAGGCCCGGCAGCGGGTCGCCCGAGAGCGGGTGGCCCAGCAGCACGCCGGCCAGCGTGTAGATCATCTGCCCGCCGAACCACGTCTGGATGCCGTACCAGCCGCAGGCCACGAGTGCCCGCAGCAGGGCCGGCAGCTTGGCCCCCTGCGTGCCGAACGAGGTCCGCGCCAGCACTGCGTAGGGGATGCCGTACTTGGCGCCGGCGTGCCCGATCAGCAGCATCGGCACCAGCACGATCAGGTTGCCCAGGAACACCGTGCCCACCGCCTGGCTCCAGCTCATGCCCGACTCGATCAGGCTGGCCGCCAGTGTGTAGGCCGGGATGCACATCACCATGCCGACCCACAGCGCGGCGAAGTGGTACCAGCGCCAGGTGCGCTGAGCGGCTGTCGTCGGAACGAGGTCAGGGTTGCTCAGCGCGGTCTGGGTCATGGTGCGTTCTTCTCCTCAGTAGTGCATGCAGCATTCGCGGGCCGAGCGCCGGGCCGCTCCCAAGCCGGCCCGCCTCCGGCGATGTGCTCGTGGCTCGATGCCACGAGCATCGCCGTCCCCACGGGGGACCGACCGGGCTAGCCTGCGTTCAGCAGGGCGAGATTGGGCGAGGGGCTCACGTGTTTTGCGGGAAAGCAAATTGCGGGCCTTTCGGCGTGCTGTCGGGCCAGCGCTGCATCACGGCCTTGTGCTTCGTGTAGAAGCGCACCGCCTCAGGGCCGTAAGCGTGGTGGTCGCCGAAGAGGCTGCGCTTCCAGCCGCCGAAGCTGTTGAAGGCCATCGGCACCGGCAGCGGCACGTTCACGCCCACCATGCCCACCTGGATGTGGTGCACGAACTCGCGCGCCACGTGGCCGTCGCGGGTGAAGATGGCCACGCCGTTCGCGTATTCGTTGGCCTCGATCAGCGCGATGGCCGCGGCGAGGTCGGGCACGCGCACGACGCACAGCACCGGGCCGAAGATTTCTTCGGTGTAGCAGCTCATGTCGGCGCTCACGCCGTCGAGGAGGGTGCCGCCGACGAAGAAGCCGTCCTCATGGCCGGGCACCTTGTAGCCCCGGCCGTCGACGATCGCCTTGGCACCGGCTTCGACGCCTTCGCCGATCAGCCGCTCCACGCGCTGCTGCGAGGCCCGGGTGATCAGCGGGCCCATCTCGGCGCCGGCCTCGTGGCCTTCGCCGATCTTGAGGGCCTTCACCTTCGGCGCGAGGGCGGCCACGAGCTTGTCGCCCACGTCCCCCACCGCCACGGCCACCGAGATGGCCATGCAGCGCTCGCCGGCCGAGCCGTAGGCCGCACCCATCAGCGCGTCCACCGCACCTTCGAGGTCGGCGTCAGGCATGACGACCATGTGGTTCTTCGCGCCGCCCAGGGCCTGCACGCGCTTGCCGTGCGCCGAGCCGACCTTGTAGATGTGCTCGGCGACCGGCGTGGAGCCGACGAAGCTGACTGCCGCGATGCCGGGGTGGGCGAGGATGGCGTCGACGATGTCCTTGTCGCCCTGGATCACGCTGAACACGCCGTCCGGCAGGCCGGCTTCCTTCAGCCACTGCGCCATCAACAGGCTGGACGAGGGGTCGCGCTCGCTGGGCTTCAGGATGAAGGCGTTGCCGCAGCCGATGGCGATGGGGTACATCCACATCGGGACCATGGCGGGGAAGTTGAACGGCGTGATGCCGGCCACCACGCCGAGCGGCTGGCGCATGCTCCACGCGTCCATGCCGCGGGCGATCTGCTCGGTGTACTCGCCCTTGAGCAGCTGCGGCATGCCGGTGGCGAACTCCACCACCTCCAGCCCCCGGGCCACTTCGCCAAGGGCGTCGGGGAAGGTCTTGCCGTGCTCGCGAACGATGGCATCCGCCAGCTGCTCCTTGCGCTCCTGAAGGAGGTTCAGGAACTTGAACAGCACGCGCGAGCGCGCCAGCGGCGGGGTCTGGCTCCAGGCCTTGGCTGCCTGCGTGGCGGAGGCCACCGCGGCGTCCAGGTCAGCGGCGCTGCCCAGCAGCAGCGTGCCCTGCACGGCGCCGGTGGCGGGGTTGTGGATGTCCTGGCGGCGCTCGCCGGTGCCGCGGCTCACGGCCCCGGCAATCCAGTGGCCGACTTCGTAGTGACTCATCGCAATGTCCTTCAGCCGCAAGCGGCTCGCATCGGGTTGTTCGGATGCGTCGTCCAGTTGGCATAGGACCCGTCGATCACCCGTCCGGTGCGGGCATCGATCTCACCAGCTTGGAGCGCGCGCATCGAGATGGTGCCAGGGACCGGGCAGATCGACACGCAGAGGTTGCATCCGACACACTCCGCTTCGTTGACGTGGAAGTGGCGCTTGCCGTTTTTGGTGGCAAAGATCGCCTGGTGGGACGTGTCCTCGCACACCACGTGGCAGCGGCCGCACTGGATGCAGGTGTCCTGGTCAATGACCGCTTTCTCAACGTGGTTGAGGTTGAGCTGGTTCCAGTTCTTGACCGTGGGAACCGCCATGCCCTGAAAGGCTTTCAGGTTGGCGTAACCCTTCTCGTCCATGAAGTTGCTCAAGCCCGAGCACATGTCCTGCACGATCTTGAAGCCGTAGACCATGGCCGCGGTGCAGACCTGCACGGTGCCGCAGCCCATGGCGATGAACTCGGCGGCGTCGCGCCAGGTGCTGATGCCGCCGATGCCGCTGATCGGCAGGCCGGCGGTGGCCGGGTCTCGCGCGATCTCGGCCACCATGTTCAGCGCGATCGGCTTGACCGCCGGGCCGCAGTAGCCGCCGTGGGAGCCCCAGCCGTCGGTGACGGGGCTCATCGTCATGCGGTCCAGGTCCACGCCCATCACGGAGTTGATGGTGTTGATCAGGCTGACGGCATCCGCCCCACCGGCCTTGGCTGCGCGGGCCGGGAAGCGCACATCGGTGATGTTGGGCGTGAGCTTCACGATGACGGGCATCTTCGTGTGCTTCTTGCACCACTCGGTCACCTGCTGGATGTACTCCGGCACCTGGCCCACGGCCGAGCCCATGCCGCGCTCGCTCATGCCGTGCGGGCAGCCGAAGTTCAGCTCCACGCCGTCGGCGCCGGTGTCGGCCACGCGCGCCAGGATGGCCTTCCAGCTCGGCTCGTTCACCGGCACCATCAGTGAGACGATCATGGCCCGTTCGGGGAAGTCGCGCTTCACGCGCCGGATCTCGTCGAGGTTGACCTGCAGGGGCCGATCGCTGATCAGCTCGATGTTGTTGAAGCCGATGACGCGGCGGTCCTGGCTCCACAGCGTGGCGTAGCGCGGGCCGTTGACGTTGACGACCGGCGGG
>RXJW01000212.1 GCA_003963005.1 Burkholderiales bacterium
CTTCCCACGCACTTGCTTGTCATTCATCTCGTAGCTCCTGTCTCTGATTCCATCATCAGCCAAGAACTACGTTTTTCGGGGGCAAGGTCAATTTGGGCGGTCGCTCAGGACCGGCTAGGCACGGAGAGGGCGAAGCAGTCGCCGCCGCCTGAGCAGGCATTTCTGGCGGCAGTTGCGGCAGCGTCAGGTTGACAAGCCCAAGCAGAGCCGGTGCACAGGAACTGGCATCACTCGCCAAGTGCTGGGCCGACGCGACGGATCGGTCTTCATGTACGCCGTCCTCATCCTGATCGTGGCTATCGTGATGGTGAGCTTCGCCCTCGAAGTGCATCACCGCATGCTTCTGCTCACCAGCATCCGCCATCACGACGGCAATGCCAGCATGGGCCAGCGACTGCAAGCACATGCAAAGCATCAGGGCGAATGTCGTCAGACTGCGGCACACAACCAAATTTTACTCGTTGAGGGGCGGACAACAAAGTTTCGAACTCGGGGAGGCCCCATCCCAGTCATTACCATTCGCAGGTGGCCTCGCCGCTGGCTCGCAAGTCCAGCGACTCGACCGCCAGCCACACAGCTTCGACGCGGATCACCGCAACAACCCGCGAGACACTCCGCAAACCTGACGCCGCTCTGACCGGCCAGGTGACCGTGATCGATGCTGGCCGGCGCCTAAGTTCGACTCGCGCATCAGGCGCCCGTACGGTGAGATCGGGCGGCGCAGGAAGCGAGAGCGCGATGAACTCGCGTATCTAGGCGAGTCCGGTCAACTGCCTCCATCGGTTAGCGACATTGGCACTGATGTCGTGGCACGGTTGGGCCTAGCCCACCGAATTTTCCGTAGGTAGCCGGAACAACTACTGCGCGCCGCGAACTTCCCCTTTTTGAGCGAGCTGGATAGACTGAGGCTGTGCGACGCATCTTCATGTACGTGCTGTTGATCGTGGGGCTGCTGCAGTTCAACTGGGCAGCTGCAGCCGCGTATTGCGCGCACGAAACTGGTGCTGCAGCCGAGCACTTTGGCCATCACGAGCACAAGCACTCGACGTCTGATCAGGCGAAGCCCGCCAAGGAGTCCAAGGCAACGAACCTCGCTCATGCGGACTGCGAGATGTGCCATTTCGGTTCCAGCGCGCCCAGCTTCGAGGTGCTGATTGCGTTGAGCAATCCCTCGAGCCAGACCGTGCTCGCAGAGCCGATGGAACACGCTTCCCACATCCCCTCGTTGCCAGACCGGCCAGATAGATCGCGCCTCGCCTGATCCGGCGAGAAGCGCGCTACTGCTTTCCCAAGCTCCGTTCGACGCCTCGTCGGAAACCTTGTCGGCACCTGCCACGAGGAACCGATGCGACCACCTTTGATCGCACGAACCTCTCCCAGCAGGCTGCCATCGCAGTCAACTGACGCGGCAACGTCGCGCAGCATCTAGGAGATAGACATGGGATTTTGGGAACGCATCGCGCGTGGCGTCATGAGCGGACACGGTAGTGGCGGTCATCACGGCGGGTCTCGCTCGCACGGGTCCGGCCACGGCGGCTACAACAAGCACGGTGGTCACGGTGGCGGTGGCTACTACCCCTCGGCACCGACGCCAACACAGACGAGCCCTGGTGGCATTTCTGGCCTGACGTGCGCGAAGTGCAGCCAGCCCGGGGCGCCAGGTGCGCGCTTTTGTGGTGGATGTGGCGGTCCCCTCGTGGCGGCCAGCTGCGAGGGCTGTGGAGCTGTACTCCTGCCCGGCGCTCGGTTCTGCAGCCAGTGTGGCAAACCGGGTGCGTGATCATGGACAGGCGCAGCGTCATCGTGTCCTCCGCAGCGTTGGGCAGCCTGGTGCTGTCGGGTTGCGCGAGCACTTCTCGCACTCCTCCGAACGATCGCCATTGCTACTGGGCGAGAACGCGGAGCAGATCCAAGCCGACCTGCACGGCTGGGCCGATCCCGGACCTCGCAGCCGACGAGAGGGCCAAACGGTTTGAGCCGGTGCCAGGCCGGCTGGTGATCTATGTGGTCCGGCACCGCTGGGGCGACACCGTGAACATGGTCCGAGTGGGAATGATGGGTGGCGCCCTGGTGTCCACGACCCCGGCATCCATGGTGCGGTTGGTGGTCCCGCCAGGCGGGCATCGGTTGGTGTTCGAATGGGCCAAGGGGCAGGGCAGTTTGGATGTCCGCGGCGAAGCCGGGCAGGTGCTCTTCGTGGAACTTGTGGGCAGCCTCTGGTTCTGGAACGAGTACTACCGGTTCGAAACAGGGGAGTCGTCCTTGCGCGACCGCGCATTGAAGTGCCGGTTAGTGGCTGATGTGGATGGGAAGGGATGATGGCCGTACGACAGACCGACGGGCTTGAGGAGGCGCCAGCGCCTCTCCCACCAGAGTCAGCTGCGGCGCACTTTGAGGCGATCGCGAAAGGCATCAACGACGTCGACGTCGTCATCCAGGGGCTGATAGGCCGGATCCGGCCAGCCAAACCTTGGCAGCGCCAGTTGCTGCAGCAGTTGCGGACGGCGGATCGGCATGTCGAGATCCTGCGGTTGGCCATTTCGCTGGACAGGAGTGCCGAAGAGATCCTTGAAGCGGCGAAGGCGTTGAAGCAGGGCCTGCAGCTCACCAATATGCAGATCGTCGGCGGGCGCGCGGACGGCTTCACTCGCAACGCCTTGCTCGTGGCGTTCCGCAACGCGACGCTGGTCACCGAGATGCTCTCTCCCTGACTGGCTACTGTGAAAGTTCAGTTGCGCGGATGGCTGCCTGCATATGTGTCAGGCGCCGTTCGTTCTGAAAGGTTCGCCGGTCGCCTAGACGGCGGCTTCGAACGGCGCAACATGACAAATTTGTAATGGTCTC
Organism: Burkholderiales bacterium; assembly: GCA_003963005.1. Taxonomy (GTDB): domain Bacteria; phylum Pseudomonadota; class Gammaproteobacteria; order Burkholderiales; family Burkholderiaceae_C; genus Pelomonas. Next base: position 2,845 of record RXJW01000212.1, read on the forward strand.
AGCAGGGGTCTCGTCGGTGGCGGATTTCTACAGTCTTCCTCGTGGTGAACGTTTTCAGGCGGCTCGGTTGAGCGCCACGGGCACCGAACAAGGAGTACCTCATGAACCGCAACCTGTCTGCTACCGCCCTGATCGCCAGTCTGTTCGTCGGCATGACCGCGCAGGCAACGCCGCAGCGCAACGATGCCATGCTGAATGGCAAGTCGGTGCATGGCGAGGCGGTGGCTGCGCCTCAGAACGCCCGTATCGTGAACCTCGATGCTGGGAAGTCCGTGAACGTGAAGTGCGGCGAGGTGATTACGTTCCAGAAGGCGGGCAAGTCTTTCAGCTGGAAGTTCGATTCCGCCCAGCACCGCGCGGTGGATGTGCGCACGATCGCCCCCGCAGGTTTCGCTGACAAGCCGCTGATGGTCTATGTCTCTCGCAGCGAATGGGAAGGCGCCTGACCCTTGGCACAAGCGATCCGCGGCCTCCCGGCTGCGGATCTGTAAGCCAAAGTCACTGCGGTCTGCGAACGATTTCACTCAGTTGGACCGCAACGAGTCACCCTGACTTCACGCATTCAAGACACAATTCGGCCCATGAGTCGCTGGCTGACCATCTTTTTGCTGTTTGTGCTGCCCGTCCAGTTCGCCTGGTCGGCAGCGGCAGCCTATTGCCAGCACGAGGACGCTCCGGCCAAGACGCACATCGGGCATCACGTCCATGAGCACAAGGCCGGCAACGACACCGGCTCCAAGGCGTCTGGTCAGCACTTGGGTGAGTCTTCGTCGGCCAAGGCCGGCAAACTGCTCGGCGACAACGATTGCGGCTACTGCCACTTCAGCGTTGTGAAGCCGATGGTGTCCGAGGCGGTGAAGTTGGACAGCACCGCCACCTTCTCTCTCCACGCTGCGTCGAAGAAGACGTTCAGTTCGCGCGGGCCTGACCTGCTGGAACGCCCCAACTGGCGCATCGCCTGATCGGCGAGCGCAGTTCCGTCTCTACTTTCTTTCTCTCATGCGGCCCTGACCGCAACACTGCTCTCGCCGAAACCCTCGCGTTGTTTCAACAACCCTGGAGCTTTCGATGCGCAGAACCTTCGTGCCGCTGGCGTGTGCGGCACTCATTTCCTCCCTTGCTCAGGCCCAATCGCCTGCGCCTTCGGCCACTACTCGTCCTGACGTCAACGTCGCGGCGTCGGCGGCCATCACCCCCCAAACCGCATCGCTGACGCTCAGCGCGGCGGTCGACACGGCGCTGGCGCAAAACCCGCAGCTCCGTGCAGCCGCGGCCGAGCTGGATGCCAATGACGGCGCCTTGCGGCAGGCTGGCCTCATCCCGAATCCCGTGCTGGGTGTCGATCAGGAAGACCTCAAATCCGGCACCCGTACAACGACCGTGCAGCTCGCCCAAACGCTCGAGATGGGCGGCAAGCGCGCTGCCCGTGTCGAGTTGGCCCAGCGTGGCAAGGACATCGCCGCACTGGACCTTGTGGCGCGGCGCGCCGACATTCGCGCCAGTGCCATCCAGGCGTTCTTTGACGCGCTGACGGCTCAGGAGCGCGTCAAGGTGGTCGAGGAGTCCCTGCGTATCGCCAACAGCGGCGTGGACGCTGCCGTGCGCCGCGTAACGGCAGGCAAGGTCTCGCCGACCGAAGAGACGCGCGCCCGTGTCGCCGCCTCGACGGCACGAATCGACCTGCGCCAAGCCCAGGCTGAACTCTCGGCGTCACTACGGGCCCTGTCGGCCGTGATGGGCGTTGCTGAGGGCACGGTCCAGCGTCTGGACGGCAACGTTGAAGTGCTGCCCGTTGCGCCCTCCGCGCCAGACATCATGGCCCGTCTGCCGGACGCGCCGGCCATTCGCCGCGCCCAGCTGGAAGTCCAGCGAGCCGATGCCGGCTATAGCGTGGCACGTGCCAAGGGCGTGCCTGACGTGACTGTCGGCGTGGGCGCGCGTCGAGACCAGACCGTGGGGCGTACCCAGGCTGTTCTGAGCGTCTCGGTGCCGCTGCCGTTCTTCGATCGCAACCAGGGTGGTCAGTTGGAGGCCCTGCGCCGGCGCGATGCCGCACAGGCGACGGCCCAGGCTGAAGAGCTGCGTCTGCGCTCTGAGGTGTTGCAGATGGCCGACCTGCTGCAGGCACGCAAGGATGAAGTGGAAGCTCTGCGCCGCGAGGTGCTGCCCGGTGCGCAAACCGCGTACGAGGCGGCCAAGACCGGCTTCGAGCTGGGCAAGTTCAGCTTCTTGGATGCCCTCGACGCCCAGCGCACCTGGCTCCAGGTCCGCAGCCAGTACTACACGGCGGTGGCGCAGGTCCATCGCACGGCTGCAGAGATCGACCGCCAGCTCGGCACCACGACAGATCGCCCGTAACGGGCAACCAACTCAAGAGATCGACGATGTACAACAAGCAAAGCACGCTGGAGCGCCTGCGTGGCGCCGTGGGCAAGAAGCAACTGATCGCCATCGCCGCAGTCATCGCACTGGGTGCGGTGGGCACCGTGTCCATCCTGCGCATGGGTTCCAGCGCACCTGCAGCCGAGGAAGAGCATGGCCACGGTCATGACGAAGCCAAGGGCCATGGAGACGAGGAACACCACGGCGAAGCCAAGGGCGCGAAGGGTCACAGCGACGCTGAGGGCCACGGTGACGGTGAGCACCATGAGGAAGCCAAGAAGGGCGCCAACGGCGGCGACGTCCTTGGACAGCAAAAGGGTGTGACCGTCGAGATGCTTCTGGCTGACCAGGGTGGCTCGCCACGCATCAAGGTGTGGCTGACGAAGGACGGCAAGCCCCTGCAACTGGCCGCTGCTCAGGTGGCCGTGCAGCTGCAGCGCCCCGGCCGCGACGCAGAGAAGGTCGCTTTCGCCCTGGACGGCGGCGTGCTGGTGAGCTCCCAGGTCGTGAGTGAGCCGCACCTTTTCAAGGGCACCGTCGACGTCCAGACGGGCGGCGGGCTGCTGCAGTTCCCATTCGAGAAGGACGAGGGCGCTGTGACGATGACAGCCGAGCAGATCAAGGCGGCTGGCATCAGCATCGAGACGTCGGGTGCGGCCACGATCCGTTCCGCGCTGCAGTTGCCCGGCGAGATCGGCTTCAACGAAGACCGCACGGCCCACGTGGTGCCGCGAGTTGGCGGTGTCGTCGAGTCGGTGCCCGTGGCCCTGGGTCAGCAGGTCGTGAAGGGGCAGGTCCTGGCCGTCATCAGCAGCTCGAGCGTGTCCGACCAGCGCGCCGAACTGCAGGCCACCCAAAAGCGTTTGCAACTTGCACGCACGACGTACGAGCGCGAGAAGCAGCTGTTCGAACAGCGAATCTCGCCGCAGCAGGATGTGCAGCAGGCCGAGCAGGCCATGCGCGAGGCAGAGATCGCCGTGGCCAATGCCCGCCAGAAGCTGCAGGCCATCGGCGCCACTTCTGACTCTTCGTCGCTGAACCGGTTCGAGCTGCGTGCGCCGTTCAACGGCATCGTCGTCGAGAAGCACATCGCCCTGGGCGAGCAGGTGCGTGAGGACGCCAACGTGTTCACCATCTCGGACCTGAAGTCGGTCTGGGCGCAGGTGAACGTGCCCGCGCGTGATTTGCCGCAGGTCCGTATCGGCGAGAGCGTGGTCATCCGCACCACGGCCTTCGAGCAGAAGGCCGTGGGCAAGGTCGCCTACGTGGGCGCCCTGATTGGTGAGCAGACCCGCACAGCGCAGGCGCGGGTGGTGGTCGACAACCCGAACATGGCCTGGCGTCCCGGCCTCTTCGTCAACGTCGAGGTCTCGTCTGACGAGTCTCAGGTGCCCGTGTCGGTAACGGCGGACGCCATCCAGACGATGGAAGGCAAGTCGATCGTCTTCGTCCGCACGTCGAGCGGCTTCGCGCCGGTGTCAGTCGAGCTGGGCCGCAGTGACGGCAAGCGTACCGAGGTCACCTCCGGGCTGAAGGCGGGTGCGCAATACGCGACGTCCGGCAGCTTTGTCATCAAGTCTGAAGCCGGCAAGGCCTCGGCCAGCCACGCGCACTGAAAGAGGCGTCGACATGTTTGAACGCATCATCCGATTCGCCATCGAACACCGATGGCTTGTGATTTTGGCCGTGCTGGGCATGGCCGCGTTGGGTGTCTTCAGCTACCAGAAGCTGCCCATTGACGCGGTGCCCGACATCACCAACGTCCAGGTCCAGATCAACACCAAGGCTCCTGGCTATTCGCCGCTCGAAACCGAGCAGCGAGTGACCTATCCCATCGAGACCGTCATGGCCGGCTTGCCCGGCCTTGAGCAGACCCGTTCACTGTCGCGCTACGGTCTGTCGCAGGTGACGGTCATCTTTAAGGACGGCACCGACATCTACTTCGCCCGCCAGCTGGTCAACGAGCGCATCCAGAGTGCGCGTGGCCAGATGCCGGCTGGCGTGGAGCCAAACATTGGTCCGATCTCCACCGGCCTCGGTGAGATCTACCTCTGGACGGTCGAGTCGCAGCCAGGCGCGAAGAAGCCCAACGGCGAGCCCTACACGGCCACCGACCTGCGCGAGATCCAGGACTGGGTCATCAAGCCGCAGCTGCGCAACGTGACCGGTGTGACCGAGATCAACACCATCGGCGGCTATGCCAAGGAGTACCACGTCTCGCCGGATCCGAGCCGCCTGGCTTCCTACGGCATCACGCTGGCTGACGTCGTCAACGCCCTGGAGCGCAACAACGCCAACGTGGGCGCGGGCTACATCGAGCGCCGCGGCGAGCAGTACCTGATCCGCGCGCCGGGCCAAGTCAAGTCCATCGCCGACATCGGCAACATCGTGCTGCGCAACGAAGGCAGCGTGCCGGTTCGCATCAAGGACGTGGCCAACGTCGAGCTGGGACGCGAGCTGCGGACCGGTGCTGCGACCGACAACGGCAAGGAAGTGGTGCTTGGCACCGTGTTCATGCTGATCGGCGAGAACAGCCGCACCGTCTCCCAGGCCGTCGACAAGAAGATGGAGGAGATCAACAAGAACCTGCCGGCCGGCGTCCATGCCGTGACGGTCTACGACCGCACCACGCTGGTCGACAAGGCCATCGGCACCGTCAAGAAGAACCTGCTGGAAGGCGCGATCCTCGTGATCGTCATCCTTTTCCTGTTCCTGGGCAACATCCGCGCAGCCGTGCTGACGGCGATGGTGATCCCACTGTCGATGCTCTTCACGTTCACGGGCATGGTGAACCAGAAAGTCAGCGCCAACCTGATGAGTCTCGGAGCGTTGGACTTCGGGATCATCATCGACGGCGCGGTCGTGATCGTCGAGAACTGTGTGCGACGCCTGGCGCATGCGCAGGAGCACAAGGGCAGACCGTTGACTAGGTCCGAGCGGTTCCATGAGGTGTTCCTCGCCTCGCAGGAAGCACGTCGTCCGCTGCTTTTCGGGCAACTGATCATCATGATCGTCTACCTGCCGATCTTTGCGCTGGCTGGTGTCGAAGGGAAGATGTTCCACCCGATGGCCTTCACGGTCGTGATCGCTCTGGTGGGCGCAATGATCCTGTCGATGACCTTCGTGCCGGCAGCCGTTGCGCTGTTCATCGGCGAGAAGGTTGCCGAGAAGGAGAACTTCCTGATGGGTTGGGCCCGTCGCGCCTATGAGCCTGCGCTCAAGCGCGTGATGAACGCCCAGCCGCTGGTCATCACCTTTGCACTCGTCACGGTGTTCCTGTCGGGGCTGCTCGCCACCCGCATGGGCAGCGAGTTCGTGCCGAGCCTCAATGAGGGCGACTTCTCCATCCAGACCTTGCGGATCCCGGGCACGAGCCTGACGCAGTCGGTAGCGATGCAGCAGCAACTCGAAGCGACGCTGAAGGCGAAGTTCCCCGAGATCGAACGGACCTTCGCGCGCACCGGCACGGCTGAGATCGCGTCGGACCCGATGCCGCCGAACATCTCTGACGCCTACGTGATGCTGAAGCCGCAGTCCGAGTGGCCCGAACCCCGCAAGACGCGTGACGAACTGCTGGCCGCGATCAAGGCCGAAGTCGAGAAGATGCCGGGTCAGAACTACGAGTTCTCGCAGCCTATCCAGTTGCGGTTCAACGAGCTGATCTCCGGCGTGCGCTCCGACGTGGCCGTCAAGGTCTTCGGCGACGACATGGAGGTGATGGACGGGGCAGCCCAGAAGATCGCCGCGGTGCTCAAGGGCATCTCGGGCTCCACGGAAGTCAACATCGAACAGACATCGGGCCTTCCGATGCTGAGCGTGCAGATCGATCGCGAGAAGACGGCGCGCTACGGCCTGAACGTTCAGGACGTCCAGGACACGCTGGCCACCGCCGTTGGCGGCAAGGAAGGCGGCACGATGTTCGAAGGTGACCGTCGCTTTGACATCATCGTGCGCGTGCCCGAGTCTGTCCGCACGGACCTGGAGGCGATCAAGCGCCTGCCGGTGCCGCTGCCTGGCAGTGCTGATGGCAAGGGTGCACGTCGCTTCATCCCGCTGAGCGAAGTGGCTGACCTCTCCCTGGCCCCTGGTCCCAACCAGGTCAGCCGCGAGAACGGCAAGCGCCGCGTGGTGGTCAGCGCCAACGTTCGTGGTCGCGACATCGGCACCTTCGTCGCAGAGGCTGAAGCCGCGATCCAGCAACAGGTCAAGCTGCCCACGGGCTACTGGATGGTCTGGGGCGGCCAGTTCGAGAACTTGCAGTCCGCCACGCAGCGTCTGAAGGTCGTCGTGCCGGTGTCCCTGCTGCTGGTGTTCACGTTGCTTTTCGTGATGTTCGGCAACGCCAAGGACGGCATGCTGGTGTTTACCGGCATTCCATTCGCGTTGACCGGCGGCATCGTGGCGCTGTGGCTGCGGGACATCCCGATGTCCATTTCTGCGGCGGTCGGCTTCATCGCGCTGTCGGGCGTGGCGGTGCTCAATGGCCTCGTGATGATCTCGTTCATCAGAAGTCTGCGGGAGTCGGGCAAGAGTCTCGACCAGGCCATCTTCGAAGGCGCGGTCACCCGTCTGCGTCCGGTCCTGATGACCGCGCTGGTCGCATCGCTCGGCTTCGTGCCGATGGCGATCGCAACCGGTACCGGCGCCGAGGTTCAACGTCCGCTGGCCACGGTGGTGATCGGCGGCATCCTCTCCTCGACGGCCCTGACGCTGCTGGTGCTGCCGGTGCTGTACCGCATTGCCCACCGCAAGGACGAAGAGGGCGAGGCTGAAGCGCCCCGCACCACGCCTGGCGCGGAGGTGGTTGCATGAATCCAGCGCCACACAACACGGCGCGCAGGCCGAAAGGCCGGTGCCTCGCGAACCTGAGCTCCTTGCATGGAGGGTGGCCGCTTGGCCGCAGAGCCTCATGAAGATCCTGGTCGTCGAAGATGAAGTCAAGGCGGCCGGATATCTGCGAAAGGGTCTTACCGAGGAGGGCTACCAAGTCGAGGTGGCTCTCTCAGGTGTCGACGGCCTGCACATGGCGTCCGTCAACGAGTACGACCTGGTCATCCTGGACTGGATGCTGCCGGGCATCGACGGCCTGGCCGTCCTGTCCGCTCTGCGTCACACCCGGTCCGTACCCGTTCTCATGCTGACCGCGCGCGGTCAGGTCGAGGACCGGGTGCGGGGCCTGCAGAGCGGCGCCGATGACTATCTCGTCAAGCCTTTCGCGTTCTCGGAACTGGTAGCGCGCGTGCAGGTTCTCCTGCGCCGCGCATCGGGTTCCCGAACGGTGGCCGAGACCACCCTCTACAAGGTCGCCGACCTTGAGGTGGACATGGTTCGCCGCAAGGCCAGCAGGTCCGGTCAGCGGCTGGATTTGACGCCCAAGGAGTTCAGCCTGCTGGCGCTCCTGTTGCGTCGACAAGGCCACGTGCTGTCGCGAACCGAGCTTGCCGAGCAGGTCTGGGACATGAACTTCGACAGCGAGACCAACGTCGTCGAAGTGGCTATCCGCCGGCTGCGATCCAAGCTGGACCAGCCGTTCGAGCGTCCCTTGCTGCACACGGTGCGTGGCATGGGGTACGTGCTCGAGGACCGGACATGACTGCCGCGCCGCTCAGCGCTCCGAGCCTGCGGGCTCGGTTGTCGCGCCAGTTCGCGTTGCAGACCATGGTCGGTCTCAGCCTGGTGTGCGGCGCGGTCTACCTTGTCATCGCGCTCACCTTGTCCAGCCGGCAAGACGACACCCTCGTGAAGAAGCGGGCCACCGTCCTTCGCTTGCTCAACGAAGCCCGCGAGGTACACGACGTCGCGGGAATCCAGCACCTGCTCAGCGATTTCCTGACGGGCCACGACGATCTGTCGTTGGTCGTGCGCCAGCGAAACGGCCATGCGGTGTTCGACAAGAACGACCCGGATAGGCCGGACGCGATGAGCAAGCGCCTGGTTTTTGACGTTCGCCTTCCGGATGAGATGGGTGGATCTGGGCGTGCGGAATTGATCCACGACATCCGCAAGGACGAGGCGCTCCTGTCGCGCTTGTGGTGGACGCTGTTGACCGGCGCGATCGTTGGCACGCTGGCCGTGTCGGCAACCGGGTTCATGCTGGTCAAGCGGGGGCTCGCCCCAGTCAACGCGTTGGCGGGACGGACCTCCGAACTGGATGCCACTCGGATGGGCCAGCGTCTCGACCTCACGGGCCAGCCCGAGGAAGTCCTGCCGTTGCTGCTGCAGTTCAACGCGTTGCTGGACCGCCTGCAGGCCGCGTACCTGCAGATGTCGGCCTTCAACGCCGATGTGGCGCATGAGCTCAACAATCCGCTGTCGATCCTGATCGGTAGCTGCGAGGTGGCTCTTCGCCGGCCCCGTTCCGGAGCGGAGCTCCAGGACGTGCTCAGTTCCAACCTGGAAGAGCTTCGTCGGATCGCGGGCATCGTGGCCGACATGCTGTTCTTGTCTCACGCTGAACGAGGCGTGACCGCGCGTCGCGCATACCCGACGCGGATGGCAGAACTCGCCGCCGAGGTGGCGGAGTACCACGAGGCGGCTCTGGAAGAGGCGGAATTGCGCGTCGAGGTGCGGGGTGACGCCCGAGTTTCGGTCGACGCGGGACTGGTGCGGCGCGCCATCTCCAATCTCTTGAGCAATGCGTCTCGCTACGCGACAAAGGGGTCGCTGGTCGAGGTGAGGATTGATCGGCCGAACGTCGACCTCGTCTCGATCGGCGTTCACAACAAGGGACCAGTGATCCCGGCAGAACACCTGCCACGGCTCTTCGACCGGTTCTACCGAATTGACCCGTCTCGGACCAACGCCGACCGGAACCACGGACTGGGCCTCTCCATCGTCGCGGCGATCGCCAAGATGCACGGTGGGACCGCTACGGCCACATCAAGCGAAGAGGGCACCTACGTCGGGTTCACCGTCGATAACCGCGTGGAGGACCCAGCGCTGGCGGATGAAAGGGCACAGCCATGGTGACGCTGTTCGAGCACCTCAAGGACAAGCACTGACCTTGCCCCTGAATCCCGTAGCTCTTAGCATCCTTGTTACGCGGCCTTGTTGAGCTGTGCCGCGACCCAGCGCTCTTCATACTGCCTGGGG
>RXJW01000132.1 GCA_003963005.1 Burkholderiales bacterium
GCTGCACATCAGCCAGATCGCCCACCAGCGCGTCGAGAAGGTGACCGACTTCCTGCAGGAAGGCCAGGTCGTCAAGGTCAAGGTGCTCGAGACCGACGAAAAGGGTCGCATCAAGCTGTCCATGAAGGCGCTGATCGACCGTCCGGAGCGCGAAGCCGCCCCGGCGCCGGCCGCCGAAGCCACGCCTCCGGCCGCGGAGTAAGCGCCGCTCCATGCGCGCGATCGCCATCACCCGCCCCGGCGGGCCCGAGGTGCTGGAACTGGCCGAACGGCCGGATCCGGTCGCGGGCCTGGGCGAGTGCCTGATCCGCGTGGCGGCGTCGGGCGTCAATCGGCCCGACGTGCTCCAGCGCAAGGGCGCCTACCCGCCCCCGCCGGGCGCGAGCGATCTGCCGGGGCTTGAAGTCGCTGGCGTGATCGTGGCAGGCGACGCCGACGCCCTCGCGGCGCATGGGTTCGCCGTGGGTGACTCCGTCTGCGCGCTGGCCAATGGCGGCGGCTATGCCGAGCTGTGCGTCGTGCCGGTGGGCCAGTGCCTGCCGGTGCCTGCGGGCTGGTCCCTGGCCGAAGCGGCGAGCCTGCCCGAGACCTGCTTCACCGTCTGGGCGAACGTGTTCGACCGGGTGGGGCTGCGGGCAGGCGAGACGCTGCTCGTGCACGGTGGCTCCAGCGGCATCGGCGTCACGGCCATCCAGATGGCGAAGGCCTTCGGCGCGCGGGTGTTTGTCACGGTCGGCAGCGCCGACAAGGCGCAGGCCTGCCTCGCGCTGGGCGCCGAACTGGCGATCAACTACCGCGAGCAGGATTTCGTCGAGCACGCCAAGGCGGCCACGGGTGGCCGCGGCGTGGACGTCATCCTCGACATGGTCGCCGGCGACTACATCGGCCGCGGCGTGCAGGCGCTTGCCGAAGACGGTCGCCTCGCGCTGATCGCGGTGCAGGGTGGCGTGAAGTCCGAGGTCGACGCGGGCCTCGTGCTCCGCCGGCGCCTGACCATCACCGGCTCGACCCTGCGTCCGCGCTCGGCCGCTTTCAAGGCGGCACTGGCGCGCTCGCTGCGTGAGAAGGTCTGGCCGCTCATCGAGGCGGGACAGATCAAGCCGGTCATTTACCGCCAGTTGCCCGCGGCACAGGCTGCCGAGGCGCACGCGCTGATGGAATCCAACCAGCACATCGGCAAGATCGTGCTGACGTGGTGAAGGAATCGAGATGAGAAGAAAACTCGTCGTGGGCAACTGGAAGATGCATGGCAACCGCGCAGCCAATGCCCAGTTGCTGGCTGGTCTGAAGGAAGCCGGTCCGTGGAACGCCGACGTCGCCGTCTGCGTGCCGTTCCCGTACATCGCCGAGACGGCCCTGGCCTTGACCGGCACGGCCATCGCCTTCGGTGCGCAGGATTGCTCCGCCCACGAGCAGGGCGCCTTCACCGGCGAGGTGTCGAGTGCGATGCTGTCCGACGTTGGCTGCCGCTACGTCATCGTCGGCCATTCGGAGCGCCGTGCATACCACGCCGAAAGCGACCAGCTCGTGGCTGACAAGGCCAAGGCCGCATTGGCGCATGGCGTCACGCCGATCGTCTGTGTGGGCGAGACCCGTGCCGAGCGCGAGGCCGGCCAGACCGATTCGGTCGTCAAGCGCCAGCTCGCCGCGGTCATCCACACGCTGGCGCACTGCTGCGGCGAGATGGTCGTGGCCTATGAACCCGTGTGGGCCATCGGTACCGGCCTGACGGCCACGCCGGCCGAGGCGCAAGCGGTGCACGCTGTACTTCGGGCGCAACTGCAGGCGGCCACCGACCGGGCCGGCGTCATGCGCATCCTGTACGGCGGCAGCGTCAAGGCCGACAACGCCGCCGAGCTGTTCGCGCAGGCTGACATCGACGGCGGCCTGATCGGTGGGGCCTCGCTGAAGGCGGCGGACTTCGCCGCGATCTGCCGGGCTGCGGCCCATTGAGTGAATCCGGCGCCCGCTGCAGGGCAGGGCGCCTTTGAGTTTTGATGGAGTGTTTGGAATGCAGTTCTTTGCGAATCTGGTGTTGATCGTTCAATTGCTGTCGGGCATTGCGATCATTGGTCTGGTGCTGGTGCAGCACGGCAAGGGTGCTGACATGGGCGCATCCTTCGGCAGCGGCGCGTCCGGCAGCCTCTTCGGTGCGACGGGTAGCGCCAACTTCCTGTCGCGCAGCACGGCCGTGGCGGCGACGCTGTTCTTCGGTTGCACGCTGGGCCTGGCCTATCTGGCCAACGGCCGCACGGGGGCGGGCAGCGCGGAGACGCTGCTGGACCGTGCGCCGGTCAGTGCACCGGCGGCTTCGGGCGCAGCAGCCATCCCGGGCGCCGTCGTCGCACCGGCGGCTCCGGCCTCCGTCGCCGCTTCGGCTGCGGCGAACTGAAGCCTGAGCAAAAGCCTCGCTTCTTCATCGGAAGGCCCAACTTTTCGGTATAGAATGCGAGGCTGTCTGGCAAACAAAACCCTCCTTCGGTTGCCCGGCAAATTGAGTACCTGCCGTCGTGGTGAAATTGGTAGACACGCTATCTTGAGGGGGTAGTGGCGAAAGCTGTGCGAGTTCGAGTCTCGCCGACGGCACCAGAACATTGAAGCGGCCTGTCGCCGCGGTTGGCCGAGCAGTCGGTACGGCCGAGGCAAGGTTCCAGGCGGGCGCGATCCGCGAGCGACATCTCTGATTCGCTGGTGACGCGCCCGTTTGCTTTTGTGGTCGGCCCCTTGGCCGGCTGCGTTGACAAAGACGTTTTCTGTCGACCCGAGAAGGCACCCATGAATCTCGATCAATACCTGCCCGTCATCCTCTTCATTTTGGTCGGCGCAGTGGTCGGGATTGCCCCCCAGGTGCTCGGCGCCTTGCTGGGCCCCAACCGGCCGGATCAGGCCAAGAACTCCCCCTACGAATGCGGCTTCGAGGCCTTTGAAGACGCGCGCATGAAATTCGATGTGCGCTACTACCTCGTCGCCATCCTCTTCATCCTCTTCGACCTCGAAATTGCCTTCCTGTTTCCCTGGGCTGTTGCGCTCAAGGAAATCGGTGCGACGGGCTTCTGGGCGATGATGATCTTCCTCGGCATTCTGGTCGTGGGCTTTGCCTACGAGTGGAAAAAGGGCGCCCTCGACTGGGAATAAGCGTCCACCGCCGACACAAGCTGGGAAATCCAAATGGGTATTGAAGGCGTCCTGAAAGAGGGCTTTGTCACGACCTCGGTCGACAAGCTCATCAACTGGTCCAAGACCGGTTCCCTGTGGCCGATGACCTTCGGCCTGGCCTGCTGTGCCGTCGAGATGATGCATGCGGGCGCTGCGCGCTACGACATCGACCGCTTCGGCATGCTGTTCCGCCCGAGCCCCCGGCAGTCCGACCTGATGATCGTGGCAGGCACGCTGTGCAACAAGATGGCGCCGGCGCTGCGCAAGGTCTATGACCAGATGGCCGAACCGCGCTGGGTGCTCTCGATGGGCTCCTGCGCCAACGGCGGTGGCTACTACCACTACAGCTACTCGGTCGTGCGCGGCTGCGACCGCATCGTGCCGGTCGACGTCTACGTGCCCGGCTGCCCGCCGACCGCGGAAGCGCTGCTCTACGGCATCCTGCAGCTGCAGGCCAAGATCCGCCGCGAAAACACCATCGCCCGCTGAGCCACGGAATGAGTCACAACCTCGACACCCTGGCCCAGCACCTGGGCACCATCCTCGGCGATCGCATCGTCGAGCTGAAGAACGCACTGGGCGAGCTGACGCTGACCGTGCGAACGGCCGATTACTTCGACGTGGCGACCACGCTGCGCGATCACGGCGAGCTGAAGCTGGAGCAGCTGGTCGACCTCTGTGGCGTCGACTACAGCACCTACGGCGACGGCGCCTACGAAGGCCCGCGCTACGCGGTCGTCAGCCACCTGCTGTCGGTCTCCAAGAACTGGCGCCTGCGCCTGAAGGTCTTCGCCACCGATGACGACTTCCCCATCGTGGCCTCGGTCACGCCGGTGTGGAACTCCGCCAACTGGTTCGAGCGCGAAGCCTTCGACATGTACGGCGTCATCTTCGAAGGCCACAACGACCTGCGGCGCATCCTGACGGACTACGGCTTCATCGGCCACCCGATGCGCAAGGACTTCCCGGTGTCGGGGCACGTCGAGATGCGCTACGACGCCGAACAGAAGCGTGTGATCTATCAGCCCGTGACGATCGAGCCGCGTGAGATCACGCCTCGCATCATCCGCGAAGACAAGTACGGCGGCCTCTAAGCCGAACAGTCATGGCAGAAATCAAGAACTACACCCTGAACTTCGGCCCGCAGCATCCGGCCGCCCACGGCGTGCTGCGCCTGGTGCTGGAGCTGGACGGCGAAGTCATCCAGCGCGCCGACCCGCACATCGGCCTGCTGCACCGCGCGACCGAGAAGCTCGCCGAGCAGAAGACCTTCATCCAGTCGCTGCCCTACATGGACCGCCTCGACTACGTGTCGATGATGGCCAACGAGCACGCCTACTGCCTGGCCATCGAGAAGCTGATGGGCATCGAGGTGCCGGAGCGTGCGCAGTACATCCGCGTGATGTTCGCGGAACTGACCCGCATCCTGAACCACCTGCTCTGGCTCGGCTGCCATGGCCTGGACTGCGGTGCGATGAACATCCTCATCTACTGCTTCCGCGAGCGTGAGGACATCTTCGACATGTATGAGGCGGTGTCGGGCGCGCGCATGCATGCGGCCTACTTCCGTCCGGGCGGCGTCTACCGTGACCTGCCGGACAGCATGCCGCAGTACCAGGTCAGCAAGATCAAGAACGCCAAGACGATTGCCCAGCTCAACGAGAACCGCCAGGGCTCGCTGCTGGACTTCATCGAGGACTTCTGCCGTCGCTTCCCCAAGAACGTCGACGACTACGAAACCCTGCTGACCGACAACCGGATCTGGAAGCAGCGCACCGTCGGCATCGGCGTGGTCACGCCGGAGCGCGCGCTGAACCTGGGCTTCACCGGCGCCATGCTGCGCGGTTCGGGCATCGCCTGGGATCTGCGCAAGACGCAGCCCTACGACGTCTACGCCAAGATGGACTTCGACGTGCCCGTGGGCACGAACGGCGACACCTACGACCGCTACGTCGTGCGCGTCGAGGAAATGCGCCAGTCCTGCCGCATCGTCGAGCAGTGCGTGAAGTGGCTCAAGGCCAACCCCGGCCCGGTCATCACCGACAACCACAAGGTGGCGCCGCCGGCCCGCGTGGACATGAAGTCCAACATGGAAGAGCTGATCCACCACTTCAAGCTCTTCACCGAAGGTTTCCACGTGCCCGAAGGCGAGGCCTATGCGGCGGTCGAACACCCGAAGGGCGAGTTCGGCATCTACATGGTCAGCGACGGCGCCAACAAGCCGTACCGGCTCAAGATCCGCGCGCCGGGCTTCGCCCACCTCGCGGCCCTGGACGAAATGGGCAAGGGCCACATGATCGCGGACGCCGTGGCCATCATCGGCACGATGGACATCGTGTTCGGCGAAATCGATCGTTGACAGGCAAGCGATGACGAGCAGCACCGACTACACCCTGAGCGACGCCACCCGGGCGCGCTTCGACCGCGAGGTCGCCAAGTACCCCGACGAGCAGCGCCAGTCCGCCGTGATGGCCTGCCTGGCGATCGTCCAGCAGGAACTCGGCTACGTCTCCCGCGCCGCGGAAGACGCGATCGCCGCCTACCTCCGCATGCCGCCCATCGCGGTCTACGAGGTGACGACGTTCTACAACATGTACAACCAGCGCCCGGTCGGCAAGTTCAAGCTGAACGTCTGCGCGAACCTGCCGTGCCAGCTGCGCGATGGGCAAAACGCCATCGATCACCTGTGCAGCAAGCTCGGCATCGAGCAGGGCGGCACGACGGCCGACGGCCTGTTCACCGTGCAGAAGAGCGAGTGCCTGGGCGCCTGTGCCGACTCGCCCGTGCTGCTGGTCAACGATCGTCAGATGTGCAGCTTCATGACGAACGATCGCCTGGACGAACTCGTCGACGTGCTGCGCGCCGAAGCGGCCAAGGCCTGAGGACAACCATGCTGGACCTCTCCAAGTTTCAAAGCACCGGCGCCGAGACCTGCTTCCACGGACGCCACATCAGCCCGCAGATCTACGCCGATCTGAACGGCAAGAACTGGTCGATCAAGGACTACGAAGCCCGTGGCGGCTACGCGGCCCTGCGCAAGATCCTGGGCAAGGATGGCGGCGAAGGGCTGACGCCTGACCAGGTCATCGCCGAGGTCAAGACCTCCGCGCTGCGCGGCCGCGGCGGTGCCGGCTTCCCGACGGGCCTGAAGTGGAGCTTCATGCCCCGCCAGTTCCCGGGCCAGAAGTACCTCGTCTGCAACTCCGACGAAGGCGAACCCGGCACCTGCAAGGACCGCGAGATCCTGATGCACAACCCGCACCAGGTCATCGAGGGCATGGCGATTGCGGCCTACGCGATGGGCATCACGGTCGGCTACAACTACATCCACGGTGAGATCTTCGAGGTGTACGAGCGCTTCGAGGCCGCCCTGGAAGAAGCCCGTGCCGCCGGGTATCTCGGCAACAACATCATGGGCAGCGCCTTCAGCTTCCAGCTGCACGCCTTCCATGGCTTCGGCGCCTACATCTGCGGCGAGGAAACCGCGTTGCTGGAATCGCTCGAAGGCAAGAAGGGCCAGCCCCGCTTCAAGCCGCCGTTCCCGGCGAGCTTCGGCCTGTACGGCAAGCCCACCACGATCAACAACACCGAAACCTTCGCCGCGGTGCCCTGGATCATCCGCAACGGCGGCCAGGCCTATCTCGAAATCGGCAAGCCGAACAACGGTGGCACCAAGCTGTTCTCGGTGTCGGGCGACGTCGAGAAGCCAGGCAACTTCGAGATCCCGCTGGGCACGCCGTTCTCGACGCTGCTGGAGTTGGCGGGTGGCGTGCGCAAGGGCCGCAAGCTGAAGGCCGTCATTCCCGGTGGCTCGTCGGCCCCGGTGCTGCCGGCCGAAGTGATGATGCAGTGCACGATGGACTATGACTCCATCGCCAAGGCCGGCTCCATGCTCGGCTCGGGTGCCGTCATCGTCATCGACGACTCGCGCTGTATGGTGCAGAGCCTGCTGCGCCTGTCGTACTTCTACGCGCACGAGTCCTGCGGCCAGTGCACGCCCTGCCGCGAAGGCACGGGCTGGATGCACCGCGTGCTGGAACGCATCTACCACGGCGAAGGCCGTCCGGAAGACATCGACCTGCTGAACTCGGTCGCCGACAACATCCAGGGCCGCACGATCTGCGCGCTGGGCGACGCTGCCGCGATGCCCGTGCGCGCCATGATCAAGCACTTCAAGCACGAGTTCGTGCACCTGATTGAACACAAGAAGCCCCTGGTGGCGCCCACCTGAGCCCCTAGGGAAACACCATCATGGTTGAAATCGAACTCGACGGTCAGAAGGTCTCGGTCCAGGAAGGCAGCATGGTCATGCATGCCGCCGAGAAGGCCGGTACCTACATTCCGCACTTCTGCTACCACAAGAAGCTGAGCATCGCGGCCAACTGCCGTATGTGCCTGGTCGATGTGGAGAAGGCCCCGAAGCCCATGCCCGCCTGCGCGACGCCGGTCACCCAGGGCATGATCGTCCGCACCAAGAGCGACAAGGCGATCAAGGCGCAGCAGGGCGTCATGGAATTCCTGCTGATCAACCACCCGCTGGATTGCCCGATCTGCGACCAGGGCGGTGAATGCCAGCTGCAGGACCTGGCCGTGGGCTACGGCGGCAGCAAGAGCCGCTACACCGAAGAGAAGCGCGTCGTCTTCCACAAGAACGTCGGCCCGCTGATCTCGATGGAAGAGATGAGCCGCTGCATCCACTGCACCCGCTGCGTGCGTTTCGGCCAGGAAATCGCCGGCGTCATGGAGCTGGGCATGGCCCACCGCGGCGAGCACAGCGAGATCCAGACCTTCGTCGGCCGCACGGTCGATTCGGAGCTGTCGGGCAACATGATCGACATCTGCCCGGTCGGCGCGCTCACGAGCAAGCCCTTCCGCTACAGCGCCCGCACCTGGGAGCTGTCGCGCCGCAAGAGCGTCAGCCCGCACGACTCCACGGGTGCCAACCTGGTCGTGCAGGTCAAGAACCACCAGGTCCTGCGCGTGGTGCCGCTCGAGAACGAGGACGTCAACGAGTGCTGGATCGCCGACCGCGACCGTTTCAGCTACGAGGCGCTGAACAGCGACGCCCGCCTGACCGCCCCGATGATCAAGCAGGGCGGCGCCTGGAAGCAGGTCGACTGGACGACGGCGCTGGAGTACGTCGCCAACGGCCTGAAGTCCATCAAGGGTGACCACGGCGCGGCAGCCATCGGCGCGCTCGGCTCGGCCCACAGCACCGTCGAAGAGCTGCACCTGCTGAGCGCCATCGTGCGCGGCCTGGGCAGCGACAACATCGACCACCGCCTGCGCCACAGCGACTTCGGCAATGCCGCGGCTGCCGGTCAGGCTCGCTGGCTGGGCCTGCCGATCGCCAAGCTGTCCGAGCTGGACCGGGCGCTCGTGATCGGCTCCAACCTGCGCAAGGACCACCCGCTGTTCGCGGCCCGCCTGCGCTTCGCCGCTCGCCGTGGCGCAGCGGTGCACCGCGTCGGCCTGAACAACGACGACTGGCTGATGCCGCTGGGTGCGGGCATCGGCGCCGCTCCGTCGGCCTGGGTCCAGACCCTGGCCGAGGTGGCCGCGGCCCTCGGCAGCGGCGCGCCGCTCGCCGGCACTGCGACGGACGAGGCCAAGGCGATCGCTGCCAGTCTGTCGTCCGGCAGCGCCAAGGCCATCCTCCTGGGCAATGCCGCCGCGGAGCACCCGCAAGCCGCCAGCTTGCTCGCACTGGCGAACTGGATTGGCCAGCAGACCGGCGCCAGCGTCGGCTACCTGACGGACGCCGCCAACACGGTCGGTGCACAACTCGTGAAGGCACAGCCGGTGTCCGGCGGCCTGAACGCCGGCCAGATGCTGAACGGCACGGCCCTGAAGGCGGTTGTGCTGCTGAACACCGACCCGGTGCTGGATTCGGCCAACGCCTCGGCTGCCGCCAAGGCGCTGGACGCGGCCGAGATGGTCGTCGTGCTGAGCCCGTTCAAGACCGGCATCGAGTACGCCGACGTGCTGCTGCCGATCGCCCCGTTCACCGAAACCTCGGGCAGCTTCGTCAACGCGGAAGGCCGCCTGCAGAGCTTCGTCGGCGTGGTGCGCCCGCTGGCCGAGACGCGTCCGGCCTGGAAGGTGCTGCGCGTGCTGGGCAACCTGCTCGGCCTCGAAGGCTTCACGCAGGACAGCTCGGAGCAGGTCCGCGAGCAGGCGCTGTCGGGCGACCTGAGCGCCCGCCTGAGCAATGCCTCCACCGCCACGCCGGTTGCCGGCGCGCGAGGGGAGGGCGTGGAGCGCTTCGGCAACCTGCCGATCTACGCGTCTGACGCCCTGGTGCGCAACTCGATGTCGCTGCAACTGACGACCGACGGCCGCGAAGCCGCCACCGTCGGCCTGCCGACGTCGCTGTGGCAGCAACTCGGCCTGACCGACGGCGACCTCGTGCGCGTCGTGCAGGACGGCGGCGCCGCCCAGCTGCCCGCCCGCCTGGAAGCCGGCCTGCCTGAGGGCGTGGCCCGCGTGCCGGCCGGCCTGCCGCAAACCGCCGCCCTCGGCGGCGTGTTCGGCTCCGTGAGCATCAGCAAGGTCTGAGGGAGAAGCAGAACATGATCGAGTCCCTCTACCAGAACGGCGCTTCGCTGCTGGGTGGCCTGTGGCCCCTGGTCTGGAGCCTGCTCAAGATCATCGCGGTGGTCGCGCCGCTGATGATCTGCGTCGCCTACCTCACGCTGTGGGAGCGCAAGGCCATCGGTTGGTCGCAGATCCGCCCGGGCCCGAACCGTGTGGGTCCGTACGGCCTGCTGACGCCGATCGCTGACGCGGTGAAGCTGATCTTCAAGGAAATCATCAAGCCGACCGCGGCCAACAAGGGCCTGTTCTTCCTCGGCCCCGTCATGACGATCATGCCGGCGCTGGCCGCCTGGGCCGTTGTGCCCTTCGGCCCCGATGCCGCCGTGGCCAACGTCAATGCCGGCCTGCTGTTCCTGATGGCCATCACGTCGCTGGAGGTCTACGGCGTGATCATTGCCGGCTGGGCATCGAACTCGAAGTACGCCTTCCTGGGCGCGCTGCGTGCCTCGGCCCAGATGGTGTCCTACGAGATCGCGATGGGCTTCGCGCTGGTCATCGTGCTGATGGTGACCGGCAGCCTCAACATGACGACGATCGTGCAGGTGCAGGAGAAGGGCGTGTTCGCGGACATGGGTCTGAACATCCTGTCCTGGAACTGGCTGCCGCTGCTGCCGATCTTCATCGTCTACTTCATCTCGGGCCTGGCCGAAACCAACCGCCACCCGTTCGACGTCGTCGAAGGTGAATCGGAAATCGTGGCCGGCCACATGATCGAGTACTCGGGCATGTCGTTCGCGATGTTCTTCCTGGCCGAGTACGCCAACATGATCCTGGTGTCGGCCCTGGCCGTCGTCATGTTCCTGGGCGGCTGGAGCGCGCCGATCTCCTGGCATCTGCTGGGCATGGACACGCCGCAGTTCTTCCAGAACACGATGGCCTTCTGGAACTGGTTCTGGCTGTTCGCCAAGACCTTCTTCGTGGTCACGATGTTCCTGTGGGTGCGTGCCACGTTCCCCCGCTTCCGCTACGACCAGATCATGCGCCTGGGCTGGAAGATCTTCATCCCCGTGACCCTGGTCTGGCTGGTCGTTGTCGGCCTGTGGATGCAGACCCCCTTCAACATCTGGAAGTGACATGACGACCCCCACGTTCACTTCGTTCACTGCCCCCCGAGGGGGCGACTGCCTCCTTGAGGCGGCTCTGCGGAGTCAATAGATGTCCATCAAAGATTTCGCCAAGAGCTTCCTGCTCACGGAGCTCTTCAAGGGCATGGCCCTGACCGGCCGGCATTTCCTGTCGCGCAACATCACGGTGCAGTTCCCGGAAGAGAAGACGCCGCTGTCGCCGCGCTTCCGCGGCCTGCACGCGCTGCGTCGCTACGAGAACGGTGAAGAGCGCTGCATCGCCTGCAAGCTCTGCGAGGCCGTGTGCCCTGCGATGGCCATCACCATCGAGAGCGATGTGCGTGCCGACGGCAGCCGCCGCACCACGCGCTACGACATCGACTTGACCAAGTGCATCTTCTGCGGCTTCTGCGAGGAAAGCTGCCCGGTGGACTCGATCGTCGAGACGAACATCTTCGAGTACCACGGCGAGAAGCGTGGTGACCTGTACTTCACGAAGGACATGCTGCTGGCGGTCGGTGACAAGTACGAACCCCAGATCGCAGCCCAGAAGGAGGCCGACGCCAAGTACCGCTGATCGCTGCGGCGCCTGCGGGCGTCTGGCGATCCGGCGCCCTGGCATGGATACCCATGGACATCACGACCATCCTGTTCTACGTCTTCTCCGGCATCCTGCTGGTGTCGTCGTTCCGTGTCATCACGGCGCGTAGCACCGTGCATGCCGCGCTGTTCCTGATCCTGTCGTTCTTCACGGCCTCCTGCATCTGGATGCTGCTGAAGGCCGAGTTCCTGGCGATCGCCCTGGTGCTCGTCTACATCGGTGCCGTCATGGTGCTGTTCCTCTTCGTCGTGATGATGCTCGACCTGAATACCGACAGCATGCGTGAGGGTTTCTGGAAGCATCTGCCGGTGGCTGCCGTCATTGGCGCACTCATCGCCTTCGAGATGGGCATCGTGCTGATGGGCGGCTTCCAACTGTCCGACGCGCCGGTGGCGACCGCCGCACAGGTCAGCCAGGGCAACACCAAGCTGCTGGGCATCGAGATCTACACCAGCTACCTCTACCCGCTGCAGATCGCGGCCGTGCTGCTGCTGGTGGCCATCGTCGCCGCCATCGCGCTGACGCTGCGCCGCCGCAAGGACTCGCGCGCCATGGATGCGTCCGAGCAGGTCAAGGTCACCAAGGCCGACCGCCTCAAGATCGTCAAGATGGCGCCCACCGTCGCGGTTCCCGCACCGGTCGCCGCACCCACCGAAGGAGGCCAGGCATGATCGGCGCCGCTGGACTGACCCTGGGCCACTTTCTCACGCTCGGCGCGATGCTGTTCGCGCTGTCGGTGATCGGCATCTTCCTGAACCGCAAGAACCTGATCGTGCTGCTGA
>RXJW01000112.1 GCA_003963005.1 Burkholderiales bacterium
CCGCTCGTCTTCGGTGTCACCGATGGCCAGCAGCACCTGGCGTAGCGGCTCTCCGAAGATGCCGCCCCAGGCCTGGAAGGCGGGGTACACGCGGCCGCGCCGGCGGCCATCGGGGAGGTAGCCGTACAAGTGGCCAGCCAGGCGCAGCCTGTTGACCATCTGGTCGCCCAGGTGCAACTCGTATCCGATCTCGGCCGCCGTGAGGTGGCGCATCGGCTGGTCGTCGGCTGCGCCGCGTCGGCCGGCCGGCCCGAGCAGCCGCAATTGCGACAGCCCGTGCTGCAGGGCGCGGAGCACATCACTGGAGATGTAGCGCTTGACCTCGGGGAGCAACTCCTCGAGGTGCCGCGCTGCCTTCCGTACGTCATCAATGACGCGATCGCCGACGTCGTCGGGCTGGGGACTGGGCTGTTCGGTGGCCATCGGGGTGATGTTGGTTTCGATGCAGGAATTGGCGGTTTAAAGGTAGCGTAAACCCGATGCTCCGGGGCCGACGTTCTCCGCGGCGCGGCCGAGCCGCAGGCCCGTCAAGGTGCCAGCAGCGTCTGCCAGCGGTTTGTTCCAAACCGCCAGTTTTTGCACCGAAAACCAGGCGCATTCAAAATCACCGCACCTGTAAGTGCTTGATCTGCAATGGCGCTTCCTTCCAAAGCGCCAGTTTTTGCACGACCAACCACGGCACCCTCGAGATGCTGAGCCCCGAGCCTGCCGCTTGGCGGCCCCCCTGGTCGCTGCAGGTTGACAGACGCCGGACGCCCCTCGGTCGGAAGCTTGCCATCACACAACGCCGGTGCGCAGCCGTGGCTCGGTCCAAGCGCGGCACTGGCATTGCATCCAGTAAACTTGCCGTGTGACTGATCCCCTGCTTTCACAGCCAGCGCGGCTCATCGAGCGCCCACGCGATTACGCAGCCCTGTTGGAGAGGCCCGCCTTCCGAGAGGTGCTCGACCGCAAGGAGCACAAGCTCAAAAGGGTTCTGTCCGGGTATAGCTTCCAGGCACTGGTTCAATGTGGCTTGGCCGATTGCCGTACACCGCATCGAGACGGGTTCTTGGTAGAGACCGAGGACGGCCTTGAGACCAATGTGGGTCACGTGTGCGGTCGGAATGCCTTTGGCACGAAGTTCGATGTCGAACGAGCTGCCTACGAGCGAAAAAGAGAATTGCAGGACCTGGTCGATAGGGCGAAACAGCTCCAAGGACAAGTTGACTTCGCGAGCCAGATGGTGAGGGATGTCTACAAGTCGCGTTTTGGCGTCGAGTGGATCGAGCGAATCAAATCGGCCCTGTACAAGGTGATCGGCGATGACCTTCTTAGCAGCCTCGAAGCGACGGAGCGTCGACACGAGCACGCAGTCAAACAGGCCAGGAGACGCAGCGAGGAAGAGATTGATCGCCTCGTCGCCGAGACCCACAGGAAAAGAGGCGATCTGACGTTTGAGACCGTCACCGTGGGCAGTCTCAAGCCGATGCCGTGGCTCGTCTTCGACTTCAAAGGCACGCTGATCACAGAAACGCTGGAGCGCCTTCGCGACCTAGAGTTCCTCGACGTTGAAATGCTCGAGATGCCCGCTCTACGCCAGCGGGTCAGAGCGCTCAATGGCTGGGAGCTGCGGGTCCGCGAAGCGGAGGACGCGATCTCGGCAGCGCACGAGTTCCTCACACCGGAGAACCTCGAGTTGCTCTCGCTCTGGATTCCCGAGGCACGCAGGCGCTACAGGGCCGCGCTGAGCGATTGGGCTCAGTCGCATGATTTTGAAGCTCTAAGGACTGGCGGCGCCAAACAGTGACACCTCATCCGCGCTTCGGTTTCCGTCTGTGGATGCCGGCCATGGCCATGGCCGTGGTCAATTGTCGAGCGCGCTGTGCGCCGTCAAGCGTCGAAACAGCCTGTGATCTCCTAGTTGTGCCAGCGGCCTCGGCGACCGCCAGCAGCCGCTCCAGCTCCCTGTTGCGCTTCTCCAGCCCTCCTGTGCTACTGAAGGGCTTTGTACTGATGCCCGGCCTGTTGCGTCTGTGTACGTAGGTCGTCAGCCGTGGTCGCCCTGACAACGCCGAGGAAATAGTTCGCACGCTCAGCCTTCCTCAGTTGCGCTCAGGCGCTTGAGCACCCACGGCGGGCACATCCAATCGTTCATGCGCGCCAAACGTTGATCCGGTGCATCGCCATGGGTCAAGAGATACCCAGCGTTGATCGATCTCAGCGCTGTACTGGAACCGGTTGTTCCGGTCTGGGCGACCGGGTCGAAGTTTGCAAAAGTGTGTCGCAACATCGGCATCGATGCCGCCGTCCGCGGTGTTGATGTCCGCCGGCACGTTGATGGCGGTGATGGGCGCGCCCACCTTGGCCGCCTCGATGACCAGGAGCTGGCGGAACAGGTCGACGGCCTGGCCGGCGTCGATCTGCTTCAGGTCCTCGGTTCTGACGTCAAGAGGTCCAGCGATGTCAGTCGACAAGCTCATCCCGGCCTCACTGTTGAGCCGGCAAGTTTCCCATGCACGTAGTTGCATCGCAGGCGAGGCCCAAGGCCTTCGCAGCCCACTGCACGTCGTCCTCGTCGCCCGGTGCAGTTCTGAGGCCTTCAATTCGATGACGGATCAGGTCTGCCGCCTCCTCACCGTACAAACCCTTGGTTTGCATCGAAAATTCGTCAACGTTCCCACGGACGGAAGTCGGACTTCCCGCGAGTGAGGGTGGCGAGTGCACCGCCCGCTGCTAAAACTGGTGCCTGGACTTGCTGTCGAGAGGTCTCACACCATGAACGCCGAACGCGCCTTCGTCTCCATGTTGCTGGTTGCCGCCGTTGTCGGCTTGGCGTTCCTCGGCTTGGCCGTGGGCCAGGCGATCAAGCTTGGCGAGATCACCGCGGTGCTGCGACACCCGTTGCTGGGCTCCGGAACCGCGTCCCTGGTCACCGCGGCCCTCGGCGGCCTGCTGCTCCTGACGTTGCGGCCGCAACGTTGAGGCCTTCAAGGGCGAGGGCCTGTGGCCTGGCGGTGCTACTTTTCTGGGCAGACTGACCCTCGACTACGGGCGACAACGGCTTAGCGCCGGCCGCCAGCGGTTATCAACAGAGTTGCCCACCAATCGGTCGAACAACCTGTTGGCGTAGCGGCGCCGACTTCACGCCCACCATGGTCTGATGTGAGTTGGATCCGCTTGTCGATCAGCTTTCAGGACCCCAGGCGAAAAGCCAGGGCCTGCTTCAACACAGTCCCTTGCGGAGGATCGCCTGCCTTCCACTCGCCATCGGACAAGACGTAAACAACATCGACCTCGCCCGTCCCGCCGACCGCCACGATGATGTGGCGAACATCAGGCATCACGGAGGTCGCAACCTTGATCGCACCCGCCATATCGGTGCTGTTCACCGGCTTGATCAGCAGCACCACGTGACCCGGCTCCGGCACGAGCAAGCCGAACCAGTTGCACATCAGGTCGTCGTTCCAAATAGGTTCAGGCGTCTTCTCGTTGAGGGCCATCTGGCGTTCCTTAAGGCTTGCACTGGCGGGACCGGCGCAGCAGGTCCCGTCGCAAGCATATTCGCCAGGCGAACTGCACGGTCCGGCTCGGCCTAGCTGATGCCGCCAGAGCCCCTGAGCGGGGCCCTAAAGCTCTCGTGCCAATGGGGGCTCGTCTCCTTCACGAAGAAGTTCGTCACGCCCCCCATGTCCGTAATGCCGTCGTCCGTCGGGTATAGGCCGCTGCGGCTGCCAAAGACGACACCCACGACGTGGTCAGGCGCGTTCGTCAGGAAGTCGCTGACGCCTTTGCGCAGCGCCGTGGGTTGCTGGCTAGGGTCGCTGTCTTGCTCATGGACCGACATCAACTGCTCGGCGTCCAATCCTTGGAGCGCGACCCAGAACAGGGAGCCTCGCTGTCCCGTGAACTGCCGGGAAGCCGAGTCTTTGAGCGTCGCAAACACCTGATCCAGGACATCGTCCTCGACGGCACTCTGAATGACGAGGGCCAGCATGCCCCCGCTCGGCGTGCCATACAGGGCCGCCTCGCGGTTGGTCGTCCCTGTTGCTGCATCGATGGCATCGCGAAAGGTTTGGCGATCACCCGCCATGGCCGCTGAGAGGTGCTCTGGCTCGAAGTTCGCCAAGCGTAGTTCCATACCCCCGCCCAGGCTGGTGCTGGTGCCTGCCACAACCCCAGAAACTACCGCCCGGGTGAGCGCCGCCCGCTCTTCCGGGTCACTTGGCAGCCGATTGGGCACCGTCAACACGACGGCCAGGCCATTGCGCAAGTGCTGCGCTACAGCGGAGATGTCCTTCCATACCTCTCCCCAGAAGTTGAGCGCATCCAATCGATGAATGCGTCTGCCCTTGTCATCGGAGATCGACTTGCATTCGATTTCGAGCCCGGATGGGCCAAGGTCGTCGACCAGAAGATCGAAGGTGCCGGTGTTGTTCGCCCGGTGCCACGGCACTTGATTTCCCCGACGCGTGAAGTGCGTTGCAGCCTGCAACTCAAGCCGCAGTCCGTGCATGTTCTCCGAGCTGCTGAAGGCCGTTTTGACGCGCTTGACAAAGGTACGAGCCTGCTTCGTCGTGCAGAGGCTCAAGACCCCCAGCACCTGCGCGGCGAACCCTAGAGCGGGAAAGATGGACCGGTCGTTGAAGGCCCATGGCGGCACGTCGCCACGTGCGGCCACCAGTACGCGCAGCTTCTCCAACTGGTAGGCAATGGCGTACTCGGATCGCAGGTAGTCCTGCAGAAAGGGATTTGAGCGGATGGCGGCCTCTTGCCTCGCCACGGCCCCTTGCCAGTGTTCCGGCCCAATCGCGGTCGCAAGCCGCCGATAGATCGCAGGCATCTGCGCTGTGGTCATCTCTGTCGCTAGCACGTCGCTCCGCCGTTTCGCTTGTTGAGTGTTGGCTGCTATTCGGGAACTGCTCGGCTGAGGCACTGCACCGGCGACCGGCGCTGGCCGCCGTTGCTACGGCAATCGCCGCGGTCAGCCTGCCGCGGCAGCTTTGCTCTTGGCTTTGCCAGCAGGCGCTGGCTGGCTGATCCGGGCCAGCAATTCCTTGACCATTTCGCTCTGCGACTGCGCCGTAGCGGTGGCACCCGCCAGCGAGCGCTCCAGCTCGGCATTGCGCTGCTCCAGGTCGCTGGCCCGGGCGCGCAGGGTTTCGTACTGCTGGGCCGCCTGCTGAGCGTGGCCGCGCATGTCCTCGACAAGCTGGTTCTGGACGGCCAGGCGCTCGGCTGCCGGCTTCAGCTCGCGCAGCTGCTCGTCGACCTGACGCCGCTCGGCTCGTGCGGCAGAGAGCTGCGCAAGGGCATCCGCTTTCTCCTGCAGCGCCGATCGCAGTTCGGTCTGCTTGGCCGTCAGGGCCTCGGCGGCGGTGGCCACTTCGCGCTGCAGGTACTGGAGTTGCTGCTCGTGCTGCCGGGCCTCCCGGTCGCGCTGCTCGCGGGACGCATTGCGGAAGTGTTCCAAAGCCTCGCGCGCATGGGCGTGCTTCTCTTCCAGCGATGCCACCTGGGCCTGGGCCGCCTTGAGTTGCTCCTGGGCGCCTTCGAGCTGGGCGGTGAGCTGCGTGATCAGTTGGCCATGTTCCAGGCGCAGCGCGGCCAGCTCGACCTCCACCCGCTGGCGCGCGGCGCGCTCGGTCGATAGCTCGACCTGGCTGCGCTCCGCTTCGGTCCGGCCCGAGCGGGCTTCGCCACGGGCCTTCTCCAGCTGCTCCTTCAGGCCGCGCACCTCTTCGGCATGACCGGCCTTGAGCGCGTCGAAACGCTCTTGCGCCTCGAATTCCAGGCGACCGGCCAGGTTGGTGACGAAGGACAGCAGCTCCTCGCTGACCGATCCCTGCGGCACGCCGGCGCCACCTTCGTCGGCCTCGATGTCCTTCAGGTGGCGAAAGATCGTCGCCTTCGACCCGGTGTTGCCGAGTTCGATGCGGATGGCGTCGATCGACGGGTGCTTGCCCGCCTTGATCAGCGCCAGCCTAGCCCGTTGGACCTCGCCCTTCGTCACGCCTGCTCGTGCCATGTCTGCCACCAATTTCGTATGTATTACGTAATGCGAGTATTACGCACCACGATACAGGCGTCAAGGCGTAGAAATCGGCCGGTTTATCAGAAGGCTTAATAGCTTGTTATTCCTTCTGAGGCGGGGGCTGGAGGCCACGAGCCTGCGGCCGGCGCACGAAAACCAGGAAATCAGCCAAGTTGCCCCCAGCGTTCCCCGCGAGTTGGCCCCGATGCACGGCGGGTAGAGGGACGGCCGACCGCTGCTCGTGCGGTGGAGCGATAGCCCGAGCAGAGTCCACTGGCCGAACCCACCCTTCGAGATTCGATGGCAGTCAGTCGAAGCGGAGAGTTGCGGCTACACCTTGGTGGCAGCATCCAGCTTTCGATGGACGAAGGACACTAGCGCGAGCATGTCAAGCGCGTCCTGCTCTGGCATCACCCATACGACCTTTGGCGCATGCGCAGTCGGGTTGCGGATGGCGCCGAACAGGCCCACCAGGAGGTTGCCAATGCCCTTCTGTTCACTCACTTCGGTCTCGGTGCGCAGGCCGTTCAAGTTGATGAGCGGAACCTTCGTCGACAGCGCCTGGTTGACAAGTTCGGCACCGTCCAGCGTCAGCCCGGACATCAGGCGCAGACGCTCAGCGAGCCCTTTGACGGCTTCAAAGACGGCATGGAAGTAATTCTCAGCCAACAGCTCGGCCGTGCAGTACGCGAACACCTCGGGATGAGTGCCTCGCGACTCAAGCAAGGCCTTCAAGCGACGAGCCCGCGCGACGGCTCCAACGACCGTCGTCTCCTTCGTGGTTCGAATCACCTGGCCCTGATCGTTGACGGCATAGCCTGCCAGAGACAGCACGACGTTGAGCCCGTCCTGGAGACGGTGGAACTTCTCCGGCTCTTGAACAAACCGGGCCGGCTTCATGGCACGGTTGATGAACATGATGAGGTGGTTGCCCACCTGGTGCCTGTTCTGCTGCTGGGCGAGCGCGTTGTACAGCCGCTTCCATTTGGTAAAGCCGGGCGACGGATCCTCGACGCCCATGTCAGCGAGCAGGTGCCCGATCTCAGGGCCTGAGAGACCCTCATGCGTGTCGCCGAGGACGCGGCATGCGGCCTCAAGCACCGAGACATCGAAGCATGGCAGGTGGTTCACCATCAACCCTTACGTCAAGTAGTGTCCCGACAGCGCGCGCGCATCAGAACGAAGCCCGCCGGCACGACGAATAGCGACAGCAGTGGCGCGGTCACCATGCCGCCCAGCATCGGTGCAGCAATGCGACTCATCACCTCCGAGCCGGTGCCACTGCCCCAGACGATTGGAACGAGGCCGGCCAGGATCACCGCCACCGTCATGGCCTTGGGCCTCACCCGAAGTACCGCGCCCTCGCGCACCGCGTCGAGAACGATCTCCCGGGTGATGGGTTGCCCCGAGCGCATGCGGTC
This sequence comes from Burkholderiales bacterium, assembly GCA_003963005.1. Taxonomy (GTDB): domain Bacteria; phylum Pseudomonadota; class Gammaproteobacteria; order Burkholderiales; family Burkholderiaceae_C; genus Pelomonas. The sequence continues at coordinate 7,435 of RXJW01000112.1, forward strand.
TTCGAGGGCGTGCTTTAGGTACAGCAGCATCACCACACCGAACTCGGCCGACACGCCAGCCAGTGCGATGAAGCCCACGCCGGTCGCCACCGACAGGTGGTAGCCCAGCACGTACAGGAACCAGATGCCGCCGGTGAGAGCCAGCGGCAGGGTGGCCATGATGAGCGCGGCCTCTTCGGCGCGTCGAAAGGTCAGGTAAAGCAGCACGAAGATGATGAGCAGGGTCGCAGGCACCACAACCTTCAGTCGTTCGTTGGCGCGCTCCATGTATTCGAACTGGCCGGAATAGGACAGGCTCATGCCGGGCTCCAGCCGGACCTGTTGCGCGACCTCCCGCCTCAGATCACCGACCACCGAGGCCAGGTCGCGGCCGCGCACGTCGATGTAGATCCAGCCGGATGGGCGGGCATTCTCGCTTTTGAGCATCGGTGGCCCATCGACCAGCGCGAGCGTTGCCAGCGTACCCAGCGTCACCTGCTGGCCGCCGGGCGTCAGCACCGGCAGGTTGCGCAGTTTCTCGGGCGTGTCGCGCAGTTCCCGCGGGTAGCGCAAGTTGATCGGGAAACGCGCCAGGCCTTCCACGGTCTCGCCGACGTTTTCGCCGCCGATCGCACCTGAGATGACCGACTGGACATCGCTCACGTTCATGCCGAAGCGCGCCGCCGCCGGTCGATCGATCTGGACGTCCACATAGCGTCCTCCTGTCAGCCGCTCGGCCAGTGCCGAGCTGACCCCCGGGACCTTCTTCGCCACAGCCTCGATCTGGGTCGCGACTCGGTCAATGACCGCCAGGTCCGTGCCGGTCACTTTCACGCCGATCGGACTCTTGATGCCCGTGGCCAGCATGTCGATGCGATTGCGGATGGGCGGGATCCAGATGTTGGAAAGACCGGGCACCTTCACCGTTCGGTCCAATTCCTCGATCAACCTCTCTGGCGTCATGCCGGCGCGCCATTCTTCGCGAGGCTTCAGCTGGATGGTGGTCTCGAACATCTCGACCGGCGCCGGGTCGGTCGCCGTCTCTGCACGTCCGGCCTTGCCGAACACCCGCTTCACCTCGGGCACCGTCTTGATCATGCGGTCGGTGATCTGCAGCAACTCGGCAGCCTTCTGGGCGGAGAGGCCTGGCAGCGCCGAGGGCATGTAGAGCAGGTCCCCTTCATCCAGCGGCGGCAGGAACTCGCCGCCCAGGCGCATGAGCGGCCACGCCGTGGTGGCGAACACGGCGATCGCCACCAGCAGCGTGGCCTTGGGCCAGCGCAAGACCGCCTCCAGCGCCGGCCGATACAAGGCGATGAGCCCGCGCGTGATGGGATTGCGGTGCTCGTCCGGGATGCGGCCGCGGATCCAGTAGCCCATCAGCACCGGGATCAGCGTCACGGATAGGCCGGCCGCTGCCGCCATGGCGTAGGTCTTGGTGTAGGCCAGCGGCCCGAACAGTCGCCCCTCCTGGGCCTGCAGTGTGAACACCGGCACAAAGGACAGCGTGATGATGAGCAGGGAGAAGAACAGCGCCGGGCCGACCTCGACGGCGGCATCGGTGATGACGGCCCAGCGCGCATCGCCCTTGAGTTCTTCGCCCGGATGGCCGTGCTGCCAGGCTTCCAGTTTCTTGTGGGCGTTCTCGATCATGACCACCGCCGCATCGACCATGGCGCCGATGGCGATGGCGATGCCGCCCAGCGACATGATGTTGGCGTTGAGCCCCTGCTGCTGCATGACCAGGAAGGCCGCCATGACGCCCAGCGGCAGCGAGATGATGGCCACCAGCGCCGAGCGCAGATGCCACAGGAACACCGCGCAGACTAGGGCCACGACGATGAACTCCTCGACCAGCTTGTGCGACAGGTTGTCGATGGCGCGCTGGATCAGCGAGCTGCGGTCGTAGGTCGTGACGATCTCGACCCCCTTGGGCAAGCTGGCCTGGAGTTGCCTGAGCTTGTCCTTCACCGCTGCGATGGTGGCCTGCGCGTTCTTGCCGGTGCGCAAGATGACAACGCCTCCCACCGCTTCGCCTTCGCCGTCCAGCTCGGTGATGCCACGACGCATTTCCGGGCCGATCTGCACGGTGGCCACCTGGCCGAGCAGCACCGGCACGCCATTGCGGTTTGCCAGCACGACGTCGCGGAAATCATCCAGCGACTTCAGGAAGCCGCCGGCGCGCACCATGTACTCGGCCTCGGCCAGTTCCAGCACCGCGCCACCGGTCTCCTGGTTGCCGTTCATCAGCGCTTCGCGTACCTGGTTGTGCGTGATGCCATAGGCGATCAGTTTGGCCGGATCGATCACGACCTGGTACTGCTTGACCATGCCGCCAACCGTGGCCACCTCCGCAACGTTGGCGACGGCCTTGAGCTCGAACTTGAGAAACCAGTCCTGGAGTGCTCGCAGCTGCGAGAGATCCTGCTGGCCGGAGCGGTCCACCAGGGCGTACTGGAAGACCCAGCCCACCCCGGTGGCATCCGGGCCGAGCGACGCCTTCGCTGTGGCGGGCAGGCGGTCCTGCACCTGGCTGAGGTACTCCAGCACGCGCGAGCGGGCCCAGTACAGGTCCGTGCCGTCCTCGAACAGCACGTAAACGAAGGAGTCGCCGAAGAAGGAGAAGGCTCGGACAGCCTTGGCGCCCGGCACGGACAGCATGGTGGTCGCCAGCGGGTAGGTGACCTGGTTCTCGACGATCTGCGGCGCCTGGCCGGGGTAGCTCGTGCGAATGATGACCTGGACGTCCGACAGATCGGGCAGCGCATCGATGGGCGTCGTGCGCAGCGACAGGACGCCCGCAACGGCCAGGAACAGCGTGGCCAGCAGCACCAGGAAACGGTTGCCGACCGACCAGCGGATCAGAGCGGCGATCATCGTGCGCCTCCCTTGGGCACTCGCTGCAGGGCGACGATCTCGAAACCGTCCTTGGCCTCACGGAAGGTGAAGCGCACCTTGTCGCCGGGCTGGATGCCCTTCGCGAGTTCAGCCTGGCCGAGAGGGAATGCCATCTCCATCGCCGGCCACTTGAGCGCTGGCACCGCCTCGTGATTCAGCGTGACTTCGTTGCCGCTGACTGCGACGACCGTTGCGTTGGCTTCGTGAACCGCAGCCGCCGGCGTCCAGGGAGCAGACGCCGCGCTGGCGGCAACGGCGACCGAGCTCGCCTGACGCTGCAGCACGCCCTGCATGCTGGCTTCCGAGTCGATCAGGAACTGCCCCGACACGACCACCTGCTGGCCGGGCTGCAAGCCTTGCAGCACCTCCAGCTTGTCGGCCAGCTCACGGCCCACGCGAACCTCGACGGGAGAGAACCGCCCAGGCCGGTCCACGACGTAGACGATGGCCCGTTGGCCGGTGCGGATCACGGCTTCCGTCGGCACCACCAGGGCCTCCTCCGAGGAGCCACCCAGCCTCATCTGCGCGAACATGCCGGCTCTGAGTCGACCTCCCGGGTTCGCCAGGTCGGCGCGCACGCGCAGCGTGCGGGTGGCGGCATTGGTCTCCGGTAGGACAGCACTGACTTTGCCGCGCAGGGATTTGCCGGGGTAGGCCGACAACGCAACCTCTACCTGCTCGCCGACGCGAGCCAAACCGGTCTGTGCCTCGGGAAGCGCAGCCTCCACCCAGACCGTGGAGAGGCTGGTGATCCGGGCCAGGCTCATACCCGCCGACACCGTCATGCCCTGGCGCACCATCACCTCCTGCACCAAGCCACCGGCCGGCGCGTGGACAGCCATCACAGTCTCGACCTGACCGGTACGCTCAACCCGTTGGACAAGCTCCATCGGCATGCCCATCAGCAGCAGACGTTGGCGTGATGCCGAGGTGAGGGCTTCGTCGCCGGTGCGGCGAACTGCGAGGAACTCCTGCTGGGCGCCTGCCCACTCCGGCACGAGGACCTCGGCGATGAGGGCGCCCGCCGAGATCACGTCGCCGGGGGCCAGCCGCGCAACCCGCTGGACGAAACCCGCGGTGCGCGCCTGCGGAATGGCAACGTCCCGCTCATTGAGCAAAACGGTCGCGGGCACCTGCAACGAGATGCCCAAGTGCTGCTTCGTCACAGTGGCCGTTCGAACGCCCAGTGTCTGCGCCACGCGCGGGTCGACGGCGACGCCCCCAACAGGTGCGTCGTCCGCGTACTTCGGGACCAGTTGCATGTCCATGAAGGGCGACTTGCCGGGCTTGTCGAACCGCTGCTGGGGCAACATGGGGTCGTACCAATAGAGCACCCTGCGCTCACCTGTCGATACGCTGGCGGCGGCGCTGGAGTGAGGCGCCTCCGGGCGGGCGGTTGCAAGGGATGCCGAGCGCCATTGGGCTGCGCCGTGGCCAATGCCGACGCCGAGCACCACCAGTGCGACGGCGGCCAGGGTCAACTTCTTGTTGGAGGTCATGGGGTCACTCCACGATGAGATGGGACAGTCGCGCCTGCTGGGCGGACACCTGACTCTGAAGATCGAGCACGCGCAGCTCGGTCTCGATGGCGTTCTTGCGCGCGGCGAGCACGGCGCCGAGGTCGGCCCTGCCGGTCTGATAGCCGGCAAGGCTCAGCTGGGCGCGCTCCTTCGCCAGGGGCAGCGTCAGTTCCTGCTGACGCTGCAGCGTGCGCTCCAGGCGCTGAAGCTCGGCAATCTGCGCGTCCACTTCGGCGCGAACGCGGCGCAAGACGTCATCGCGTTCGGCCTGCAGCCGCTCCACTTCTTTCTGCCGCGCGGCGATCGCCGGCTCCTGGCGCGTCGACTTCGAGACGGGAAGCTCGAAGGTCAGCTGGAAGGACACCATGTCGCCAAAGGCCTTGGCACGATTGGCGTAGGCCACTTCCCATCCCCAGTCGCCCCGGCGCATGGCAACCGCTTCTTCAACGTCGGCCCGGGCCATGGCGAGCATGGGGCCGAAGGCACGAAGGTCGGCATGGCGCTCAAGGTCCGCCAGAAGTCGCGGCAGATCCGGGCGTTGCCGCGGCGCCTCGCCGGCGGCGGACAGGTCGGGCTGATCTCCGATCCAGCGTTGGAGAGCTGCACGAGCCTGATGAACACCCGCCTGCAGCTCGTCGCGGCGGTCAGCCAGATCGAGCGAATCCTGGCGGGCCATCAACGCATCGGTTGGGCTGGCAGCGCCGGAGGTCACGCGTGCCGCCAGCGTGTCCTGAAGCAACCGGTTCTGCGCTTCCAGCGCGGAGAAGGCAGCCAACTTCTTCTCCGCGAAATGCAGGCCCAGCCACGCCACGGCAGCTTCGCGACGGACCGCCAGGCGCTCGGTGTCCAGCAGCGCGCGCTCACGCTCGGCCCTCGCGCCGGCGGCGTCTCGCTGCGCCGCGCGCTTGGCGGCATTCGGCACGTCCTGCATGACGCCCACGCGGCGCATCGTCATGGACTCGCGGGTCCAGCTGAAGCGGTCCTGGCCGGTGACGGGGAAGTTCTCGACGCCTACAGCGAGCTTGGGGTCAGGCAGCTGGCCGGCCGCCGTGCGCGCCTGTTGCGCCCCCTCCAGCGTGGCTTGTCGCGCCGACAGAGCCGCCGATCGCTGTTCTGCCAGCTGAAGGGCCTGTTCGAATCCGACAGGCGCGGCTTGAGACGTCTGCCCAGCGGCGATGGATGTCGCCAGCGCAAGATGGCCGGCGAGACGGGGGCAGAACCGCAGTACTGCCCGGAAGAAATTGGCCATGTCGGCTCTCCACAAAGACCCATAAGGCGATCACCCGAGATCGCGAGACGCGGACGCGCAGCCGCAACACGCGGCCGCGCGGGCGTCATCAGTCAATTGCGGAGAACTTGGAGTGCCAGGTAGACCGGAGGGGCGCCGTCCGGCGGTCCGGTGTGCGCGGTCATGACCGCAGGGAGCGCCTCGGCCGCCTTGGACGGCTGCCACAGGGCAAGCCGGGTTAGCAACCGGTCAAGCATGGCGACCGGCAACTGTGAGAGGTCGGATGCGGGCGCGTTGTTGACCGTCTGCTTGTTGCGGTCGCAGTGCGCCTTGCACAACTGCGGCTGCTCAACATCCATCCCGGACATCTGTTCGCAGTCGGTCATGCCTGCCATGTTGGCCGTCGACATGGGGCCTGATGTCGCCGGCACCGGGCAGGCGTAGGCGGCCGTCCACAGCTGCATGCAAACCAGCGCCAGCGCAAGCATGCTTGCGATCCAGTGTCGGTAGGCCTTTTTTAGCGACATGGACGACAGTCTATAGCTCTGGCTGACCATCCATCCAACGTCTGCACGCAGGTCGGCCTACCGGCCTACCGGCCTTGTATGCCTTGGCGAGCTCGGCGACAGACCGCCCAGGGCGCCTTACACGGCTGACAACTCGGGCCTATTTAGCCGCAGCTTGCCCGCCGATCATGAACCGGCGGGCACTGCCTTCCAAAAAGCGCGGCTTCTCAATCAACCCGGTATGCGGCGAACACCTCATCCACAGGCGTGGCGAACGCGTGATTGCTGTAGTTGCTGAGCGTCTTCACTGCAATCGCGAGGATGATGTACAGCACATCCGCCTCGCTGAAGCCGGCTGCGAGGAAGGCTTGAAGTCTTTCCAGCGTGGGGCGCCCCTGGGTGCTAACCATTTCGGCAGTGAGCGCATGAAGTGCTGCAAGCCGTTCGTCCGGTATCGGAGCGCCCGCGCGAATCGCTGCCAGCACCGGTGCTGAAACGCCCGACTTCTTGTCGGCCAGCATGCTGTGCGCCGCCGTGCAGTACGTGCAGCCATTCACCTGACTGACCGAGAGAAACACCACTTCCTGCTCCGCCGGTGTGAGACCAGACTCACTGCGAAACAGCGCATACCCATGCAGATATGTGCTGAGGACCGCAGGCGCGTTGGCCATGTTCGCGTACATGTTCGGAAGGAAGCCGACCTGTTTGATCGCCAGGTCAAGAATCTCCTTCTGCGGGCCTTGGGCCGCTGCGGGATCGATGGAGCGAAGGCTGTGTAGGAAGGGCTTGCCAGTCATGGGAACTCCTTGAAGATGAGTCATTCAGTCTGTCCATCCTCGTGATGTGCAGGACTGTGGCGAGATCCTATGAATGCAGGTCTTCAACGCGTTCACCGCACGTCCCGCCTTCATGGCCGAGAGTCTTGAATTGTTCAGACGGCGTCGTGGTTTGACACGGATTCGCCGCGCAGCCAGGCGCCGGGTGCCTGACCCACCTTACGAACAAAGGCCCTTGTCAGGGCACTTTGGCTGCCATACCCGACTTCTGTTGCCACGTGCTTCATGGCCCGCCCCTGCTTCAGCAGCGTCTGCGCGAGCGCAATTCGCCATCCAGCAAGGTACTCGGCGGGCGTGTCGCCGACCACGATCTTGAAGTGCGCCGCAAAACGGGCCCGCGACATGCCAGCCAAGTGAGCCATCTCGTTCAGATCCCAGGCATGCGTAGGGTTGTCATGGATGCGGGTGAGTGCTTTGGCCAGCCGTGGGTCGGCCAGCCCGGCAAGGGTGCCGCCTCTCGTGAGACCGCGATCCAGACAGTAGCGCAACAGTCGGATCAGCAGCAACTCGCACAACCTATCCAGCGCGGCCCGCTGACCGCACAGCTTCGAGAAGGCTTCTTCGTCGATGAGCGCCATCATGGCTTCGGCGCCTGGCAACTCCGCCAGCGGCACGAGCACCATGTGCGGCAAGGAGTCACTGATTGGATTTCTGCCACCGCCGCCAAACTGGATGGTGGCGCAGAGCACGTCCGCGCCGGCTCGCTCATCCGTCAGAAGACGGTGAAGGTCCGGTCGGGGCATGAAGACCAAGGTCGGATCTTCGATATCTAGCCGCTCGCCTTGCTCCCCAATCAGCCGGACCGGCCCGCGGCGGATGAGATGCACATGACCGCGTGCCGCATCGCTCGAAAACTCGTGGACCCCGCAAATCTGACCAGCGTAGAAGACACCGGCGCTTAGGGAGTAGCGGTTCAGCAGTAACGAGAGACGGTCCATGCTTTGAGACGTTGGGTAAACAGATCGGCACGTTTGATGTCCGAAGCTATCACGGTGATCTCTACATTGCCCTCTGTCAACCGCAAGCCCCCATGTCTTGCATGACGCGTCTCTCACAACCATGACTGAAATCGGAGTAACTGATGAATACGAGTCTGCGCATGCCGCGCCGAGGCCTTCTCGCCGCTCTGGCCATTGCTGCCAGCGTCGTTCTGACGATCCCCTCAACCGCCCTGGCCTATGACGAAACGTCAGCGAGCGCGATCAATGTGGATACGCGCGGCGTTGCCCTGAAGGGCTACGACCCCGTGACCTATTTCGGCAGTGGCGGGCCCCAACAAGGCAAGGAACAGTTCACAGCACAGCATGACGGTGCGACGTACCACTTCATCTCGGCTGCAAGCCGAGATGCTTTCCTCGCAAATCCCGGCAAGTACGCACCTGCCTTCGGTGGGTTTTGCGCCATGGGTGTCGCACTCGAGAAGAAGCTAGATGTGGACCCCCAAGCTTGGAAGGTCGTCGACGGCAAGCTGTACCTCAACGTCAACAAGGACGTTCAGAAGCGCTGGCTCGACAACGTGCCGGGCAACATCAGTCAAGCCAACAGCAACTGGCCCAAGCTGAAGGACAAGGTCCCCAAGACGCTCTGAGTGCGCGAAAGGGGTCTGGACGTGGCCGCGAAGGCGGCCCGTCCACTGGCGGTGGGGCCCGCGCTGGGCTGGTTCAGCACGCATCGCGTGCCGGCCGGTCACCAGCGCAACGCGTCACTTTGATTCACGGGCCTCGGTGTCATCGTCGCCACCGGAGAACAGGTCCCGAGACAACTGCTGCACCTCGGTCAACTGAAGAGCAACGTTCTTGCAGTTGCTGCACATGGCCAGGTGAATTCGAAGCCGGACGATTTGATGCCAGCGCAGGCATTCGTCTTGACTCAGCGTCAGCAGTTCAGCCACCTGACGACAGGAATACAGCAGATTCATTGGCATATCTCGGACCTAAGTCAGTGACGCTGAATACAGATCCTCAGCGCCATCCGGGCGCGGTGAAGGATGGTTCGACAGTGGTCTGAGCTGATGCCGAGGCGCTCGCAAATCTCGCCGTTCTCAAAGCCCAGCCACTCGCGCATCATGAATACACGGCCGGTCTGCGTCGGCAGCGCGCCAACGCAGCGTTCCAGCACATCCATCAGTTGTCGCCGCTCCACGCGATGCTCGGGCTGTTGCCAGTTGGGTACTGCATTGACGTAGCTGCCGTCTGGCGCGTACTGCTGGTCGAGCTCCGACTGGAGTGCGTCCTCGTCAGCGTTCCATTGCACCGTTCGGTGCCGCGCGGACGATCGATACCAATCGGACACCTTGTGCTTCAAGATGCTGATCGCCCATGTGCTGAGGGAAGACTCCCCGCGATGCTGTGACTGTTGCTCGACCAGGACGATCAGCGTGTCCTGAACCAGATCTTCAGCAGCACTTGGGTCATGAACGGCGAACCGTGCATGCCGGAGCAAGCGCTGACGAAGGGACGGAAGCGCAGCTGCGAGGGCATGCTTCCCCAGCTGCTGTACGTCGGCCGATTCGCGCGGCGATTCAGCCGCGTGGTGAATGCTGCGGGGCTGGGCAGGCGACATGAGAGGCGGCTCCTGGCGGTTTCGCAGCGGCGCGCAGGGCGCAAAAGATTGCCGGCCTGCGCTGCTGCTTGCCCCCTTGGACGGCTGAGCACTTCTTTCATTACGGAGCTTGCTACTTCTTCGAAGCGGCGCCGCTGTCGCTGCGGCCAGCAAGGCGCACGTCAGCCACGACGTCATTCGACGTCGCCGGGGCCGTCCTGCCCAGGTTGAGGTTTGCACCGTAGACGTCATTGGCTGCGGCCTGATTGCCGTCGTGACGCGCCTGCGAAAGCTCAGCCAACACTTGGTCTCGCGTGATCGAGGTGCGTGCGACGCCACCGGCCGACATCTCGAACGAGCGAGGCGAGTCGCCAAGCGTCCCGAGTTCACCTGCCCGTTGAGCCCGGACCAGTTCGGCCCGAACCTCGGCTCGGGTCAAGGGATGCGCGCCGGTTTGATCGGGGGCAGAGTTGGGGTTGCCGGCGTAGCTGGCGAAAGAGGCAATCGAGAGGGCCAGGCCGGCGATGAAATGACGGTTGTTCATGTGAGTTCCTTTCGGTCTTCGACCGCTGTTGAGGGCGACTGAACGCAGGACGGCAAGGTCTTTGGATCAGTCGATGCAGTAGTCGCTCGGCAGCCGTCAAACGTGACGGCCCATACCGGTGACCGTGTAGAAGGCGGCGCAGGTATGTGACCAAGTTCCGAAACGATCCGTTGGCTGGAAACTGCGCTGGATGCCGGCGTAAGGAATACCAGGGCTCGTTCGTCTAGCGGTCAGCGTGGCGCCCGCTTGGCGGGCCATCCTCACCTGCAGAAACCGACGCCATGAACCCAACAGCCGCCCGCCGCACATGGGGCTGGTTCGCGCGCGAGCGCAGGCCCGGCCGCCCCCTCAAGCTATGGCATCGCATTGCATACGGGTTCGCGTCGCTGCTGGTCCTGATGGCGGTATTGCTCGTCGTAGCCGTTCTTCAGTTCAGGACTCTGGCCCATCACAGCGACCGGATGCTCAAGGTCGATTTCCAGCGAATGCTGCGCGTGCAGTCTGTCTACCAGCACGCGCAGGGGCACGGCGCAGCCATGGCGCGACTGCTTACCTCACCGAGGGCTGATCGCGAGCCCGTCTATGTGCTCGCAGACGCCGAGTATCTTCAGATAGACCGGACACTGGCGCAGCTGCAGCAAGGCGTCGGGGACCTGGAGTCGTTGCCATTCCTTGCTGAGGTAGGCCTACGCCGCCAAGAGTACCGGACGATATTCATCGACGTGGTCTCCAGCATCGAAGCGGATGAAGTTCCTCAGGCGAGCCGGCTATTCAACGGACCGGGCCTGGCTGCGCTCAATCGCCTGTTGGCTGCCTCCGAAGCACTGCTGGCCCATGAGCGGCTTGCACTCGAGCGCCGCCAATCTGCGGTGTCCGAAAGAATCGCTCGCTCAGAGTGGGGCCTGGCGACGCTAGCCCTGGCTGCCTTGGTGGCCTCAGCGGTCATGGCCTGGCGAATCACTACAAGCATTGCGAAGCCGCTGGCCCGCATCGAATCTGCTGCAAGTCTCATTGAACAGGGCCAGTACACCTCCCGTGTCGAGGTGCGGGGCGGCGCTGAGATTACGCGTGTCGCCGACGCCATCAACAGGATGGCAAAAGCCGTTGCGGTACGAGAGCGAGCCATAGAACGCCTGGCCTATACAGATCGCTTGACCAACCTCCCCAATCGCAATGGGCTGATGCGCTTGGCTGACGCTGGCACATGGCCAAGGCCTTCTGTCATACACATCGACTTGGCTCGATTGCGCAGCATCAACGAGGTATTGGGCTTCGACGCGGGCGACGACGTGTTGATGCATTTGGCTGCCCGCCTGCGTTCGCAGGCACAGCTGGAAGGATTCACGCTGGCACGGCTTGAAGGGGGCGTCTTCGTCTGCATCAGCCCCAGCCGTTCTCGCCAGTCGGTCGAGGAGCTGCGCGCCCGGCTGGACGCTGTGCTTTCCGGCTCGATGGTCTGCGCTCTGCAGACCATCGATGTCCGTCTGGTTTACGGGCTGTCCGCTCGCGACACTGACGGCCCTGTGACGCTCGACCTCCTGTTGCGCGAAGCCGAACAAGCCGCTGCTGAGGCCAAGCGCCAGCAACAGGTGTGGCGCTGGCACGCGGCTGGTGATGTCTCGGCCCGCGCGCGTCAGCTCGGACTTCTCTCGGGGCTGGAGTCTGCAGCTGACAGTGCTCAGCTTGAGATGTGGCTGCAACCTAAGCTGGAGCTCGCCTCTGGGCAGATGCGCAGCGTGGAGGCGCTCGTCCGATGGCGTCATCCAGATTGGGGCTACGTGGCACCGTCGGAGTTCATCCCCTTCGCAGAACAGACGGGCCATATCGGCATCGTGACGCACGCCATGCTTGAACAGGCACTGTCCACTCTGGGCAGGTGGAAACTCACACACCCGCTACTGAGCATTGCCGTCAACGTGAGCACGCTCGACATCCGCGACACGGCGCTGCCGACGCGAATCGCAGGCATGGCCGCACGTCACGGCGCGCCGCTCGACATGTTGAAGCTGGAGATCACCGAAAGCGGGCTGATGTCGCACGCCGACGCCGTCATGCCAGTACTGCGTGCGCTGTGCGAGCTGGGCGTGAAGCTATCCATCGATGACTTCGGAACAGGCTATTCATCGCTTTCGTACCTACATCGTCTCCCGGTTTCCGAGCTGAAGATCGACCGCAGCTTTGTGACACAGGCTGACGGCGCGCCAGAGGCTGCAGCTTTGCTGGGCACCATCATCGAGCTTGGCCACAGCCTTCAGCTGAGGGTCGTGGCCGAGGGTGTCGAGCGCCCCGAGGAACACAGCCTGCTGCAGCGCCTGCGTTGCGACGAAATCCAGGGCTACCTCATCGCCAAACCAATGCCTTTGGTCGACTTTGAGCGGCGACTCGCAGCCATGTGAAGGTTCGCAGGGTCGGAGCGTGATGGCAATGGTGTCGGATCCGCCGGGGGGCTGTGCTTCAACGGCGGGGCAAAGCATCCCAAGGGAGCATAGGCGTCAGAAGGATGTGGAGCAGGTTGTCCTGGAAGTTCGGATTGCTGGTCAGCCTGTCGTGGCGCTCGCAAAGGAAGAAGTAGTAGGCCAGGGGCAGGAAAGCCTCCTCGTGCTGCGGTGCACTTGGATCCAGGGTTTCCCGGGCGAGAAGCGACGGCTTCGTGACCCTGCCGTCACCAGGTTCAAAGAGGTCATGAGCTGAGGCGCGCCCCCGCAATCCGGTGTTCGGCCCTTGTGCGCGTGTCGCGCCGTCAACTTCTCGAATCTGCAGTCTCGCCGGTGTCTGCTCGCAGTTGCCCCCAAACAGCACATAGCGGATCGGCGAACGGGGTTCCGGCGTCGAAAGCATCCAAGCCAGGCGACGTGCTCTTTCCAGATATGACGCGAAGAGCCGCTCGTCGATGTTTTCCCGATCGACAGAAGGCTGCTGGCGTTGGGCAGTCCTTGAACGGGCGAAGATGCCCATGTTGAAGCTTCTCCACGTGGCCGTGTCATACAGATCCGCGTCGACGGTATGCCCCTCCGCATCGAGCAACCATGGAGCCAGAGGGTGCGGCAGCAGCTGAAAGACCGACGGCATCGTGGCGATGACATCCGGCGGGATCCGGCCTAGACCGACGGGCTCTCCACCGATCATTCCCTCGAGTGCCGAGATGGATCCAAAGTTCGGCGTCCCCAGGAGAACCAGCTTGCGCACATGTTCGGCACCATAGAGGGTGATGTCGCCGGGGTCTCCTCCCAGCACATCCCTGGGCCCGAATCGGAGGTAGTAGCGGGCGACCACGCCGCCCATGCTGTGCGCCACGATGTCGACCTTGAGTCTGGGATCGTGGTGGTCGATGCGAATCTGTTGGATGAGTCGTTCCAGCGCCACCGCGTGGAGGGCGTTGTCCTGGCGCCAGTCATAGGGGAAGACATAGAGCGCTCGTCCCGTCGCCGGCGGTGCCTGGCCGGGGCGCGTCCTGACATAGCCGCCGTATCGCACAAGCGTTTCAAGCAGTGGTCTGTAGTAGTCGAAACCAAGGACCTGCTCTGCCAGGTCGAAGGCCTCAACCGGCGAATCCACGCTGCCGCGCAACGCAAGCTCGCGATAGTCGGAGAAGAGCACGCTCTGCCAGCTGCCCGGCCAGATCTCGTCGCCCGTCGTCACGCGCCGGAGCTTGGAGCCGAAGAGGCCGGGAATCAGAATCAGCGGAGTCCCATCAGGCGACGTCGAGGCACCCTGGTAGCTGATTCCCAAGTCCGGCCTTGGCGGCAGCAAGCTGCAGGCGCTCAGGACAAGGGCCACAACGAACGCTGTGACGCGCGACCTGAGTGCGGGGCGTAAGCGGGCTTGATCGGTCAATTGAAGTGGCACCGAGGCGATCGATCAGCTGCAGCACGAGCGGCCCGACGCGTCTTGCTGGACGGGAGGGCATGGTGTGCTGCCGAAAGAGCAGAAGACACAGCAATCGCCGGGCCTGGGTCGAAGCACGACCCGACACCCAGGGCATTCGTAGAAAAACTGACAAGCATCGAATGGCATTGCTGCCCGCTCGGCGTGGCCACAGTACGGGCATGTCAGCAGCGACATCAGTTCCATGCAGTCGCCTCACGCCGCGTCGAGCGTCTTCAGAAACTCGCGCGCGGTGTCGGCCACGAAGCGCTGGATCAGGGCCAGGTCGGGCGTGGGTTGGAGTGCGGCGGCACTCGCGCGCTGCTCAGTGGCAATCGCGTTCAGCGAACCATCGTGCACATCCGCCTCCAGGCGGTAGTCACTGCCGCAGTTGAAGCAGCAGACATGCTCTCCCGCCCGCTGCTCCCGCCGGAGCACCAAGGTGGGGCCGCAACGCAAGCAGGTCCTCAGAGGAATGCCATCGTCACTGTGACCGGCGATGTGGTCGAGAAGCCCCTCGCGGCCCAGCGCCATCATGTGGCGGCCCAGGGATTCATCGAATTGCCGACCCAGCGCTGCTTCAAGCTTGTCCAGCGCCATATAGACGGGCATCCCGGGGCGGTAGGGGCGGCTGCTGGTCATCGCGTCGAAGGCGTCGCAAATGCCGACCACCCTGGCGGCCATCGGGATCGCGGTGGCGCTCAATCCCCGCGGATAGCCTCGTCCATCCGGTGTCTCGTGATGATGAAGAACCGCCTCGCGCACGAGGTCGGCCAGCGGATGTCCAGCAAGCATCCGGGCGCCTTGCTCGGGGTGGGTCTTGATTACCTGGTACTCCTCGTCGGTCAAGCGGTCCGGCTTGCGCAGAATCGCATCCGGAATGCCCACCTTGCCCAGGTCGTGAAGAAAGCCGCCGATCGCGATTCGGGCGCATTCGTGTTCGGGCAGGCCGGCGCGTTCGCACAACAGACCGGCGTAGCGCTACACCCGCCAGAGGTGCCCACCGGTGTACGGATCGCGTGCTTCAACGACCCAGGCCATGACGAGCAGGCTGGCGAGGATTTGCTCGCGCTGGACCCACCGGTCCTGTCCAAGTCCGCGCGCGTCGGCCTGGCGGCTGATACCCAGAAGGCTGAACAGGCTCATGCGAGGTCCTTGTTGTTCAAGCGCGCCACGAAGCGGCGATCGATGTGGTCCTTCCACCGCCAGGTCCAGCGACCCCACGATGAAAAGCCACCCCAGCTGGCAATCGCCTGTCGGTTGCCCGTGCTGATCAGGTAGAGGGCGCGCCGCTGGGGTTCCCAGCCGCGCGGCGCACGGCCTTCGCAAAGTGCCCGAAGATTCTGCGCCAGCACGGGGCCGGCGTGCACGGCGAAGACACCCGACTTGGGACGCTCGCTTGAATAGCAAGCCACATCTCCCGCGGCGCAGACGTCGGGGTGGGACCGGCTTTGCAAGCTAGGCCCCACCCGGATGAAACCGCGTGCGTCGGTGCTCAAGCCTGCCCGCGCTGGCCATTCGGGTGCTGCGGCGCCCGTCACCATCATCGCGGCGTCGACCGGCAGGCTGCCGCCGCCGTCCAGCCGCACATGGTCCGGGCAGATTTCGATCACCCGACTCTCTCCAATCCACCGTATGCCGTGTTGGCGAAGTAGAGCTTCGGCTCGTCGTTGCGCCGAGGTGGGCAGACCGTCCAGGGGCAAAGATCCGCTCCCCAACAGACTGATGCGCAGATGTGACCAGCCGTCGCGCCAGGCTCGCTGACGGATGGCGAACGCCAATTCCACCCCTGCCGCACCTGCCCCGATGATGGCGAGCTCGAAGCGCGCGCAGCGGCTCAGGATGCGGTCTACCAGCGCTGGCCATGCCGCTACAAATCCTTCGATCGGCCGCACAGGAAGTGCGTGAGTTGCCGCACCGGCCACGGCGGCCAGCGCTGCGACGGGCCCCGTGTCGATCGACAGGCGGTCGAAGTGCAGCAGGCGTCCATCGGCACAGCGCGCGTGACGGGAGTCAGCGTCCAGTTCGATGACGGCCGTTTCATGGAAGGTCACGCCGGCGCGCGCTGCGAGATCGGCGAGTTGGATCGAGCAGGCTTCCAACCGGTAGTGGCCGGCAATCCAGCCCGGCAGCATTCCGGAGTAGATCTGCCGGCGGGATGGACTCACCAGGCTCACCTGCCAGCCATTGATCGGCCGCCGGGCCAATTCGGCCAGCACCTGCAAATGAGCATGACCGCCGCCGATCAGGATGAGTTGGCGTTGCGTCATGCGGGGTCAGCGACCCAGGCCCGCAGCCGAGTCAGGTCATCGGGTAGGTCCACGTCCCACAGCGGATCGAACTCTCGAACCGCGAGCCTCTGTGCCTGCGCTCTGGCGCGCGTGTCGTTCATGACGGCGGAGGTGCTCCAGGTCATGCGCTCGAACAGCGCCGGCTGCGGGCGCCTAAGTCCGACGAGCACATAGCCACCATCCTCTGCGGGATAGAACACCGCGTCGTGGCCGGCGAGCAACGCCTGGGCGGCCTCGCGCAGATGCCGGGGCTGCAAGGCCGGGCAGTCGGTGCCAATGAGGAGGGTCGGCCCTTCAACACACTGCAGACGGAAGGCCGCGTGCATGCGCTCGCCCAGATCACCGCTGGGCTGCGTCAGGCAGCGCACGCCCTCGAAGCGCGCCAGCGCACGGAAAAAGCGATGGCGTATGTCCGGCGTGCACCAAAGCGTCACCGGCCCCAGACCAGCGGCCCGTGCGGTGCGGACGGCGTCGCGTGTGAACTGTCGCTGTAACCGTGCCGCTCCTGCGGCGCCGAGCGCTGGAATGAGCCGCGTCTTGGCCAGGCCGGCGATCGGCGCCTTGGCCAAGATCGCCACTTGAACGCGACTGAGCGCCGGGTTACTGGGGGTCGCGCGGACGGTAGCCATATTGAATTGCCAGTTGCGCCGGATCGGCGCCGAAAAAGTAGGCAGCGCGCAAGCGCCACATCAGCCAAATGGTGCGCCACGCGCCGTGCTTCTCCCAGCGGCGCGCCGATGTCCGGACCTGGGTGCGCAGGCAGACTGGAGCGCTCAGTTTGTTAAGCAGCGTTGACATCGCGATGTCCTCCATGAGCGGCAAATCGGGGAAGCCTCCCACCTGCTGGAACAACTCCTGGCGCATGAAGATCGCCTGGTCGCCCGTGGCGATGCCGGTGAGGCGGGAACGCAGATTCATCAGCCGGGCCACCCAATGCAGCAAGGGCCAGTCACTGTCGATGTGAACGTCGAAGCGTCCCCAGGCGATGGACCGCCGGCATGCATCCGCCACGAGCTGATCGGCCTGAGCCGGCAGCACGGTGTCGGCATGGAGGAAGAGCAGCACCGGCGCCGGACAGGCTGCAGCACCGGCATTCATCTGCGCAGCTCGGCCACGCGGCGCGAGCAAGGCGAGATCGGCGTGCTCGCGAGCGATGGCGAGGCTGTCGTCATGACTTCCACCGTCCACGACGACGACATGCGCACCGCGATTTCGAAAGATCTGAAGCGCGCTCAGACGTTCGGCCAGTTGAGGGCCTTCGTTCAATACCGGGACGATGATGCAAAGACGTGGCTTCATCGTGCTGCTTTCATCCCAGGCGCCAGCGGTGGAACCGCGCCAGCCCTCTGAGAACCCCTTGAGGCGCGTGCGCGCGCTTCCAGTTGCCGGCTACGTATTTGTTGGCCTCGGCGAGGGTCGGGTAGATGTGGATCGTGGCGAGCAACTGGTTCAATCCGATGCCATGCTTCATTGCCAGAACGAACTCCGCCAGGAGGTCTCCCGCGTGCTCACCCACGATGGTGGCGCCGAGGATGCGATCCTTGCCAGGCACCGTGAGCACCTTGATGAAGCCATGGTCCACGCCGTCCGCGATCGCGCGGTCCAGGTCATCCAGCCCATAGCGCGTCACTTCGTAGGGCGTACCGCGCGCTTTGGCCTCCAGTTCATTCAGCCCGACACGCGCCACCTCGGGCTCCACGAAGGTGGCTGCCGGAATGACAGAGTAGTCCGCCCGGAACTTCTTGAACGGAGAGAACAAGGCGTTGACTGCGGCGTACCAGGCCTGATGCGCCGCCGTGTGTGTGAATTGATAGGGGCCGGCCACGTCACCTGCCGCGTAGATGTTCGGGAAGTTGGTCTGCAGGTAGCCGTTCACGTCCACGGTACGACCGACTGAAACTCCCAAGGACTCCAGCCCGTAACCCGCAAGGTTGGCCTGGCGGCCTACGGCTACCAGCAGTTCATCAAATGGAATTCGCACATGCTCGTTGCGGTGTATCGCCACCAGGAACTTGTCATCGCCTTCGAGGTCGATGCGCTGGGCCTCGTGCCCGGTCAACACGGTCACGCCTTCTGACTCGAAGCGCTGCGTGACTGTTTCGGAGACCTCTGCATCCTCTCGCGACAGGATGCGGTCCGCCATTTCGACCTGGGTGACCTTCGACCCCAGGCGTGCGAAGGCCTGGGCCAACTCGCAGCCGATCGGGCCGCCACCCAGCACCAGCAGACGACGCGGCAACGCGCGCAACTGCCAGACGTTGTCAGAGGTCAGCACCTGCACACGCTCGATGCCCGGAATGGGGGGCACGAAGGGCCTGGCACCGGCAGCGATCACCAGGGCGCGGGTGGTGAGCCGTTCAACGCGACCATCACGGTGGTTGATTTCTACCTGCCAGGGCGAGATCACGCGCGCAACGCCTTGCGCTACCTCAACGCCCAGTGCGGTGTAGCGCTCCACCGAGTCGTGAGGTTCGATGGCTTTGATGACGCGCTGCACGCGCTCCATCACCTCGGCAAAGTCGTATTTAACCTCGGCAGCGTGGATGCCGAAGTCCTTCGCGCGGCGGATCTGATGAACGAACTTCGCGGAGCGGATCAGCGCCTTTGATGGCACGCAGCCGGTATTCAGGCAGTCGCCACCCAAGGCGTGCTTCTCTACCAAGGTCACACGTGCCTTGAGTGCTGCCGCGATGTAGGCCGTGACGAGCCCCGCCGATCCGCCGCCGATGACGATGAGATTGCGGTCGAAATGCCCGGGGCGCGGCCAGCGCGCGTAGACCTTGTGCGCGCGCAGCCGGCCCGCAAGCCCTATTGCAAGCCCTTTTGCAAGCCACGGGAGGAACCCCAGCAACACCAGCGAGCCCAGCATCGCCGGGGAAAGGACATCGCCCAACGACTTCAGGTTGGCAAGTTGAGTCCCGGCGTTCACGTACACGAGCGTCGCGGCCAGCATGCCGACCTGGCTGACCCAGTAGAAGGTCCACGGTCGCATCGCTGTCAGGCCCATGCCCAAGTTGATTGCGAAGAACGGCAGCACCGGCACCAGGCGCAGCGTGAACAGGTAGAAGCCGCCATCCCGGGCCACACCCTCGTTGAGCGCAGCCATCCGCGTCCCGAACCGAGCATTCACCCAGGCACCGAGCAGCCAGCGTGAACTCAGGAACGCCAGGGTTGCGCCCAGACTGGAGGCGAACGACACGATCAGCGTTCCCCAACCGAGCCCAAAGATGGCCCCGGCCGCCACGGTCATCAAGGCGGCGCCAGGCAAAGAGATGGCAGCCGCCGCCGCGTACCCCAGGAAGAACATCAGACCAGCCAACCAAGGGCTGGCGCGTCGCCATGCCTCCAGTTCGGCCTGACGTGCCTTGATGCTTGCAAGGGTCATCGTCTGGGCAAAGTCCGACTGGTAGAGCAGCACTGCGCCGACCAGGAGCAGTCCGATCAGAAGCCAACGGGTGTTCAAGCGCATCAAGGACCTTTGCGGCGGAGCTACTCGGGGAGCTGGGGGAAGCCAGCGCCTTTGCTGCCATAGACGCGCATCGCGCCGCAGACCTTACAGACGGCAGGTAGCACAGCTGCGTGCTGCCGGGCCCCTGTAAGAACCCACGAGGCTCGCCGTCCAACACCCATCACCACTCGGAAACTTTCATGAATCGAGCTCGAATCGGCATCATCGGCGGCAGTGGCCTGTATCAAATGCCGGGCTTGACCGACGTTGAGGAGATCACGTTGGACACGCCCTTCGGTGCGCCGTCTGACAAGATCTGCGTGGGCCGACTGGCCGGTGTCGAGGTCGCATTCCTGGCTCGCCATGGGCGCAGTCATAGCTGGATTCCGAGCCAGATTCCTTACCGCGCCAACATCTACGCCTTGAAGTCCCTGGGCGTGCAGTACCTGCTTTCGGTGTCTGCCGTGGGGTCCATGCGGGAAGAGATCGCGCCGCTCGACATGGTGCTGCCAGATCAGTTCATCGACCTGACTCGCCGCCGCGAGGGCAGCTTCTTCGGTGACGGCGCCGTGGCACACGTGTCCCTCGCTGATCCCGTGTGCCCGGTGCTGTCGCAAGTCATGGCCGACGCCTTCGGTGAATGCGACTTGCAGGGCATCCGGCTGCATCGCGGGGGCACCTACGTCTGCATCGAAGGTCCCGCGTTTTCAACCCGTGCCGAGTCGATATGGTTTCGTGGCATGGGAGCCTCCGTGATTGGCATGACCAACATGCCCGAAGTCCGGCTCGCCCGCGAAGCCGAGATTGCCTACGCCACGCTGGCGCTGGCGACCGACTGGGACTGCTGGCATCCCCACCAGGCCTGCGTGACAGCCGAGATGGCGATCAGCAATCTGCGAGGAAACGCGGAGCGTGCGCAACGGCTACTTCGGCGCGCGGTCGAGCGACTGGCTGCCGAGTGGCCCACGTCGACTGCACACACTGCACTTGATGCTGCCCTGGTCACGCCAATTCCTGCGATGACCGCGGAGGTGCGCCAGCGGCTCGCTGCGCTGCTCGCACGCCGAGAGACAACCGCTGTGGGCTCTTGAGATTGCGCAGCGACGGCGGGTTTGCCCCAGGTTGAGGTCGCAAGATTTCCGCATCCTGGCTGTAAGAACGTCGCTGGCTGAGCGTCCATGGCACTGCGAGCCGAACCTGACCGTTCATGACAGCGGCGGGGACGGGATCAGCGCTAGCCCCTTCTTTCATTCGACCCATTGGAGCCTTTCTATGACGAGCCCTTCCTCCACGAAGATTTCCGCCGCGGCGCTCGCCGTCGCACTGGGCGCCGCGTTTGCAGCCATGCCTGCAGCCGCTCAGGCCCCTGAAAAGGAAAAGTGCTTCGGTGTCGCCTTGAAGGGCAAGAACGACTGCGCCGCCGGTGCCGGCACGACCTGCGCAGGAACCTCCAAGGTCGACTACCAAAGTGATGCCTGGGCCTTTGTGCCGAAGGGCACCTGCGAAAAGACCGTCTCGAAGACCTCGCCCACTGGGTTCGGCCAACTGCAAGCCTTCAAGGCCAAGAAGGCCTGACGGCCCGATTCGCTTCGGATCCGCGCAGGTAACCGTGAAGCTCCCTCCAAGGGCCGGCATCGGATTGAAGCCCCAGCACTTCCGCGAGGTGCTGGCGGTTCAGCCCGACATTGGGTTCTTCGAGGTCCATGCCGAGAACTACATGGTGGCGGGCGGGCCCTACCACCACTTCCTGGGCCGCATCCGTGAGCAGTACCCGCTCTCGATTCACGGTGTGGCCCTGAATCTCGGGGGTGCGGGCCCGCTTGATGAGGCCCATCTGGATCGTCTGGTCGAGCTCATGCGGCGGTATGAGCCAGCCTCGTTCTCCGAGCACCTCGCCTGGTCGAGCCATGGCGGCGTGTTCTACAACGATCTGCTGCCCGTGGCCTATGACCGGCCAACGCTTCAGCGTGTCTGCTCGCACATCGACCATGTCCAGGAGCGCCTGGGGCGTCGCATGCTGCTCGAGAACCCTTCCACGTACGTGCAATTCGAAACCTCGTCCATGAGCGAGTGCGGCTTCCTGGCGGAGGTGGTGACAAGAACCGGATGCGGCTTGCTTCTCGATGTGAACAACCTGCACGTGTCCTGTGTCAATCACGGCCGTGATGCTGTGGCCAGTTTGGCAGACTTCCCGCTCTCGGCAGTCGGTGAAGTTCATGTTGCCGGCTTCACCCGCGACGCAGACGCGGCGGGAGCACCCTTGCTGATCGACAGCCATGCGGCGCCTGTCGATGTCGCGGTCTGGGGTCTGTATGCCAGTGTGCTGGCCAGGCTGGGTCCTGTACCAACGCTGCTCGAACGAGATCAGGACATTCCAAGCCTGTCCGAGTTGCATGCCGAGGCCCAGCGGGCAGATCTCTTGCTATCGAGCGGGTCGGAACGGAATGCGGACCTTTGTCTAGAGGGCGCGCAATGACAGGCATGCTCGAAGCGGTACCCGCGCGCTTGGCGCCAGCGCTGCTAGATCCGGGTCATTCAACGCCGACGGGCTTGCGTACCTGGAATGAATCGGACCCGGCGCGACGACTGGCAGTTCACAGGAACAACGTCCTGAGTTCCCTGATCGATGCGCTTGCCGACACCTTTCCCGTGGCCCTGCAGTTGGTCGGAGAGGAGTTCTTCCGCGCGATGGGCGCGGCTTTCGTCCGCGCTGCTCCTCCGCGCATGCCTGTGCTTGCCCAATATGGTGGGGAGTTCCCCGGCTTCGTGGCTGCGTTCCCGCCTGCGATGCAAGTTCCCTATCTGGCTGATGTTGCGAGGTTGGAGTGGTTGCGTGTGCTGGCCTATCACTCGGCTGACGCCGATCCGGTCGGGCCAGAGGCACTGCAGGCGCTGAGCGGCAGTGGTGCATCTCTGGACGAGATCTACCTCTCGCTGCATCCATCGGTACAGGTGTTTTGCGCGCCTTTTGCCGCCGTGAGCATCTGGGCCGCTCACCAAGGGCAGCTCCGACTAGAGGACATCGACGTCAACGTCGGTGAGGACGCCGTGGTGCTTCGGCAGGCGCTGGATGTCCTTGTCCTGCCGACCGACTCGGCCTCGACCCAGTTTGTCCAAGCTGTTGCTGCGGCCTCGTCGATTGCAGTGGCGCTTGAAGCTGCAAAGACTGAGGCCACTGATTTCAATCTGGTGGCTTTCCTAGCCACATTGTTCAGCCGAGGCGCGGTCACCGCCTTAGAGCTGCGCTGACCCACCGCAGGAGCTCCCATGCACAACACCTCCATGGACACCAACGTCGAGAAGGCGCGCCCAGCCCGCGGACTGGTTGGACACATCAGTTCGCTGGTGAATCTGTTGGCCCGTATCCCGCTCAGCCCGGTGGCGTTCCTCGCACGCTTTTCCATCGCGGCCGTCTTCTGGAACTCCGGCCAGACCAAGGTCGAGGGCTTCGTCATCAACCTGGTCACGGGAGATTTAAAACTCGGAATCCCGCATCTGTCGGAGTCTGCGCTGGCGCTGTTCCAGGACGAGTACAAGCTGCCGTTCATCCCCCCAGAGATTGCGGCGCCCATGGCTGCCCTCGGAGAGCACGTGTTTCCCGTCTTGCTGCTGATGGGGCTGGCAACGCGCTTCTCGGCGCTGGCACTTCTGGGCATGACGCTGGTGATCCAGCTGTTCGTGTACCCCGGCGCCTACGCCACACACGGAACCTGGGCTGCTGTTCTGCTGTACCTGATCGCCCGCGGTCCCGGCGCTGTGTCGGTAGACCACTTGATTGCCAAGCGCTGCCGATCGGTCGAGTAGCCCCCCATGCACTCGACGCAAGCAGTCGCGTCGTGCTCCCCATCACGCGGGCGATCGAAATCGTCCGGTGATCCTTGCCACCAGCGGCATCGCTGCGTGGTTTTCCCTGAACCCCACCTGGAACTTTCATCATGAATCAACTGTCCACTCAACTCTCCAAGGCGTTGGCATCGGCCGTCATGACCGCAGCCGCGCTCAGCGGCAATGCGTTCGCTGCTGGCTGCGCGCCTGCGAAGTGCAGCCCCAAGGCCAGCGCTCCGAAATGCGGTGCAAAGCATGCCGCCAAGTGCGGCGCCAAGTGCGGCGCCAAGTGCGGTGCCAAGTGCGGTGCGAAGTGCGGTGCGAAGTGCGGTGCGAAGTGCGGTGCGAAGTGCGGTGCGAAGGCTGCGGCGTGCAAGGCAAAGTGCGGCGCTGTGAAGCCCAAGTGCGGCGCCGGTTGCGCCGCGAAGAAGTAAGCAATCCGACCTCATACAAGGAGACGTTCATGAACTCGATGTCCACCACCCTGGCGCGCACCCTGGCTTCAGCTGTCGTCACCGCAGCAGCGCTGAGCGGCTGCGCCATGATGTGCGGGGCCCGCAAATGCGGTGGCTGCACGGCAGTGCAGAAGTGCGGTGCGAGCAAGTGCGGTGCCTGCAAGGCCAAGAAGTGCGGTGCTTGCGGCGCCAAGAAGTAATCTCGCGCGAGGAGGCACGCCATGAGCGCTGACGCGGTTCTGGTCCGGCACTGGCGACAGGCCACCGATGATGCGGTGGCGGTCGCGGTGCAGGCGGCGCGTGCCAGCGTGGCTGCCTTCAGCGCGGCGACGCAGACTTCGGGGTCCCTGATCCAGAGCTGGGTTCAGGGACGCGAGGTCGTCGAGTACGACCACTATCCGCCCGATGATGTGGTCGATCGACGATTCGGCTCCCAGTTCTACTACCACGCTCACCGGGACGGCGATCTTGAACACGGGCACTTGCACTTGTTCTGGCACGCTACCGGAGGGGGACGACGGCGTTATCTGCGCGAAGGACGCGCCTCTTGGACCCGGACTGCGCCCTCTCATCTGTTGGCAATTTCGCTAGACGCTCGGGGTTTGCCCGTTGGCCTGTTCACGGTCAATCGTTGGGTGACCGATGGGCACTGGTTCGACGCGAAGACGACGATGTCCTTCGTTGAGCGGTTCGCCTTGAGTCCCGAAGGAGAGCATGCCTCGTCCATTCGATGGATCAACGGCTTCGTGCGCTTCTATCAAGCGCGCATCGAGCTGTTGCTTGAAGCGAGGGACAAGCGCCTAGAGCGCCGCAGAGCTTTAGCGACGGCACTGGATGATCGCCGCCTCGAAGTGCTGAGCTTGAGGCGGATCGACTGGGCCGCCGACCTCGACGCCATCGAAGCAGAGGCCGCTCGTCGCGGCCTGTGACTACCAGCGCAACAGACGTGGCCCGGCAAGCGCACCGATGAAGGCAGGAATGAGCATGCCCAGCGTGTACCAGGCCGACACGAAGGCTGGCGAGACTTCCGGGCAGAAGATCGCGTAGCCCAGGGCGCCGACACTGCCGGCAAACAAACCCGCAGCAAATCCGGCCAGATGCGGTCGGGTCGGCGCCATGCCGCTCAGCGCCCACATGGCCAGTGCCCAGGCTGGCACCGAGAGCACAGCCACGCGCCATGGACAGGACGTCCAGGACTGTCCCAGCAAAAGTGTGCTGCGGGCGTCGGCAGGCGCCTGCCAGACGCTGATCGCAGCCCAAAACGCCATGACGGCCGCGACGACCAGCGCAGCGCTCGCAGCGCGGCGCCAGTCGGCACCCGGTCTGCCTGCACGGCCGAGCCACCAGGCCGTTGTGGCGAGTACGCCGATCACGTAAGCCAGCTTGACGGCCAGCCCTGTTCCCATCGTCAACAGTGCCGGATTGGCGCCCAGGCAGGTGAGACAGGCGAGCGTGCTGGCCGAAACACCGCCCATCAACGCGATGGTGATGCGTGCTGGCCCGCGTCGAGTGGGAGCCGGCCCCGCGTTCGTCGCCAGTGCAGCGATCAGTTCGTCCGTTCTCAAGGCGTTCCCCGGATCAGCTTCGCCAGTCTTTGCAGTCCGCGATGAACATTGACCTTGACGGACGATTCCGACACGCCCTCCAGCCGCGCCGCCTCGGCCACCGACAGCCCTTCGATCTTCGTGTTCACGATCGACCGACGCATGGCCAGTGGCAGTCGTTCCAGCAGAACGCCAAGGTCGCGCGACGGCGCTGCAGAGGGCGCAACCGGATGGGCGGCTTCGTCAAGATCATCGAAAGAGTCGGTCACGGCGCCCTTGCGACCCGTACGTCGCCAGAGGTCGACCAGCTTGTGGCGGGCGATCGCATGCAGCCATGCAGTCACCGGCACGGCTGCATCGAACGTGCCACGCTGCAAATGAACGGCCAGCAAGGTTTCCTGCACGAGATCCTCCAGGTCATGCGGTGCGTCAGACATGCGACGCCGGAAGTACGCCCGCAGGCGCTGTGACATCAACTCGAGCGACTTCCGGTACGCGGCCTCGTCACCCGCCTGCGCCGCCAGCCACAGCGGCCGCAGCCGTTGCTCAACGGAGTCACGCGGGTCGCTCATCGGTGAGTTCGTCAGATCTGCCTGCGGGGTTACAGCGCAAAAAATATTTCGCTTCGCTGTAACCCCATGCGGCTGTCGAACGACTTCCCCTTTCGCAACGTCTGTCGTGTGCACCTGCACCGCACGTCGAAGGTTTTGTCACTCAACCGTCGCATGAAAGGTCCATCCATGAAGTTCGCTCGCATCATTGTCTCTTCGCTGTTGCTCGGCGCCGCGTCGTGGGTCCATGCCCTGGATATCAAGCCCTATTCGGCCGAAAGCCTGGCTGCGGCTGAGAAGGCGGGGCAACCCGTCGCGCTGCATTTCCACGCCGACTGGTGCCCGACCTGCCGCGCCCAGGACAAGGCACTGCAGTCGATGAAGGACGAGAAAGGCCTGGACCTCACCGTGCTTACCGTCAACTACGACACCGAGAAGGACCTGAAGAAGCGCTTCAACATCCGTGTTCAGTCGACGATGGTGGTGCTGAAGGGGGCGAAGGAAGTCGCCCGCCTGGCCGGTGACACCAGCGCGGACGGCATCCGCAACGCGCTCAAGGCCGCGCTCTGAGCGAGACGATCTGATGAGCCTCGCACTTTCCGTCCCGCAACTGGGCCTGAGCCTGGCAGCCGGCAGCCTGACAACACTATCTCCCTGTGTTCTGCCGCTGCTGCCGTTGGTGGTGGGCAGTGCCTTGCAGGGCAACCGGCTGGCGCCGCTGGCCATGGGCACCGGGATGACGTTGTCTTTCGCGTTGATCGGCATGGTGCTGGGCGCCCTCGGGCCGGCGCTCGGCATCGATGGGGACACCGTGCGGGTTGCCGGGGCCGCCATGCTGATCGCCTTCGCGGTCGTGATGCTGGTACCCGCGCTGGGGGACCGGTTCAGCCAGTGGATGCTGCCGATCGCCAGCCAGGCGCAGAACGCCTCGTCGCGACTGGATGGCCGCACGCTGACCAGTGCGCTGCTGCTGGGCGCCGTGCTCGGGCTCGTCTGGAGTCCCTGCTCAGGGCCGCTGCTGGGCTCGGCGCTGAGCCTGGTCGCGAGCGAGGGCGGCGTGGCGCGCGGTGGTGTGGTGCTCGGCGTCTTCGGGCTGGGTGCCGCCCTCCCGCTCGTGGCCGTGGCTTACGCCTCGCGCAAGGGCTTTGTCCGCGTGCGTGACTGGGTACTGGCCCGCATCGACCGCGTGCGGCGCGGCTTCGCGCTGCTGTTGGGGCTGGTGGGCGTGGCCATCCTGACGGGTGGCGACAAGTGGTTGGAGGCGCAGGTGCTGCGCGTGCTGCCCGATGCGTGGGTCAACCTGACCGTTGGCATCTGACGACTTTCACAGGAGCTAATTCCATGAGCTTTCGCTTGATTTCCACCTCCGCAGCCTCGGCGGCTGCGGCTGCGTTCATGGTGGGCTGCGCCACCGTGCCGCCCGTCGCCCCCAATCAGCTGATGACCGCACCGGCACCGGTCACGTTCGCAGGCAATGTCGCGGGCGAGGCTACAGACTTTGTCTTCATGCTCATTCCTGATGCCAATCCGGCGACCCCGGGCCTGGCACTGCGTGCCGGCGACAGCCTGCTGCTGTCGATGCCTTCTGCGTTCAAGCGCAACGCGGCGACGTCCGTGTCGGCCGATACCGATGCGAACCTGGTGCTCACGAAGGGCTGGGCCCAGGGTGCTGTCCGACTGGCGGGGCAGTACCGCGTGTCTTTTGACGAAGCAGCTCACGCGATGAGAGTGACAGCCCTGGTGGATGTTCCCGCCAGCGGCGCCAACGCGCCCGGCATCAAGGTCATCCACCTGCGCGGTAGAACCTTTCTCAACCCGATGCCGGGCGACTACCCGGTCTCGGTGTCTCAGGTGTCGGCGACTGGAGGCGCGACCGCTCGTTGGCAGGGCCAGCTCAAAGTCCTCGATGTAGCGCCTGCGGCGCGTCTGGCGCCGTCCAACTTTCAACTCCCACCCGGCGTGAACGGCGATTTTCAGAAGGTGGCAACCGGCGCCGTGGCGCCGCAGACCTTGGGCCTGCTCCTGTGGGGTGCGAACGGTGCAGCATTGAATGGCGTGGGCATCGCTGCGCGCGATCTCACGCGATACCCGAAGTACACGGGTGGCTTGCTCGTGCAGGACACCAACGGGGATCACCGGCTCGACCCAGCCGTCGACAAGGTCGTCGGCGGCATCATTGGCGCGGCACCCCAAGGCGCCACCGGGCAGGCAGCCACCAGTCCGATCGGGGCAGACGGCCGCCCGGTGCTGTCGGGCGAAGTGCAGCGCAACGCTGCCTATCCGGCTGCGGTCGGCGGCGGGAAGCCCAACCCCGGGCTGCTGACTGTTCAGTTCAAGAGCGGCTCGTTGCCCGGCTTGTACCGCCCCACGTTCGAGCTGATTGGCGGCAACGCCTACCAGTTCACCATCGAGGCGGTGATGCCCTGAGACTCGTGATCAAACGAGGCGCCATCGTCACCCCCCCGGGGATGGCCCGCGTCGGTCGCCGATTTGAACCCTGGCAAAACGAAGTCTGAACTTCGGAAATTCCAACGAACCCAACACGTCGTGTCGTCGGTCGCATGAGCATTGTTCAGTCACCGTGCAACGCTTCAATCAGCGGGCACGACACCTGGCCATGACGCGCGCAACACTCGTCCACAAGTTTCGACAGGGCAGCTTCCATCCGTGCAAGATCCGTCAGGCGGGCGCGCACGTCGACCAGACGCAGCGCCGCGATCTCTGATGCCTCGCTGCAATGCGCGCCATCTTCGAGCTTCAGCAACTCGCCGATCTCGTCGAGGCTGAAGCCCAAGCGCTGAGCTGACTTCACAAATTTCATCCTCGCCACGTCCGAGCCGCCGTAACGCCGGATGCTGCCGTAAGGCCGGTCCGGCTCGAGCAGCAGACCCTTGCGCTGGTAGAACCGGATCGTTTCGACATTGACCCCAGCGGCGTTGGCAAAAGCGCCGATCGTCAGGTTCTCCAGATGGATTTCCACTTCGCTTGACTCCGTACTTGACTACGGAAGCAAGATTAAGTCTTCAAGCGAAATCTCGAAAGGAAAACACGATGTCGCAACCGCAAGCAGGGCGTGGCGCTCTGGCCGCCGGAGGGCTGGCCGCCATCCTCGCCTCGACCTGTTGCTTGGGGCCTCTGGTCTTGGTCACGCTCGGCTTTTCCGGTGCTTGGATCGGCAACCTGACTGCGCTGGAGCCCTACCGGCCGATCTTCATCGGCGTGGCATTGGTAGCCATGTTTTTCGCCTGGCGACGCATCTACCGGCCGGTGAATGCCTGCAAGCCGGGCGAGGTGTGCGCGATTCCGCAGGTTCGTACCACCTACAAGCTGATTTTCTGGATCGTGGCCGTGCTCGTGCTGATCGCGCTTGGTTTTCCCTACGTGCTGCCTTTCTTCTATTGATCAGGAGTTCATCATGAAAACGCTAGTTTCGGCGCAAGCCAAAAATTTGGCTGCCTCCCTTGCGCTGGTCACAGTCACCGCGCCAGTGTGGGCCGCTACCCAGACCGTCACGCTGGCAGTACCCGGCATGACCTGCGCCGCCTGCCCGATCACCGTCAAGAAGGCGCTCTCCAAGGTCGAGGGCGTCAGCCAGGTCAATGTGACCTTTGAGAAGCGCGAGGCGGTCGTCACCTTCGACAACGCCAAGGCCGACGTCCAGAAGCTGGCCAAGGCCACCGAAGACGCGGGCTATCCATCCAGCGTCAAGCGCTGATCCAGGGAGGACGGCATGAAGCCAATCGCTCAGATCGCCGATAAAGCGGGTGCATTCGGTGCCGTCGTCTCGGCGGCGGGCTGCGCGGCCTGTTTTCCCGCGATCGCCAGCTTGGGCGCGGCTGTCGGACTGGGCTTCCTTCAGGAATACGAGGGCCTGTTCATCTCCAAGCTGTTGCCGCTGTTCGCCGGACTGGCGTTCCTGGCGAACGCCATCGGGTGGATCAGCCACCGCCAGTGGCACCGCAGCCTGCTCGGCATGATTGGACCGGCCCTCGTGTTCGCTGGGACCTTCTGGCTGCTTGGCAACTGGTGGACGGCCCGTTTCGTTTACACCGGCCTGGCCTTGATGGTCGGCGTGTCCATCTGGGACCTGCTATCTCCGGCCAACCGTCGTTGCGGACCTGATGGCTGCGCACTGCCCGCGAAGCAAGGCTGATTGGCTTGAGCCCCATCGAATCGAGAGGAATGACGCCATGACGGAGTTGAAGATCAACGGCATGACCTGCGATGCCTGTGCGGTCCATGTCAAGCAAGCGCTGGAAAGCGTGCCTGGCGTGCAATCGGCCGAGGTGTCCTACGCCAAGGGCAGCGCCCGGCTCGCCATCGCGGGCGGTACTTCGCCCGAAGCTCTGATTGCGGCCGTCGCCGGACTGGGCTACCGGGCCGCGCTGGCCGATGCGTCGGATCCGCTCCCCAAGGGCGGGCGGCTCGACCGCGCGCGCGATTGGGTCGCCGGCGGCGATAAGGCCAGCCACGATGGAGGCCTGCATATCGCTGTGATCGGCAGCGGCGGGGCCGCGATGGCGGCGGCGCTCAAGGCCGTCGAGCGAGGCGCACGGGTGACGCTGATCGAGCGCGGCACCATTGGCGGCACCTGCGTCAATGTCGGCTGCGTGCCCTCGAAGATCATGATCCGCGCTGCCCACATCGCCCACCTCCGGCGTGAAAGCCCGTTCGATGGCGGACTTCAGGCGAACGCCCCCGTGGTCCTTCGTGAACGACTGCTGGCCCAGCAGCAAGCCCGCGTCGATGCGCTGCGCCACGCCAAGTACGAAAGCATCCTGGATGGCAATCCGGCCATCACGCGGCTTGCGGGCGAAGCCCGCTTCAAGGACGGCCACAGCCTGATCGTGCGGCTGATTGAGGGCCGCGAGCACGTAGTTTCATTCGACCGGTGCCTTATCGCCACCGGCGCAGGCGCGGCGGTGCCGCCGATTCCCGGCCTCAGGGACATACCTTACTGGACTTCAACCGAGGCGCTGGTGAGTGACACGATTCCCGCGAGGTTGGCGGTGATCGGTTCGTCGGTGGTGGCGGTGGAACTGGCGCAGGCCTTCGCCCGGCTTGGGGCCAAGGTCACGATCCTGGCGCGCAGCACTCTGTTCTCACGCCAAGACCCGGCCATCGGCGAAACCGTGACGGCGGCGTTCCGCACCGAGGGCATCGAGGTGCTGGAACACGCGCAAGCAAGCCAAGTCGCGCACATGGACGGCGAGTTTGTATTGAACACCAACCAAGGCGAACTGCGCGCCGACAGGCTGCTGGTGGCCACTGGCCGAACGCCCAATACAAACAGCCTCAACCTCGAAGCGGCCGGGGTGACGGTGGACAAGCAAGGGGCCATCGAGATCGACCCCGGCATGCGCACAAGCGCCCCGGATATCTATGCCAGCGGCGACTGCACCGACCAGCCGCAATTCGTCTACGTGGCGGCGGCGGCCGGTACGCGCGCCGCGATCAACATGACCGGCGGCAACGCGGCACTGGACCTGACCGCCATGCCGGCGGTTGCGTTCACCGATCCGCAGGTCGCCACCGTGGGCCTGTCCGAGCAGGCGGCACACGATGCCGGCATCGAAACCGACAGTCGCACGCTCACCCTAGACAACGTGCCCCGAGCGCTCGCCAACTTCGATACACGCGGCTTCATCAAATTGGTCATCGAGGAAGGCAGCCATCGGCTGATCGGCGTGCAGGCAGTGGCCCCGGAGGCCGGTGAGCTGATCCAAACCGCGGCACTGGCGATCCGCGCGCGGATGACGGCGCAGGAACTGGCCGAGCAGTTGTTCCCGTATCTGACGATGGTCGAGGGCTTGAAACTCGCGGCGCAGACCTTCAGCAAGGACGTGAAGCAACTGTCCTGCTGCGCCGGGTGACCGCGAGGCCGGGAGGTTGTAGAGGGAGCGGCGAGTGTGGTTCCGTCCCGATGCCATTCGTCCCAGAAGGCGCTCTGGCCAGACGGGTTGATCCGACGGCGTGGTGGTGAACAGGCCCAAGTTTGTCAACGAATGAAATCATGGCCCCCGCTTCTTGGATCAAGGCTCCAGAAAAGGCGGACTGGGCGAGTGACGATTCGCACCATCAGGTCGCTGCTGGGCGCGGCTTGCGCGCAATGATCGTTGCGAATGACTTCTTCAATTCGCCCGGCGCGGGGAAGTCATCGAAGGTCGACGAAATGATGTCCCAAGTCGCGAAACGATGGATGAGCGCATCGCGCTCGAACAGGCAGTAGCCCTGGGGATCGAACATATCCATGTAGGTCGTTCCCTTGACCAGCACGTTGACGACCAGCACGCCGCCTGGGCGCAAATGCGCCTCCATCTGATCGAGCGCACGCCAGGCGGTTTCGCAATCGAAGAACATGAGCAGCCCGATGGACACGATGGCGTCGAAGTCTTCTTCCAGGCGGTACGAACGCAGGTCAGCGAGCTGCACACGGACCGGCAGCCGTTCCCGCTCGGCGACGCTGCGAAGGTGATTCACGGCCACTGGGCTGGCGTCGAGCGCGATCACCTCGCAGCTGGCCCGTGCAGCGGCTACCGATAGTTGACCCAGGCCGCAGCCGAAGTCGAGCACCTTGCCGCCTAGGTGTGGCAGGGCCGCAAGCTCGAACGGATTCAGGCCGGCCTGGGGGCCAGGCGTCTGCCCCTGGGTCTGGCGCTGGAACTGGCGATCGAAGAAATCGACGCTATTGTTCATGGGCGGGACTACAGCGTCAAAGAACGCGGAGTGCCGGCGCGTCATCCTTTGCCGTAACCCGACCGACGACTGCGGCATGCTCGAACCCGTGGCGACGAAACACGGACAACACCTCGTCGAGTGCGGAGGGATGGCAGGAGACCAGCAGGCCGCCACTGGTTTGCGGGTCGGTAAGGAGTGCTCGATTGTCCGCACTGAAATCCGTCGGCAAGATCACGTCATGCCCATAGCCGGACCAGTTGCGAGCTGAAGCACCCGTCACAAACCCACGTCCTGCCAACTCACTCACGCCGGCGAGCAAAGGCACTGCCGGCCAATCCAATTCCACCGTGCAGCCAGCACCACGAGCCAATTCCAGGGCGTGGCCGGCAAGACCGAAGCCGGTGACGTCGGTCAGCGCGTGCACCCCGGGCAGGTGGGCCAGGTCCGGCCCCGGTGTGTTCAGCCGCGTCGTCGTTGCGATCATCAGCGCGTAGGCGTTTGGATCGAGCTGCCCCTTCTTCAGCGCCGCGCTCATGACGCCGACGCCCAGTGGCTTGCCCAACACCAGCAGGTCGCCAGGCTGGGCGTCGGCGTTGCGCTTGACCTGCTTCGGATGCACCAGCCCGAGGGCAACCAAGCCGTAAATTGCCTCGACCGAATCGATGGTGTGTCCCCCGGCGATGGGAATGCCCGCGCTTCGACAAACCGAGGCGCCGCCTTCCAGCACGCGCCCGATGGTTTGCGTGGACAGCACGTTGATTGGCATACCGACAAGCGCCAGCGCCAATATCGGTCGACCGCCCATCGCGTAGACGTCGCTGATGGCATTCGTGGCGGCGATTCGCCCGAAGTCATACGGGTCGTCGACGATGGGCATGAAGAAGTCGGTGGTGGCAATCAGCGCCTGACCCTCGTTGAGCTGGTAGACCGCGGCATCGTCGGCGGTCTCGATGCCCACCAGCAGCTCCTTGGGCACCGGGAGCGCGGCGGTGCCTTTGAGGATCTCGGAGAGCACGCCCGGCGCAATCTTGCAGCCGCATCCGCCGCCGTGCGACAGCGACGTGAGGCGTGGTTCATCGGCATTGGCAGGACAGGCAGGTGCGTTCATGGCATGAGTTCGTTACGTCGGCTGGCCAGCAACCCGCCAACAAGGTCGTGCAGTGCGGAACGTTCAGCCTCCGGCGCAAAACGACTTGCACGAGGGGCCAGACGTGCCATCAGATCGGGCAGCATATCCAGATCGTCACGGGCGCGCTCGAGCAGGGCTGCCAGCGCACTGTCATCGCCAGGCTCGAAGAGACCGGGATAGTCCTCCCCCAGCAGGCCCGTGTTCCCGTCGATGCGCGAAGCCAGAACCGGCGTGCCGCTGCGCATGGCTTCGATCAGCACGTGCGCACCGCCTTCCATGCGGCTGGCATGGACCAGCACATGCGCGGCCTGGATGCGTCGCCGAACCTCGCCGTGCGGCAGCCCGCCCAGCCAGCGAAACTGCGCCAGCCCTGCGGCCAGCCCAGCGGCCTCGGCGCCCAGTAGCGGATCAAGCGCCGCACCGACATGGTCCAGCAGGATGTCCGGGCGAGACGCGAGCCTTTGCGCAGCGCGCCAATAGGTTCGCGGGTCCTTCTCGTCGCGAAGGTGGCCGACCATCAAAGCGCGCAGGTGACGCTGGGTGCGGGCCTGCGGTGCTCGCGCGGCGCATGACTGCAAGATCACGTGCGCCTTTCCGCGCAGGCCTGGCGGCAGGCTGCGCGCACCCAGCGTATTGAGGACCACCAGGGCGTCTGCCTGCCGCAGAGCGCGCTGGGCATCGGTATCGAAGGCGATATCGCGGTACAGGTCGGTGCCGGTCAGTACCAGCAGCAGCGGGCGCTTGGGATGCGCGCTGCGCCAGGCATCGGTAGACGCGGCCGAGCGCCGGGCGTGCAGAGCAATCATCAGCGCTTCATCACCTGCGCTCCAGTGGTCCGCCAGGTCAACGCGGTAAGCTGAGCGCAGCATGGCCGCCCAGCGGCGTGCTGTCTGCCAGTTGCCGTTGTTGGCTGATGCCAGCGCAGGCGTCACGATCACCAGGGAATCACGATGCACGATGCGAGCCTAACGCGAGAGGCGGTGGCGGCCCGACAGGGCTCACCCGAATTTCTCGCTGATGCCTTGCGCGCGAGTCGTGCGGACACGATGGCCACCTTCGGCTGCTATGAACGGGCGCTGCCCGGTCTTCGGGTGCCGCTGCGTGCCGAACTGAATCCTCCGTTGTGGGAGTTGGGGCATATTGGCTGGTTCCAGGAGTACTGGATCGCCCGCAATCCGGAGCGAGGTCTCGGAGCTCGGGCCGACCCGGAAGCTTTGCGCGGACCGTCTTTAAGGCCGGGTGCCGACGAGCTCTACAACTCGAGTCGCGTGCCTCACGACAGCCGCTGGCGGCTGCCCTTGCCGGACGCCGCAGCGACACGCGATGACCTGACGCGGCAGCTCGACCGCTCCCTGGTCCTGCTGAACGACGCCGACAGCGACGACGACGCGTTGTACTTCTACCGCCTCGCGCTGTTTCATGAAGACATGCACCACGAGGCCGCGCTGTACATGGCACGCAACTTGGGCATCGTGATCGACGACAAGCGTTGGGAGACACGGCCGCTGCCCGCAGCGCCACTCCCCCTGGCGATCAGCGAGCAGGTCTGGCGGCTCGGCGGCGCGACGAACGCAGGTTTCGTCTTCGACAACGAAGCACCCGGTGTCGACCTCCGCCTCGCAAGTTATTCCATCGATCCGCAGGCGGTGCGCTGGGCCGAGTACCTGCCGTTCGTGGAAGACGGCGGCTACGGGCAAGCGCGCCTCTGGTCCGATGCGGGCGCAAGCTGGCTTAAGACCCAGCCCGAGCCGGCCCCCCGCTATCTGCGACGCGGCGACGGTGGCTGGCAGCAGTGGCGCGGCGGTCGCTGGCAGGCGCTTAACCCGGCCGAGGCGGCCTGCCACCTGACGCTGCATGAGGCCGAGGCGTGGTGCCGCTGGGCCGGGCGGCGGCTGCCGACCGAAGCGGAATGGGAGTGCGCCGCACTTGTCGAGGGATCTGCCTTCCGCTGGGGGGACGTGTGGGAATGGACGGCCAGCCCGTTCGCCCCCTTCCCAGGCTTCGCGCCGCATCCGTACCGTGACTACTCAGCGCCCTGGTTCGACGGCCGGCCGGTGCTGAAGGGAGCGTCGCACTGCACCCAGCCGCGCATGCGCCACGCTGGCTACCGCAATTTCTTCCCGGCCGGGCGCAACGACGTGCCCGCAGGGTTCCGCAGTTGCGCCGTTTGATCGCGGCTCGCGAGCAGCCGCCAGCGACGACCTGCGCGAACCTCCGATCGACGTGCAAGGGCGAGGTCTGCACATGACCTGGCGTTGGTGGGGCGGTTCTGTGCCAGGCGCCTGGGCAAGCGTGGCAGGCTCAGCGCCAAGGCTGACAAGCCGCTAGAGTGCACAGGACCGCCCGAAACGGACGGCCCGTGAAAGGATTCCGATGGCCCGTTTCTTGTCCTTGCGTTGGGTGCGATTCCCCTTGACCGGCACACTGCCGGCCTGTGGCGGCGCCACCTGCATGCAGCGCCGGGCTGCTTCGAGCCCCGGGTCGTGAAGCTTCTGCTGCAGGACCTTGGGGCGCGGCACGCCACCGCGCAGCGTGGCGCGGCTGACGCACTGGCGGGGCTCGGCTTTGGCGTCCAGGCCGGCGAAGCGGTCGCGGTGATTGGGCCCTCGGGCGCCGGCAAGACAACCCTGCTGGAGGTGCTGGCCTGTGCGCGCCCGCCGGCGGCCGGCAGCCTGCACATCGACGACGTCGACCCCTGGGCGCTGCCGCGACCCGCCCTGACCGCCTTGCGCGGCCGGCTCATCCTGGTGCCGCAGGTCCCGCCGTTGCCGCCGCGCCAGCGCGTCGTCACCGCCGTGCTGGCGGGCCGCCTGCCGGCATGGGGACTGATGAAGAGCCTGCGCTCGTTGTTCTACCCGGCAGACATCCCTGCCGCCGAAGAAGCGCTGGAGGTCTTCAACCTAGCAGACAAGCTGTTCGAACGGGTCGACCGCCTCTCCGGCGGGGAGCGCCAGCGGGTGGGCCTGGCGCGGGCGCTTGTGGCCCCGGCGCGGCTGTGGCTGGTCGACGAACCGCTCTCGGCGCTGGACCCTGCGCGTGCCGAGCAGGCTGCTGCGGCCCTGGTGCGCGAGGCCCGCTCGCGCGGCGCCACCTTGGTGGCCACGCTGCATCAGGTGGACGCCGCGCTGGCCCACTTCCCTCGCATCCTGGGGCTGCGCGACGGACGCAAGGTGTTCGACCTGCCAGCCGCAGCCGTAACGCGCGATCACCTCACGCGCTTGTACGCCCAGAGCGAAGACGAACGGCGCGGGCCGCCGCCAGCCGACGCCCCGCCGGCACCGGCGCCGAAGGTGGCCATGCAATGCCGCTGAGTCCGGCACCCCGGCGCGACCCAACCTGGCCCGGCCGCATGGGGCTGGCGCTCTTGGGCGTGGTGCTGCTGTGGCCGCTGCTACAGGCCACGGAGTTCAAGCCCTGGGTGCTGCTGGATGCGAAGGCGATGCGCGTGATAGGTCGCTTCCTGGCCGGCTTCGTGCCGCCGGCGCATTCGGCCGACTTCCTGCTGCTCGTGGCCCGCGAGACCTGGCGCACCGTGGCCATTGCAACCGCCGGCATCACACTGGGACTGCTGCTGGCCGTGCCACTGGCGCTCATCGCCTCGCGTTCACTTTCGGTCTCGGCGCTCTCCGGCCGCATCGCGCCGCTGCCGCGCGGCTTGCGACAGGCGACGCGGGCGGTGCTGATCGTGCTGCGCAGTGTGCCGGAGCTGGTCTGGGCGCTGGCTCTTGTGCGAGTGGTCGGCCTGGGCCCTGCGGCCGGCGTGCTGGCCATCGCGCTCACCTATGGTGGCATGCTGGGAAAGGTGTACGCCGAGATTCTGGAAAGCGGCGAGGCCGCGATCACGCAGACACTGCTGCGCAACGGCGCGTCCCGGTTGCAGGCCTTCGCCTATGGCCTGCTGCCGCAGAACGCCGCCGAGCTGACCAGCTACACGGTGTACCGCTGGGAGTGCGCCATCCGCAGCTCGGTGGTGCTGGGCTTCGTCGGTGCCGGCGGGCTGGGGCAGCAGATGGACGGCTCGCTGAAGATGTTTGCCGGCGGCGAGGTGCTGACCATCCTGGTGGTGTTTGTCGCGCTGGTCGCGCTGGCCGACCGCGTCAGCGCCGCGCTGCGCCGGGCGCTGGGGTAGTGCGATGCGTGGCCCCGCCGCCAACCACCGCTACCGCCTACCGCCGCCGCTGTTCGACGCTCGCTGCAGGGCCTGCTGGCTTTGCGCCGGCGTGCTGGTGCTGGTCGTGGCCAGCTTCGTGTCGCTGGACCTGCCGCTGGCCGCTTTGTTCAGCAGCGATGCCCTGGCCAGCATGGGCCGCTTTCTGGCCGAGTTCTCACCGCCGGACCTGTCACCGGCCTTCGTGGGCCAGGTGACCAGGGCGACGTGGGAGACCCTGGCCATGTCGTTGCTGGGGACCCTGCTGGCCACACTGGCGGGCGGGATCCTGGCGCTGCCCGCGAGCCGGCTGCACGACACCGATGCGGCGCCTGCCCGGGCCCCGGCGCGGCTGATGCTGAACGCCCTGCGCGCAGTCCCCGAACTGGTCTGGGCGGCGCTGCTATTGATCGCTGTCGGGCTGGGGCCCTTCGCCGGCACGCTAGCGCTGGCCGTGCACACCACGGGTGTGCTGGGGCGGCTGTTCGCCGAAGCGATCGAGAACGCGCCGCCGGGCCCGGCAGCGGCACTGCGCGTGCAGGGTGCGGGCAGTGTTCGCGTTTTTCTCTACGCCACGCTGCCACAGGTGCTGCCTCAGCTGATGAGCTACACGCTTTACCGCTGGGAGAACAACATCCGCGCCGCCGCCGTGCTGGGCGTCGTCGGCGCTGGCGGCCTCGGGCAGATGCTCGCATTTCACATGGGGCTGTTCCAGATGCATAAGACCGCCACGGTGCTGATGGCGATGGTGCTGCTGGTGGCGCTGGTGGATGGGGCCAGCTTCGGCTCGCGGCGGCTACTCACCCGTTAGCGCGGGCGGCACGAGGAAGGCATGCTGTTTCGTTGTCGAGCAAGGAGACCATGAGCCATGGACATTGAAACCTTCGACGCCATCATCGTCGGCGCCGGCCAGGCCGGCCCGGCCATTGCCGCGCGCTGCAGCCGCGAGGGGCTGAAGACGGCGGTGATCGAGCGCCATCACTTCGGCGGCACCTGCGTCAACGTTGGCTGTGTGCCGACCAAGACGCTGGTGGCCAGTGCGCGCGCGGTTCGCATGGCGCAGCGCGGCGGCGAGTTCGGTTTCGACGTGAGCGACCTACGCGTCGACATGGCCCGCGTGATGGCACGCAAGAACGCCATCGTCGCAAAGTCACGCGAGGGCGTCGAAAGCTGGATGCGCGGCCTGAAGCACACTGAGGTAATCGTCGGCCACGCGCGCTTCGCTGAGCCGGCGGTGCTCGAGGTGGCGGGGAGGCGCCTGACAGCGCCGCGCATCTTCCTGAACGTCGGCGGTCGCGCGACACGCCCCGCGCTGCCAGGCATCGACACGGTACCAACGCTGGACAGCACATCGGTCATGGAACTGCAGGCCGTGCCGGAGCACCTGGTCATCGTCGGCGGCAGCTACATCGGTCTGGAGTTCGCGCAGATGATGCGCCGCTTCGGTGCCCGAGTGACCGTGGTCGAGCGCTCTGCGCGTCTGCTACCGCGTGAGGACGAAGATGTGTCTGATGGCATCCGTGCAATCCTGGAGGCTGAGGGCGTTCGCTTCGAGCTGGGGGCCGACTGCCTCTCGCTGGCCCGTTCGGGCG
The DNA here is from genome assembly GCA_003963005.1 of Burkholderiales bacterium. Lineage (GTDB taxonomy): Bacteria > Pseudomonadota > Gammaproteobacteria > Burkholderiales > Burkholderiaceae_C > Pelomonas. The sequence goes on from RXJW01000112.1 coordinate 47,011, forward strand.
ATCGCATCGTGGTCGGTGCGGCTTGCGGTGGAGCCGGGGACGGCATCACCGGCAGTCACGTTTTGCTGGCTGTCGGCCGCCAGCCCAACACCGAAGATCTGGGCCTCGACCGCGCTGGCATCAGCATGGACGCACGCGGTTTCATCGTGGTCGACGAGCAGTGCCGCACCAGCGTTGAGGGCGTCTGGGCGGTGGGCGATTGCAACGGCCGCGGCGCCTTCACACACACGTCCTGGAACGACCACGAGATCGTGGTGGCCAACCTGTTCGACAACGACCCGCGCCGCGTCGGCGACCGCATTCCCTGCTACGCGCTATTCATCGACCCGGCGCTCGGCCGCGTCGGCCTGTCCGAAGCCGATGCGGTCGCCAGCGGCAAGCGCCTGCTGCGCGCAAAGATGCCGATGCAGCGTGTTGGGCGGGCGCGCGAGGCCGGCGAATCACAGGGCTTCATGAAGGTGCTCGTCGACGCCGACAGCCAACAAATCCTGGGGGCCGCGATCCTTGGCCTAAACGGCGACGAAGTCGTGCACTCCTTGCTCGATGTGATGGCAGCGCGGCAACCCTACACAGTAATCGCGCGTACGGTTCACATCCATCCGACGGTGACCGAACTCGTGCCGACCCTGCTGCAGCAGCTCAAGCCCCTTTGAGACCGCTCCACGTCACACGCAAAGAGACGCATGCGGGCATTAGGGTTTCAAGCTGATCGGCTTGGCCTCGGACGTCGACAGCATGTCGAGCAGCGGCGCATAGCCCACGGCGTGTAGCGCCTGCCCCCTGGCCTGGTACAGCTCGGCCGATCCCTTGACCCCATGACCTTCAAGCAAGCGGTTCATGAAGTTGAAGAGGCAGACCGTGAGGATGGCATCGTGCAAGTCGCGCTCGGTCCAGCCGGCGGCAAGGATCGCATCGGCGTGACTTTGCTGCGCCCGGGTCGGCGTCAAGGTGAGCACCCTGGCGTAGGAAAGCAGGGGCTTCAGGCGCTCATCGACGGGCGCGCTGTTGACATCGGCAAGCAAGGCCTCGATGACGCTCTCCGGAACGCCGAAGGCCTTGGCCGTCTCCTTGTGGACGCCGTAGCAGTACTGGCATGCATTCAGTCCGGACACAAAGGCGGCGATGAGCTCCTTGTCCTTGGCGTCAAGCTGCGAGTCGGAACGAAGCGCAGCGCTGTGGAACTCGATCAGCGCGCGACCGGCGGCCGGGTTCAGGGCGAGGATGTGTCGTACGCCGGCATCGTCAGGCAAGGTGGAAAGGAAGGCCACTCGTTGTCTCCTGAAAAATTGGTGTGCTCAGGTCCGACTTGACTCGGTGCTGAGCAACTTGACTTGCACGGGATGCCTGATGAGCTCTCATGCCGGATCTCACAGCCACTTTCCGCGCGATGACGATCGGAAAGGTCGGCATCGGGAAACCTTGTCGTCAATCACGGTCCGGGGAACGCTCCTGGCCCATTCAGAACTTGTCGCCTGAGTTCTTCGAAGCCGTCCACCACCAAGTCATACGGACGATTCGGGTGCGGATCCTGCGGTCCCTGTGGGCCCCATTCATCGGGGCGGCGAACAAAGGCAGTTTTGAATCCAGCTGCCTGGGCCGCGTTGAGATCGAAGTTGTGGCAGGCCACCATCAGGATGTCTTGCGGCGCCAAGCCAAGCCAGCGAGCGGCTGTGGCGTAGGCCTCGGCGTGCGGCTTGTATACGCCGATCATTTCGCAAGAGATGATGGCATCCCAAGCCAAAGCATTGCGCCGCGAGACGCCCATGACGAGTGCCGTCGGCAACATGGTGAAGGAGACGACCGGCAAGGCCCGGCCAAGCGCCTGCAAGGCTGCAGGGAAGTCAGGCCAGGCGTCAAGTTCGTACCAACCGCGCCAGAGGGCCTCCCGCTCCGATGCGCTCAGGTCGACGAGCCCAAACGCCTGCAGCGTTGCCCCCAGCGTTTCGCGGTGCACGTCGTCCATGTTGAACGCGGGCTGTAGTTGCCCCACGATGGCCTTCATCGCTCGCTTGCGCCAGTCATTGACGAGGACGTGCGGCTCCATGCCCGCGAGGCGATCTCCACAGACGGCGTTCAGCCTTCGGACGAGCCCGCCATGCCAATCGAGGACGGTGCCGCCAGTATCGAAAGTCAAAGCGCGAATCGGCATCCAGTGCTCCTGAGGCTCACACGTACAGGTCCCGCAGCAGGCGGGACAGCCCGGCTTCTTCCTTGCTGCCCCAAACCCGCCCGTAGATGTCGTCCCTGGCCCGGGCATCAAAGCTCCTGGCGGGCAGATTAACGACGGCTCCATCGGGCGCCATCCCCACGATCCGGTCGGCCCATTCGCGCGCAAATTCAAGCTGATGCAGGCTGCACACGACCGCAACACCCTCGGTGCGCGCGATGTCGCGCAGCAGATCGAGGATCGCCTCGCCGTTGACCGGATCCAGGCTGGCAATGGGCTCGTCAGCCAAGATCACCTTCGGCCGTTGCGCGAGAGCTCGCGCGATCGCAACTCGCTGCTGCTGCCCGCCGGACAAGGTATCCGCGCGCTGAGAGGCGTGCTCAAGCATGCCCACCCGCTCCAGGCACTGCAGTGCCAGCAACTGGTCATTGGAATCGAAGCGGCGCAGCATCGCCCGCCACGCGGACATGTGACCCAGGCGTCCAGCCAGAACGTTGTCCGTTGCGTCAAGCCGACCGACGAGGTTGAACTGCTGAAACACCACCGCGATGCGGCGACGGGTCGACCGGCGCATTGACAACACATCCTGGCCATCCAGCAGAACGTGACCGCTGTCGGGCGGCAACTGCCCTGACATGCATCGAATCAACGTGGTCTTGCCCGCACCACTTGGCCCGAGCAAGGCGATGCATTCGCCCGGATGAACGGAAAGGCTCAGGTCGTCGATCACCTGGCGACCACCCATCCGCTTGGTGAGGCCATGCACGGCCAGTGTCACGCCAGCCGCCCCGATCACACGAGCCTCCGACGCAGCCAAGCTGCCACTTGGTCAATCGCGGTCACAACCAGCAAGACGATGGCGATGATGGTGGCCAGTCGCGCGAAGTCCAGCAGATCCATGCTGTTCTTCAGTTCCTGGCCGATGCCGCCGGCGCCCACGACACCCAGCACGGTGGATGCGCGCACATTGAACTCGAACAAATACAGCGTGCTGGACAGGATCGCGGGCAGCACCTCAGGGACAAGGGCATATCGCGCTGCGATCAGGCGCCCGGCCCCGGTGGTTTCGACGGCCTGCATGGGTCCGAGAGGCGCGCTCTCGATGGTGTCTGCCATGAACTTGCCGGCGCTGCCCCAGGTATGCAGCGCGATGCCCAAGACACCTGCGAACGGCCCCAGCCCGACAGCGGCGACAAAGAGCAGTGCGAAGACGAAGGAGTCGATTCCTCGCAGTCCGTTGAGCAGCCAGCGAGCAGGCAGGTACAGCCTGGGCCAGGGCGTGAGGTTGCGGCTGGCCAGCAGCGCCATTGGGACTGCGAGCAGCGTGGCGATGGCGGTGCCTACGGCTGCCATCGCCACCGTTTCGGCCGTACGCCAAAGGAAGATCGGTACCTCGTCAAGCTTGGGCGGCCAGGCGGTAGCCAACCAGTGGCCCAACTTAGGCAGACCCTCGATGAGTCGCCCCAGGTCCACTTGGGCGAGACGGGCGCTCGCAGCCAGCAGGACCAGCAGTGCGACCAGGCAGGCAGCCCGAAGCACTCGTCGGCCGCTCCATCCAACGCTTTCCCGAGCGCGCGCCTCCAAGGCCCGCAAGACGGCGGAACTGGGCTCTTGCATCATTGAACCGTCAGGGTCACGCCCCCGCCGACTGCGTCGTGGCGGTCAAAATCCGGTCCGGCAACGATGCGCTTGAAATAGGCCTCATAGGCCGGTGAACCCTGCGGCCAGTTGGCAAGAAAGTGTCTGACCCAGCTCGCCGCGTCGTAGTGCACCGGCATCGCGTCGTAGCGAACACCGTTTAGGTTCAAACCGTACAAGCTTCCCCGTGGGATCGTCGGGTCGGCGGAGATCCGGGTCACGATGCCGAAGCCTTCGTTGGCAAAGTTGGGCAGGCCTGCGGCGCCGTTATTGAAAATCGCTCGGGTTCGCCCGTCGACTTGCAGGTCGCGCGCATGCGCAAGGCAGGTATGGGAGCTGGCGAAGACATCGACATCCGCGTCGCGGAACCAACGTTCCAGCTTCGATGGTGGCGTGAGTTCCGCAACCGCCTCATCGCCCGAGCAGCACTTGCCGATCGGGCTCAAGCGCTCAGCGGCGAACGACCAGCCCGCGAGCATCTCTGGGTCACCATGAACAATGCCCACCCGCGTCTCGCCTACAGCCAGGACGCGGAAAAATGGCAAATCCTGCAGACCTCCGCACAGCACCGGCAACTCGCGCGCCGTACCCTGCAACCGCGACATGATCGCGTTGGATCGGGCGACGTAGTCGGCATTGAAGTAGTCGGGATAGTTGCAGCCACAACCTGCGTCCGTCGGCCGTGAGAGTTCGGCCTCGACGTTGCCTCGTATCGACAGGCTCTCAAGCGCTACCTGATTGACTTCCTTGAAGCTCGCTGCGTCGACGTTGAACCAGTTGTGGTCGCCGTTGAAGACGAGACTCACGTGTTTGCCCTGGCGGGCCTCGGCCTGCTGGATGCGCAGGATGGCGTGCAAAGCGTCGAGGTTGCCGTACAGGCCACCGATCACGTAAGCGGTATCGACTCGGTCCACCGTCATGCCGCGAAAGTCTGCAGCGGCGTACTGGTACTCGATGGGGCAAGACTGGCCAGGGGAATTCATGCAAGCGTCTCCACTTCCGTGCGCACCGGCGCATGACGCCAGGTGGGCGGGGTGATCAATACATCCTTCTCCGGGCGTGTCTGCAGTCGCAGAGCCGTGCGATCACTGACAGCAATCGGCAGGTGCCTGGGCAATTCAACGCCGCCGCTCTCGATACGGTCGTTCGGTCCAACGTAGACCGCGCGGCGCCCAGTGAAGATCTCCGCCTCGCAGACAGATCCATACGGTCCGGTCTTGCGAGAGACCGTGTCGAGTGCGTCGAGCGCGAGGTCCGCGTCCAGTCCGAAAGCGACGCGCTCCAACGAGCGATAGGGCTTTCGTGACCGAACCTCGATGACACCGAATCCCGCCGCGGCGATTTCAGCCACATAGTCCTCGAATCGCAACGCGCCAGCCATGCACATGGCGCGCAAGCGGTCGTCAGCCCGCAAGTGCTTGGGCATGTCACGTTCGGCGATGGGATCGCTCATCATCAACCGCCCACCCGGACGCAGCACTCGGGCTGCCTCGGCCAGTGCACGGCGCAGGTCGGCGGGCTCAAAGATGTTGAACAGGCAGTTCTGCGCCACCAGGTCCACGCTCTCGTCGGGAACTGGCAGCGCGAAGGCGTCGCCCGCCATGACACGTACGAAGGCTGGGTCGAACCAAGGATTGAGGCTTGCCGCCTGAATGAGGTTTGCCTCCGCCGCCTGCCGCATGCGCGGCGCGGGCTCCACGGCAATCACGCTTGCAGGCCGGCGAGAGAACCACGCGAATTGAAGGGCTTCCAGCCCACCGCCGACGCCGATGTACAGCGCCGTCGGGGCATCGGCCAACTCGCCGGGATGGACGGTTGTCCCACAGCTGAAGGTCAAAGCCTCCATCGCTGACGGCACCACCAAGCCTGGCAGCTCCAGGTCATTGCGCTGCACGCAGCACGCGCCCAGTGCAGGTGTCTCGGCGGCCGCATCGTAGAAAGCCTGAGCGGCGGCGAGGTATCCCCCCATGATCGGCGCGGAATCAGCCACGAGCCTTGATCCGGCCAATGGCGAGGCCCGCGTCCTCGATCATCTTGTAGCTGGCGTGGGTGGCGGCAACGAAGCCGGTGTAGCGGGGGGGCATGAGGGCCTTGGCCGCGTCACCGCTCAAAGCCAGCAAGATGGACTGCAACTGCTGCGTGAACTCCCGGGGCGCCTGCTTCGGAACGGCGAAGGCATCGTTGGGCAGAGGGTCCGAGGTCCAGACGATCTTCGTGGCGTCGGGCTTGATCCGCCCGGCCGCAATCATGGCGTTTCTGTTGCGGTCGTAGTCCGTGGCGAGGTCGACCTGTCCAGAAGCGACAGCCACCTCGTTGGCCGGATGCGAGGCGCCTTCGCTGTACTTCCAGAACGCTTTGGGATCGATCTTCCACACCTTCGACGCATAGAAGGTGGGAATCAGCCAACCCGAGGTGGAACCCACGTCGGCGAACGAGATCGATCGGCCGCGCGTGTCGTCCGGAAAGCGGGCCACACTGATGTCGGGGCGACCGACGATGATGGCTTGGTAAGTGGGCTTGTCGTCGTACTTGACCGTCGCGATGGCCTGGCAGTCGGTCGCGTTGTTGGCGATGACGTAGCCCCACGGGCCCATCCAGGCCGCGTCGAGCTGGCCCGAGCCCATCGCAACCGCGAGCCCCGCCCAGTCGGTGCTCACAGCAAGATCGAAGTCCGGGGCGCCAAGGCTCTTCGCAATGTGCGCAAACAGAGGCAAAAACGCCTTGCGGGTGTCTTCTGCCGTGGGCATGAAGGGCCCCACGCCAAATCGAAGCTTGCGGGACTGGGCCATGATGGCGGGCGCTGGCAGCGCACCGGCCAAGAGCGCAGCCGATTGAAGCAAGAAATGCCTGCGGGACATCAGATTCTCCTCAAGGGTGTTTATTGATCGAGGGCGCCGCCGCAGCTGGAACCTTGCCCGGCTGTGCAGCCGAAGCAGTGGTCGGCGACGCGGACCGGCGAGGCTTCTAGTGCCGCTGCGGTGATTTCCGTGATGTGCGCACGACGGCCGCCCGAGCTCTGGAGCCCGAGCCCGAGCTGCTGATTGAAGTCGCAGTCGTAGAGGTAGCCCTGCCAATCCACGCTGAGCAGGCTGCGGCACATCACCTGTTCGAGATTGGCCGCACGATGGGCCTCCCGCAACAGGGTCATGTAGGTGTTGAACTGGCCCTTGGAAACCAGCATCGAGCCGAATCGCTGAATGGGCATGTTGGCCAGGGTGAACAGGCTGTTGAAGCGCACCCCGAACTTTTCATCCAGGTGCCGCTTGTAGTCGCGCTCAAGTGGTCCCTGGGCGGGGGGGAGTACGGGGCCCTGCGGGTTGTAGACGAGGTTGAGCACGAGGCCGCTGCCCGGCGCGCCATACCCTAGGTCGTTCAGGCGCTTCAACGCTCGCATGCTGGCGTCGAAGACCCCCTTGCCCCGCTGCCGGTCCACGTTGTCCTCGAGGTAGCACGGCAAGGAAGCGACGACCTCCACATGATGTGCGGCCAGGAATTCCGTGAGATCCTCATGCCCCGGTTCTTCAAGAATCGTCAGGTTGCAGCGATCGATCACCTTCAGGCCTCGTGCACGAGCGGCAATGACCAATTGACGGAAGTGTGGGTTGAGCTCCGGCGCACCGCCAGTCAAGTCCAGGCTTTGGATGGATGCATTGGCATCCATGAAGTCGATTACCGCGTCGACGGTTTCACGCGACATCTCTTCCGTCCGGTTCGGGCCGGCACCCACGTGGCAGTGAACGCAGGACTGATTGCACCGATATCCCAGGTTGACCTGCAAGGTACTGATCACCTGGCGGGCCAGCGGAGGGAAATCGGTCTTGGCCAGCAGCGGCAGAGTGGCGTGCATGCGTGAGCTTTCGGTGGGCGATGACGCTTGGACGACGGCGGAGCCTGTTTCTTACAGAGCGTCTGTAAGGAAAAGGAGTTCGATCCGTCAACAGGCAGGTAGGACGCCGGTCGTGGCATTTCGCCATGAGACAAGCGCCCAGAACCGAACCGAATCGAAGCCGAGCCATGACACCCCTGCGACGCGTACTTCTCGCCCGCCCGCACGCATTCATCGTCAATGAAATGCGTCCCTTCCTGGTCACGGCCGGCTTCGCACCCGTGCGGATCGACGGCCTGCACCAGCTCGACCAAGAGATCCGAACGCCGGCTCAAGGTGCCATCATTTCGACTGCAGTCACGTCTTCTTTGGGGGCCGACGCCGCCACAGTCTTCCGCAAGATCCGCGAGTCGAACGCCAGCCTTCCCGTGGTTTTTGCAGGCATGGCGGACCTCGCCACCATGGAAGCGGTGGTGATGCGAGCCGTCAGGGATTTGCAGCCCGAAGCCAGGGCAGTTGGACCTGCAGGTTTTCGACTCGCCCGGCCTCAGGACCGAGCTTCGACGTTCCTGATCCTGCGCAAGGAGGACTTGCAGCAGGGTGCAATGCAAGAGGCTGCGATCTCGGCGATCCGCATGCTGTTCTCATGAAGTTGCGCCTTGCCCGAGCGCGGAAACGGCCACCATGAACCTGCGGGCGGTACTCAAGCTGATGGTCAGCGGACGCATCGCCCGGCCGGCGCTGAAGGTAGCGCTGGTGGTTGGGACGGTGCTGAACGTCATCAACAATGGTGGGCGGATCATGGCCGGACAGGCCGTCGATCCGTGGCATCTGGTGTTGAACTACCTGGTGCCGTTCTGCGTCTCTGCTTACAGCGCGGCGCGCAACGAGGCCGCAAGGGAACGAGGTGATTGATCAATGAGCCGTGCCACGGATCCTCTCCGCAATGACACGCCTGATGCCGCCGTCCAGGCGATCAGTGCAGAAGCGTTAATTGCGCTCAGAGCGGACATGCTGAAGTTCGCCAGGCTTCAGGTTCGTAACGCCGAGACGGCGGAGGACCTGGTGCAGGAATCCATTGAAGCCGCCCTCAAGCAGTCATCCACCTTTGCAGGACGTTCAACCCTCAAGACTTGGGTGTTTGCGATCCTGCGCAATCGCATCATTGACCATGTCCGCCAGGCGGGCCGCACTGTGCCAATCTCAAGCTTGCTTGAGGAAGATGACAGCTGGATCGAGCGGCAGGACGCGCTCTTCAGCGAGAAGGGGGCATGGCGCGAGTCAGCCAGGCCGAAGACCTGGCCGGCGCCGGAGGAGTCGATGGAGTCCAAGCAGTTCTGGCGGGTGTTCGAAGCCTGCCTTGATCACCTGCCGCCCAACACAGGACGCGTCTTCATGATGCGCGAGTTTCTCGGGTTTGACACCGAGGAGATCTGCGCGCAGTTGAGCATCACGTCAACCAATCTGCACGTCATCCTGCATCGAGCTAGGCACAAATTGCGAGGTTGTATGGAAATGGGCTGGGGCCGTCCCGGGGAGACCGCATGCTGAGCTGCAAGGAGGTGACCGAAATCTGCTCCCTGGAAATGGAAGAGCCGATTTCATTCGGGCAGCGACTTGGCCTGGGCGCTCATCTGATGATGTGCTCCGGTTGCACAAACTATCGTCGGCACTTGCGCGTCATTCGTCAGGCCATGCAAACCTACGCAGAGGGGCGCGCCGTGACGGACGATCCGTCAAAGGGCGAGCGCGGTCCGATATAGGACCCAAACTTTCCTCCAGGCGACGGAGCTCGAACCACGCACAGCCACCGCGTACGGATGGTGCTTCTCATGGGCGCAGGGTGGTCGGATTCATATTGGCCCGGCCTGCTAAAGTATCGCAGAGGCCAGCGCTGCTGGCCTCCCTGCTAAACCTCCCTGAGCAGGAGCTCCGGCGTGATGACACCGACGAAGCTTTACGGCCCCGGCTTCGCCCGGGGCCTCGTTTTTTCCATGCCGCATGTCCAGCAGGACTTTTCACGGCGAGTCGCCGGCACAAGTGGTGCTGACTCCTGATCGACCAGACGATCTATGTGTTGAGTCTCGCGCAGCCTGAATCAGTAGTGGCAGAGGGATGCTTTGCAGATTCGGCGTGGTCCATGTCGCCTGGAGTGGTACTCGGGATGGGCACCGAGACAACGCACCTTATAAGGTGTAGTCCTTTAAGGTACGTGATGAGCCAATGCGGGCCGATTGACGCCCGCAATGAGTTCCAAGGCTTCCGTTCCCAACTTCGGCAAGGCGCTGCGCGCCGTGAGGCTTGAGCGCGACCTCTCACAGGAAGACTTCTACGAGGTCTCCGGGCGGACGTACGTCAGCCGGCTCGAAAACAACGGCGCTGAGCCTTCGCTCAACAAAATTGTTCAGTTGGCCCAGGTCATGGGCACTCACCCGCTGACGCTGCTCACGCTGGCCTTCTGCAGCAAGGGGACGCCCGCCGAGGTCGAGCGGCTGCTCGACGGTGTGAAGGAAGAGATCGCCTCGTTCAAAGACCTGAGCTTGGGACGGCGTGACCGGCGCAGGCCTGGGCCATGACCGCTCGTACTGGCCAGGGACTGGCCCACGCGGTGTTCCTTGACGAGCTGGTTCGACTTCGCATGCAGGCCGGTCTCACTCCGCAAGAGCTCGCTCGGCGCTTGGGCGTCAAGGCGTGTGTCGTGACGCGGGCCGAAGCGGGTATGCGGCGCGTCGGTGTCGTGGAACTGCAGCTCTGGGCTTTCACGTGCGGATCGACCCTGGAAGATTTCGGCCGGCGCCTGGACGCCCGAATTCCTCAATAGAAATGCCGCAGTATCACCAGCAAGGTGTATCGGCGGCCTTCTGAGCAGGCCGAACTCACGCGCATACGCTGGAACAGGTCCCTGGCAGCCGCCAGAACATTGGCGTACTGAATCTGCAGCGACTCCAGGTCGTGGTCGCCACAGTCCCTGATCATGGCAAGCGCGGGGTAGCGGATGAGCAGCTCGGCCGACGCCTCGCGCCAGTTTTTGGGCAGTGCTACGTCGACTGACTGCTCCTCAAGCGCCTCCCGCCCCCAGATCAGGTTGCGCCGTCTCTCGTCTGGCGTTGTCATCGCCGCACCTGTCGCTTGACGGGCTTCGCCTGCGCCGGCGTCGCCGTGGACTGGTCCATGGACAGGCCGGCCTGCACGAGTTGGCTCAACGGACTGCGCGCCAGCCGGTGGGGAGGCTTGGCCCGAAGTCGTATCGCCTCAAGAAGCCGCAGTTCGGCATCCAGCTCGTTGAGGAACTCCAGGAACTCGACACCCAGCGCGGCGAGCCACTGCCGCAGCTCGATGATGTGCAGGGTTGTTTGGCCGGATTCGACGTAGCTGACCCAGCCCTGGCTGCGGCCGAGCAATTTGCAAAGGTCGGCTTGCCGAAGCTGGCGGGACTCTCGCAGCTTGCGAAGCTTGTCCAGGAAGATTTTGTTGTGGCGACTGTGCAGGGCTTTGGACATGGACGCGATGGTTCTCAGCCTCGCACCGTAGCTGAGCCGGCGCCATATCAGGAATTTTGATATGGCCAGGTAGGTCGAACAATTTATGGGAGTTCAACAATCCGGCCGCTGAACCTGTAGCTGTTCACGGCCTCGCACCCAATGTTCGTGTCCCAGCCGCAATATGAATTTCCGTTTCCGCCGGCCCTGGAGCAACCCGGCTCCCAGCACTGGCGCATGGTCGAACTGACCTTGCATGCTCCTTGGTTCCTGCTGTCGGTGGAAGTCCTCGACGCTGAGATCCACGACTGCAGCATGACGCGCACCATCTGCATCGCCTGGGACTACGACCTGGCCGAAGTGCTTCGCGGACTCGATCCCGATCTCGTCCGGGGGATCGTCTGCATGATGCCGGCCTGGGCATCCCCCAACGGTCAATGGTCGTCGCGAGAGGTCCGCGAGGTTTGGATGTGCAGTTCTCCGGCCGGGCAGAGCGTGCTCCTGCTCGACACGGCCGGTCAGGAGTTCGACTGTGGGTTAGTGCCGGAGCACGTGGAGCCGACGACGAAGGATCTTTTGCTGCGTGTCTCGCCCGCCAAGCCTGGGCGCCAGCCGCACAGCCGGCGCAAGACACCGCCTGCGGGAAACCGCCGCACTCGTCGGGCCAGCGCGCGCAAGGACGCCACATGAGCGAAAGCGAGCCGGGGGCTCCCGCCGTTGCCTTCTTCAATCTGAGGGATGGGCCGGCGGTCGACGCACAGCCGCGCATGGAGGTGCATTCCTGGCGGTTGATCCGGGCGCCAGCCGGAACCCTGCACCTGGTGACCCTCAGGGACCTTACCGAAGAGCGCGGTACCGTTCGCGTCACCTCGGCGATAACGGCCGTCGACCTGGAAGCCGGAATCGTGACCACCTCATCGGGTCGACAGTACGCGCTGATGCGGCCGGCCGAGGAGCGAGAGTTCGAGCGCGAGCTGCTACAGGGCGGGGCTGTCAGGTTGGGCCTGGGCGACGCCGTCGACGTCAGCGTGCTCGCCTGGGATCAGGTCGAAATCTGCTGATGTCGAGTTGCGACTTCGACGTTCAGTTGCGACTTCAACAAGAAACACCAATGGCCCTTTCCGGCCAGCGTCGCTGCCTTCAACCTTGGCAGCGAAATCCCCGCATTCACCCGCGTCATGACGCATCTGCTGCCGGTGCCGCTGCGCGAACTCGCCCTCAGCCGTGTCCATGTGCTGACGCTGTCGCCGGACCGCGACCGCGTCTGGGTCGAGCAGTTCGACACGTCCTGGTCGGCTGGCGAGACGCGTTGGCCCGGTCGGCTGTGGCCTGAGCCTGAGCCGGTGCTCCAGCTTGAGCGGTGCGAGCGCTTGAGGGGCGAAGAGCTGGCGGCCCTGGTGGCAGTGTCACGCCTTCCGGACGCGCGGCCGGAGTTCAAGCGATCGATCTGGACATGGGCCTGGGCTCGTTGAGCCTCCCGGCTAGGCCTCATGCAAGTGGCAGACCGCTGCCCCGAGCAACAGTTGCCACAACGCGGTGCAGGTTGCCAGTCTCAGGGTCGATCAGGCGCTGGCGCCAGCGGGCGCGAATGGCTGGGAGGACGTGCTCGAAGAGCGCGTAGCAGATGCCGGCGTAGCGCTGCGCCGACAGGTAGGCGATGCCGTCGTAGCCAGCTGAAGCGGCGCGGGCGGCCAGGCCCTGGGTCGGGCCGAAACGGGTCGACTGCAGCGCCGGGTAATCGGCCGCATGCGGCGTCATGTCGAGCAAGGTTATGCCGTCGGCCACTCCGGCACAGAGCAGCTCGCCGCGGCGCAGGCGGTCCAGCGAAAGAAGTGTCTGCTCGCGGCGCCCGAACGCCTCGTAGCCGGCTGTCTCTGGCGAGTCGGCGAAGTAGGCGACGCGCTGGTCCGGCAGACAGAAGCGGCCGCTCAGCGCGCCTGGCAGCGAGACGCGGAGGGGGCCGACGGCGCGGTTGCCGGGACGTGAGCGCACCGGCTGGATCCTGAAGAGATGTCGGTCTGGCGTCAGACGATACGGTGGGAGTTCATCAAAGTCTTGGAAGTTCATCTTGGAGGGTCAGAGACCCTCCGCGCTGGCCAACGCCAACACCCGATCTGCTTGGCCCTGTTCAAGAGCCTGGCGGGGGGGAACTCCACCAAGGCCGCCGTGCGGGGTCTCCAGAAATGCCAGCAGGGTCCAGCCATCGAGGGTGCCCAACGCCTTGGACAGCTTGGGGATCACGTCCCACAGCATCGGCTCGAACTGCCATGCCGGCAGCCGAAAGCCGCGCTGCATGCGTGGCACGCCGATGGCGCGTCCCTTGGCAATCCAGGCGTTGATCGTCACTCGAGTAGTCCCGGCCAGCTTGGCCGCTTGATCGGTGTTCACCATGTCGGAGGCCTCGAGGCGCGCGTTGCGCGCGGCCAGACTGCTGCGCAGCAGTGCTTGGGTTTCAGAGGCCGAGACATAGGGTGTTGCTTGCTCGCCGGGCGCCTCATCGGGGCGCCGCGCGGAGGTGGTTGAGGGATAAATCATCGTGAAGTCGCGCAATGCGCACCAATTGAGAGAACCCTCATGGGAGATTCCGCCCATCGACCTTCGCGGCGCTGAAAAAGCCGAGGGCCCGGCGGACCAGCGTGATGCCACGGACCCGCCTTGGCGGCCTCAACCTCACGGATCGGCAGAACGTGTCCAGCAGGCTGATGAGGTTGCGCAGGCGCAACCGTCGGCTCAGCAAGAAGCGCCGGCAGTTGTTCAACAACTCCAGCGTGGCGGTCCGGTAGGCAGCCAGCCAGCGCTGCTGTTCCAGGGCAGCGCTGATCTCGTTTAGGAAGTGGGGCGGCAGCGAGACTGCCGCCGCCTTGATGCGCTGCACCTCGCGCAGCACTTCCAGCATCGTGTCGTCGAGGCCCAGTCCGCGCATCTCGCGGGCATGGCGAACCACCTCGTTCCAGCCGGCAGCGCCAGCGAGCCGCTCGCGCTCGGACAGGCCGTACCGGCGCAGTTGGCGCATCTCCGCCATGACTGAGTCCAGTCCGGCGTCATGCGCTGCAAGCAGGTGAAGGGTGTCCCAGGTCAAAACGGATAACTCAGAAAAGTTCGTTAAGTTGGATTATAGAAAACAGCGCTAGGGATGCAAGGCCACCGACTCCACGCACCTAACCGGGGCGCACTCGGAGAACGGGCTCCAGTAGACACACGGTTTAAAATACATATGATTTACAACCGTCCGTTGTAGATGGCAACCATGCCAACCCCTATGCGCGAACTTAGAGCCCTTGCCACGTTGTTGAAGGCGGACGAACTCGGTAGCCTGACCAACGCCGCTGCCGACCAGGGCATCACGCCCCAGGCCGCGAGCAAGACGCTGGCACAGCTGGAGCGGCAGCTCGGAGTCAAGCTGCTGGAGCGCACGACGCGGCGGCTGGCGCTGACACCCGAAGGTCAGGTGCTGGTCGACGCATCCCGACCGGCACTGGAGGCGATGAACGCGGCGCTGGACGCCGTGCGCAAGGCGTCGTTCAAGCCGCTCACCGGCCACCTGTCCATCGCAGCGCCGCGGATGGTGGTGTCGACCGTGCTGGCGCCGGTGGTCGACGCCTTCAGCGCGCTGCATCCCAAGCTGAACCTGCACGTCAGGTCCGTCGACCAAGCCACGCCGGCGCTCCAGGGGGAAGACGAGGTGTGCTTCAGCTTCGGGCCGATGCTGGAGCAGGCCGTCAGCAGCACCTTCCTGATGGAAGCGCTACTCCTCTACTGCGCCTCGCCGGGCTACCTGGCCAAGCACGGGGTGCCGCGGTCGGTCGAGGCGCTGGACGCGCGCCAAGCCGGGATGCCGGTGCTTGAGGCCCGGACGGGCGGCAAGGATCGCGGGCCGATGCTTTCGACCAACGACGACCAACTCGAACTGCAGATCGCCCGGTCTGGCCGCTTGGCGATGCAGCTGATCTCACTGACTGCGATGCCGTACATCGAGGACGGCACGCTTGTGCCGCTACCGTCGTTGGGGGTCGATTCGGCCCACCTGTTCCTTTGCCACTACAGCGGTGAAGTGCTGCCGCAGGTCGGCGCCTTCGTCGAGTTCGCGCTGGACCGCTTGCAAGGCAGCCAGGCATTTGCACCATCGGAAACCCGCCTGGCGGCGCTGGAACGGGCGGCTATGCGGCGACGGCCTTCACCGAAGTCCTTCCGCCGATTGGAAGCGACGAGCTTGGCGCCATGAGCGCCACCGTTGAGCAGTACGTCCTAGCGGCCGACCGGGACAACACGGTCAAGAGCTATGCCGCAGCGCTGCGCAACTTCGAGCAAGTCTGGAGCGGGCTGCTGCCCGCAACGGCTGACACGGTGGCGCGCTACGTGGCCGAGCACGCTGAGGTCTACCGCATCAGCACGCTGCGTCTGCATCTGGCGGCACTGGCGCGATGGCATGCCGACAACGGCTTCGGCGATCCCACCCGGTCGCCGCTGGTGCAGAAGGTGCTGCGTGGCGTCCGGGCCAAGCACGCGGTGCCGCAGAAGCGGGCCCGGCCGCTGCAGCTCGACGTGCTCGAAGCGGTGTCCGACTGGCTGCTGAAGGCGCAGGCGTCGGCACGCGAGCACGGCCGCCAGACCGAGCAGCTGCGCCGCAGCCGCGACCGCGCGATGCTCCTGCTGGGCTTTTGGCGCGCATTCCGATCCGACGAGCTGGCCAGCATGCGCATCGAGGAGGTCCAAGCGCAGCGGGGCAAAGGGCTGACCTGCCGGCCTCGAAAGACCAAGACCACTGACGAGGGCGAGGACCGTGCATTCCATTGCCCGGCGCTGTCGCGGCTGTGCCCTGTGGACGCCTACCTCGACTGGATCGAGCTGAGCGGCCGCAAGACCGGGCCGGTGTTCCCTAGCATCGATCGTTGGGGCAACGTCTCGAACGAGCACATGCTGAGCAAGACTGTGCTGCCGCTGCTGCGGCGCATCCTGCACGCGGCTGGCGCCGAGGAGGCCGCCAGTTATTCCAGCCACTCGCTTCGCCGTGGTTTCGCCAACTGGGCCAGCAGCAACGGCTGGGACCTCAAGGAACTGATGGAGCACGTTGGCTGGCGCGACGTCAGCTCCGCGCTGCGCTACATCGACATCTCGCTGGACGGGATGAAGACCAAGTTTGAAAGCGGGCTCGCGCGCAGTGCGCCCTCGTCGTCATAGGGATCCGATCGAGCGACGCTGACGTCGCAACTACATCTTCTTTGGAGGTGCTTCTTGTCGTCCTACCGCCAGCGATTTGTCGGCCTGACCGAGCTTCCTAGAGGACTGAGTGAGTTCGATGCCGAACATGCCTTCGGCCTCTCGCAGACGGACGTCGAGAAGATACGGAAGTTCCCGACCAAGGCTCGCCTGGCGGCTGCGGCGCAACTGGTGTTGGCTCGGGCGACGGGTCGAAGCTTCACGCACAGCAAGGTGCTGCCAGCCACGCTGCTGCAGTACCTGTCACGCACACTCGGCGTCAGTGACACGTCGATCGCGTCGATCAAGGCACTGTATTCGCGGGAGAAGACGCTCTTCGACCACCGGAAATGGGCGTTCGAGGAGGCTGGCTTCAGGTCAGCCGAGGATGCCGATCTGCTTGAGCTGTTGGCCTCGCTGCAGTCGCACGCAGGCAATGCCATCTCCGTCGATGACCTGGTCAGGGCGGGTGAGCTATGGCTCTTCGATCGCAAGGTCCAGTTGCCGTCCGACCGGGCCATTCGCGACGTGGCCCGCGACGCGTTCAATTCGGCAGAAGTCTCGGCGCTTGAAGTGGTGCGAAAGCACGTGCCGCCCGACAAGCTCGATCGCGTAGTGGCCGAGGTATTCGCCAAGAGAAAGGGCCGCAAGAGCACGACCGTCGTCGAATGGTTGAAGGTGCCAACCGGAAAACACAGCCCGAGCAACCTGACCGACGTCATCGGCAAGGTCCAGTTTCTCAAGGGCCTGGGCGTGCATGAATGGACGCTGGAAGGCATCCCATTGCTGCGCATGCATGCCTTTGGCCAGGGCATCGTCAACCGCCCGCCGGCGCACAGCCAGCGTCTGGCTCGAGACACCCTTCACCTGGAGATCGTCTGCTTCCTGCGCAGTTCCCTACTTGAATTGACGGACGTCGCGCTCTTCATGTGCGGCCGGCGGATCTGCAACCTGGTCAGCCAGGCCGGCACGACCGTGAACCGCCGCAAGATACAGACGCTGGGCGAGTTCCGGACGCGCGAGACGCAGACGCGGTCGGTGCTGTATGACGACAGCAAGAGCGCTGAACAGAAGATCTCCGCGCTCCAGGAGATGTTCCCCGACGACAGCAAGCCCATCGACATGAGCAACGCCGCGATGGTGCGCCAGGCTTTGAGCGAGGACCACGTGCGCGTGAAGAACCTCATCAAGGACATGATGGCGCTGGACTTCCAAGGCCGCGATGGCCTCCCGGCCATGAAACAGATCGCCGCGCTTCGCGATCTGCATGAGAAGGACTTGGCCGAGCTGCCGGAGGGCTTCGACGCCAGCATGGTTGACCCGGTCTGGCACTCGATCGTCAACGGTGCAGACCGCAAGCAAGGCCTCACCGGTCTGCGTGCATGCGCGCTGATGGCGGTGCGCAAATGCCTCAAGGGTGGCCGGATGTGGATCGACCACAGCGAGGACTTCCGTAGCCGCGACGGCATGCTGATTTCCAAGGAGGAGTGGAAGAAGAAGCGCAGCATCCTCATGGGCACGCTGAACATGCCCGTCGATCCTGAGCGTTTCCTTGAGCCGCTGCTGGCCACGCTGAGAGTCAGTCTGCAGGCGTTGGCCGAGACCGTGGACGCGGAGAGGGTCACCATCGGTCCGAAGGGCGAGTTGCACATCCCGCCCATCGAGGCAATGGAGGTCGACGACAACGTCATCAACACTCGCAACGCCATTTTCCAGGCCATCGGTGAGACGCAGCTCAGCGACGTGATGGTCGCCGTCGACGTGGCGTGCAACTTCACCGAAGCGCTGCTAGGCCGTAAGGCCGACTCCGTCAACGAGTTGCTGGCCAACTATGGCGCCTTGCTGGCGCACGGCACTGAAGTCTCTGCCAAGGCGGTTGCGGCCATGATTCCCAACATCGAGGTGTCGCAGATCACGTCTGCGATGCGGTCGCTGGAAGTGCCAGGGCGGCTGAGGAAGGCCAACGAACGTGTGCTGGCCTACCAACACCAGTTCGCGATCACCAAGCTCTGGGACCGCGGCGACAAGGCCTCATCGGACATGATGTCCTTGGACGCGACCCAGCACTTGTACAACGCGCGCGTGGATCCGCGGCGGCGCACACATGCCGTGGGAATCTACACCCACGTGTTGGGCTCGTACGGCATCTTCCACGACGAGGCCATTGTGCTCAACGTCCGCCAACACAGCATGGCCGTGCACGGCGC
Organism: Burkholderiales bacterium; assembly: GCA_003963005.1. Taxonomy (GTDB): domain Bacteria; phylum Pseudomonadota; class Gammaproteobacteria; order Burkholderiales; family Burkholderiaceae_C; genus Pelomonas. Next base: position 65,524 of record RXJW01000112.1, read on the forward strand.
TGAGACCTACAACGCATCGCGTCAAAGCGATGAGATCAAACTTTCGCTGCTGGCGGTAGACACCCACGGATACACCAACGCCGCGATGGCGACGGCCAAGGGTCTCGGCTTCGATCTTTGCCCTCGGCTGAAGAACCTCTCCGAACAGAAGCTGTTCGTCCCCAGGGGATTCGAAGTGCCGGAATCCCTGGAGCGGGCCGCGGTAGGGACCATCGCGTTGAAGACGATCAAAGACGGATACGACGATTACCTGCGCATGCTGGCGTCTGTCAAGACCGGTCGAGTCACGCCGAAGTTCCTCCTTGAAAAACTCGGCAGTGCGGCCCAGGGGGATCCACTGCACAAAACGCTGGACTCGCTGGGCCGCCTCCTGCGGACCATCTATCTCTGCGAGTACCACAGCAACCCCGAGTTCCGCCGCGAGATCCATACGCTACTGAACCGGGGCGAGTCGGTGCACCAACTGCAGCGCGCGGTCTACTCCGGCCGGCTGGAGCCCGAGCGCGGTCGCCGTGATTCGGAGATGCGCGCGATCTCCGGGTCGCACGCGCTGCTGTCCAACATCCTCATCGCATGGAACACGGCGCAGATGCAGTCCGTCGTCGATAAGTGGCGCAAAGAGAAGCACAAGCATCCCTTGGAGGATTCCTGGCTGCGCAGGATGGGCCCGGCTCACTTCGGGCACGTGAACTTCCGAGGCATGCTGACCTTCAGCATCGACAAGTACGTCGATGCGCTGTTGCGCAACCAGGGGTCCGCCAAGCGGAAGGCTAGGGGCTGAGCATCTCGAAGGCGCCATGGTTGGTCGTGCAAAAACTGGCGCCTTGGATAGAAGCGCACCTACAGATCAAGCACTTACAGGCGCGGTGATTTTGTAGGCGCCTGGCTTTCGGTGCAAAAACTGGCGGTTTGGGACAAACCGCTCGCAGGCGTTGCTGGCACCTAGACCGGGCTGCAGCTCGGCCGCGCTGCGGAAAACATCGGCACCGGAGCATCGGGTTTACGCTAACTTTAAACCGCCAGTTCCTGCATCGAAACCAACATCACCCCCATCGGCCGTTTTTCGCACCAACGCCGCTCGCTGACAAGCCTTCCATGTAGCCCAACAAGTCTACTAATTAGACTAATGTAATTAGACGCACTAAACCGCATCACGATAACTTATCTTATCGTGATGCCACTTTAATTCCGCGAATGCGCAATTTTGGCGGGCAGCGAGGTTTTTCCCTTTGCCGATCAAGGACTTGCGTGGGTTCAGAGTTAGCTGGCGCCGGGCCGGTGGCCATCGCATCGTGGTCACCGCAGCACGGGCACTGCTCCGCGAGCTACATGAAGGAAGGCCGGCTGGCGCGAGCGCGCCGCGTTGTGGGTGAATGTGTTACGATAATTACCGTAACTGATTACAGTGAGATCAGCTAATGGCCCGCCAGCTCGCCACCCCCGAAGCCGTCTTCGCCGCCGCCGACGCCCTAGTCGCCGAGGGCATCGCCGAGCCCAGCGTCAAGCAGGTCCAGGAGCGCACCGGCGGCAGTTACTCGACGGTCAAGCCTCTGCTCGAAGGCTGGGCCGCCAAGCGCCGCAGCGAGGCCTCCACGGTGGTGCTGCCGCCCGAGATCGAGGCCCGGGGCCGGGAGTTCGTTCAGGGGCTGTACGCACATGCCGTTCGCGCCGCCAACGCGGCCGTCGCGGAGCCGCTTGCTCAAGCCCAGGATGCCCAGAAGAAGGCCGAGGGCCGGCTGGCCGGCGCCGAGGCCGAGGTGCAGCGCCTGGAGGCCGTCG
>RXJW01000199.1 GCA_003963005.1 Burkholderiales bacterium
CTTTTGAGCGACCAAAAGTAGGCAAAAGTCGCCCCCCGATCCGCCCGGCCCTTCGGGCTGCCCTGCGCTGCTCAGGCCTTGAGGGCCCGCGCAAAACTCCCTCCGCTACGCTCCGGTCAAACAGTTGCGCGGAGTCAGTTGTTGAAGCGCGCTGCGCGCGCGCCGTCAAGGCCCTCCGCTGCTCGGCGGGCTCCAGGGGGGAGTGATGGAACAGCCGCGACCGCAGGGTTGCGGCGTTTGGCAGTTGGCTGTTGCGGCTGTTTCGGGTCTCCCCTTCTAAACCGCCGAGAAGCGCAGCAACCCGGGGGGCGCGCGCAGCGCGCTTCAACTTCTGACTCGCGCCCCTTTGTTTGAACGGAGCGTAGCGAAGTGAGTTGGGCGCGCCCCCGGGTTGCGAGCATCGCAGGGAACCCCGCAGGGGCGGTTTTGCAGGGGTCGCTTTTTGCCTACTTTTTGTCGACACAAAAAGTAGGTCGCCCGCCGGGGCGAACTCCCGGCTGAGCGTTGCCAAAACCACAACCCCCGTCATGCGACCTTCAGCTCTGGCAATCCGCAGGAGACCGCCGCGTGAGCTTCTTCTCCCCCGCGTACTTGTCCGCCGCCGCCTTCACCATCGGCTTCAGGATTGCCTCATCCGCCTGGTACCAGTCGGAGCTGAACGCCCACTGCTTGCCGTCCCAGGTGTGCACCCGCACCGAGGTCGAGCCCTGGTGGTCGTAGCAGCTGGTGCTGATCGGGCGGATCACGCCGGTGAGGCCGAGTGCAGCCAGCTTCTTGTCGTCCAGCGCCAGGTTCTCCAGGCCCCAACGCACCTGCTCGCCAGTCATGACCTTGCCCTTGCCGAAGCGCTCCTGCGCACGCCGCACGGCTTCGATGGCCAGGGCCTGGATCACCACGCCGCGCGTGTAGAGCACCGAGCCGACCTCGTCCTTCGGGCCGGTGCCCTGGCCCTTGTCGTGCACGAGCTTGAGGATGTCCTGGATGACCTTGGGCGAGGTACCCGAGGTGTTCAGGTTCAGCGCGTTGTAGCCCTTGGCGCCCTCGCCCACGTCCTTCACGTCCGGTTCGGCACCCGACCACCACACGCCGTACATCTTGTCGCGCGGGTAGCCGGTGGCCTGGGCCTCCTTCAGTGCCGTGGAGTTCATGACGCCCCAGCCCCAGAGCAGCACGTAGTCGGGGCGCTGCTTGCGCACTTCAAGCCAGGCCGACTTCTGCTCCACGCCCGGCGCCGTGACCGGGATCTTGATGAACTCGAAGCCGTGCATCTTCTGGCGCTCTTCGAGCAGCGGGATCGGCTCCTTGCCGAACGGGCTGTCGTGGTAGACCAGCGCGATCTTCTTGCCCTTGAGCTTGTCCAGGCCCCCTTCCTTCTTGCCCAGGTGCTGGATGAGCGCATCAGCCGCCGTCCAGTAACTGCCCATCAGCGGGAAGTTCCAGGCGAACACACCGCCGTCGGCCGACGCCGACAGGCCGTAGCCGAGCGTGATCAGCGGGATCTTGTCGTTGGGCACCTTGTCGGTCAGCGCAAAGGTGATGCCGGTGGCCTGCGGGTCGAAGAGGCTGGCGCCCTTGCCCTTCAGGCGCTCGTAGCACTCCACGCCCTTGTCGGTCGCGTAGCCGGTCTCGCATTCCTCGAACGTGATCTTCACGCCGTTGATGCCGCCGTCACGCGCGTTGATGAGCTTGATGTAGTCCTGCTTGCCGTTGGCCCAGGGCGTGCCGTTGGGGGAGTAGGGGCCCGTGCGGTAGACCAGCAGCGGGAAGAACTGCTCCTTGGGCGCTGCCGGTGCGGCCGCGGCCGAACCGACGGCCGTCAGGGCGGCCAGGGTGAGGGCGAGGGCCCCGAGGTGCTTGGATCGCTTCATGGGTGTCTCCTGTCGTTGTCGGTCCGGGAACTCAATGCGGGAAAGGCCACAGGCGCAGCTTCTCTTTGGCGGTCGCCCACAGCCGCGCCAGGCCGTGGGGCTCCTTGATGAGGAAGAACACGATGAGCGCACCGAAGATCATCAGCGCGAGGTGCGAGGCGGTGGCCGTGTCCATCGGCAGGCCCGTCCAGTGGGGCAACTGGTCCAGGATCAACGGCAGCACCACGATGAAGGCCGCGCCGAAGAAGGCGCCGGAGATCGAACCCAGGCCGCCGATGATGATCATGAAGAGCAGGTCGAAGGACCGCGTGATGCCGAAGGCCGCCGGCTCCCAGGACCCCAGGTGCACGAAGGCCCACAGCGCGCCGGCCACGCCGATGATGAAGCTGCTGACCGCGAACGCACTGAGCTTGGCCTGCATCGGCCGGATGCCAATGACGGCGGCAGCCACGTCCATGTCGCGCATGGCCATCCAGGAGCGCCCGATGTGGCCGCGCACGAGGTTCTTCGTGACGAGGGCGAACACCACGACAAAGCTCAGGCACAGCAGGTAGCGCGCGGCGGGCGACTCCACACTGGCACCGAAGACGCGCAGGTCGGCCACGCTGACGGAGCCGGACGACGAATCGTTCGTCACCCACTTCAGCCGCAGGCAGGCCCAGTCGACGAAGAATTGCGCGGCGAGCGTGGCCACCGCGAGGTACAGGCCCTTGATGCGCAGCGACGGCAGCCCGAAGGCCATGCCCAGCACCGTCGCCCCCAGGCCGCCGGCCAGCAGGCTGACGATCAGCGGCAGGCCTTCGATGCGCGCCTGGCAGTTGTAGGCCACGTAGGCACCCACGGCCATGAAGGCGCCGGAGCCCAGCGAGATCTGCCCGCAGTAGCCCACCAGCACGTTCAGGCCAAGCGCCGCCAGCGACAGGATCAGGAAGGGAATGAGCACCGCCCGCAGCAGGTACTCGCTGGACAGCAGCGGCACGAGCACGAAGGCCGCCGCGAGCAGCAGCGCCATGCCGATGCGGTCCTGCCGAATCGGCAGGATCTGGCTGTCAGCCGCGTAGGTGGTCTTGAACTGGCCGTTTTCTCTGTACAGCACGGTCACTCCGCGGGTGAGGAAGGAACAAAGCCACAGAGGCGCAGAGCCACAGAGGGCGTTGGACGTGACGACACCTCTGTGCCTCTGTGTCTCTGTGGCTGTGTTGAATCGAGGTCAGACGCGGTCAATGATCTTCTCCCCGAAGAGACCCTGCGGCCGCACCAGCAGCACGCCGAGCACGAGCACGTAGCCGAACCAGTACTCGATGCCGCCGCCGATCAGACTGCCCAGGTAGGCCTCGGACAACTTCTCGCCCACGCCGATCAACAGCCCGCCGACGATGGCCCCCGGTACGCTCGTCAGGCCGCCGAGGATCACCACCGGCAGCGCCTTCAGCGCGACCAGCGACAGCGAGAACTGCACGCCCAGCTTGCTGCCCCAGATCATCCCGGCCACCAGCGCGACGAAGCCCGCCACGCTCCAGACGATGACCCAGATGCGCGACAGCGGGATGCCGATGCTCTGCGCGGCCTGGTGATCGTCCGCCACGGCGCGCAGCGCCCGGCCGGTGGCCGTCTTCTGGAAGAACAGGCTCAGGCCCGCCACCAGTGCGGCAGCGATGAGCGCGGCGTAGAGGTCTTCCTTGCTGACGAGGATGCCGCCCTCGAACGTCTGCTCGAACAGGAACATCGGGTCCTTGGGCAGGCCGATGTCGATCTTGTAGATGTCGTTGCCGAAGATCATCTGCCCCGCGCCTTCGAGCAGGTAGGCGATGCCGAGCGTGGCCATCAGCAGCGTCACACCTTCCTGGTTGACGAGCCTGGACAGCGCCAGCCGCTCCACGAGCCAGGCCACGACGATCATCACCGCCAGCGCCCCGACGAAGGCGATGAGATTGATGAGCAGCTTGCTGTCCATGCCGGTCAGCCTGGGCAGCCACTCGGCAAAGCGCGCCATCGCGAGCGCGGCGAACAGCACCATCGCGCCCTGCGCGAAGTTGAAGACGCCGCTGGCCTTGAAGATGAGCACGAAGCCCAGCGCGATGAGGGAATACAGCATGCCTGACATCAGGCCGCCGATCAGGGTTTCGAGAAACGGGCCCATGGTCAACCTGCCTCGACGGAAGGAACACAGCCACAGAGGCACAGAGACACAGAGAGACCTTCATCCCGCTGCCTCTGTGCCTCTGTGCCTCGGTGGCTTTGATTGAATTTCATGTCAGTGCCCCGCTCCGAGGTAAGCCCGGATCACGTCCTCATTGCGCCGCACCTCGTCGGGCGCGCCGTCGCCGATCTTCTTGCCGTAGTCCAGCACGACGACGCCGTCGGAGATGTCCATCACCACGCCCATGTCGTGCTCGATCAGCACGATGGTCGTGCCGAACTCGTCGTTCACGTCGAGGATGAAGCGGCACATGTCCTGCTTCTCTTCCACGTTCATGCCGGCCATGGGCTCGTCCAGCAGCAAGAGGCTGGGCTCCATGGCCAGCGCCCGGCCCAGGTCCACGCGCTTTTGCAGGCCGTAGGGCAGGCGGCCGACGGGCGTCTTGCGGTAGGCCTGGATTTCGAGGAAGTCGATGATGCGCTCCACGGCCTCGCGCTGCTCGGTCTCCTCGCGGCGCGCGGGACCGAGGTGCAGGGCCTGCCAGAACAGGCCCCGCTGCATGCGCAGGTTGCGGCCTGTCATGAGGTTGTCCAGCACGCTCATGCCCTTGAAGAGCGCGAGGTTCTGGAAGGTGCGCGCCACGCCCATCTCGGCCACCTCGCGCGGGCTCATGCCCTTGAAGGTCCGGCCGCGCAGTGTGATGGCACCCTGCTGCGGCTGGTAGACACCGTTGATGCAGTTGAGCATCGAGCTCTTGCCCGCGCCGTTGGGGCCGATGATGGCCCGCACCTCGTGCTCGCGCACGTCGAAGCTGATGTCGGTCAGCGCCTTCACGCCGCCGAAGGACAGCGAGATGTTCTTCACCTCGAGGATCACGTCGCCGATGCGTTTCTCAGCCATGGGCGACCTCGCGCGAAAAACACCGCCACAGAGGCACAGAGACACAGAGACGGTTGACTGCGGCCATGAACCTCACGACAGGCAGCGCTGCCCAGCAGCCGTCCTGGGGACGAGGTGGCACCTCTCTGTGGCTCTGTGACTCTGTGGCTGTGTTCCTGTCCCTCACGCTGCACTCCTGACCGCCGGGAAGGTGCGCGCCTCGACGATGCGCAGGTCGGCCGCCACCATCGACGTGCGGCCGTCCTCGAACTTGACCTGCGTCTCGATGTACTGCGACACCTTGCCCGCGTAGAGCGCGTCGATCAGCACGCCGTACTTCTCGGCGATCGCGCCGCGGCGCACCTTGCGCGTGCGGGTGAGCTCGCCGTCGTCGGCATCGAGCTCCTTGTGCAGCACGAGGAAGCGGCTGATCTGGCTGCCGGCCAGCAGTTCATCCTGCGCGAGGTCGGCATTCACCTTCTCCACGCACTCCAGCATCAGTTGGTAGACCTCGGCGCGCTGGGCCAGGTCGGTGTAGCCGGCGTAGGGCAGGTTGCGGCGCTCGGCCCAGTTGCCCACGGCCTCGAAGTCGATGTTGATGAAGGCGCACACCTTCTCGCGCTTGTCGCCGAAGCAGACCGCTTCCTTGATGTGCGGAAAAAAGTTCAGCTTGTTCTCGACGTACTTGGGCGCAAACATCGCGCCGTCGAAGGGCCCGCCCATCAGGCGGCCCACGTCCTTGGCGCGGTCGATGATCTTCAGGTGCCCGCCCGGTGTGAGGAAGCCGGCGTCGCCGGTGTGATACCAGCCGTCGTCGGTCAGCGCCTCGCGCGTGGCGGCGTCGTTCTTGTAGTAGCCCTTGAGCAGGCCGGGTGATCGCACCAGCAACTCGCCGCTGTCGCTCAGGCGGATCTCCACGCCGTCGATGGGCACGCCCACGGTATCGGCGCGGGCCTCGTGGTCGGGCTGCAGGCAGACGAACACCGCCGTCTCGGTGGAGCCGTAGAGCTGCTTGAGGTTGATGCCGATGGCCCGGTAGAAGCTGAAGAGGTCGGGCCCGATCGCCTCGCCTGCCGTGTAGGCCACACGCACGCGGGAGAAGCCGAGCGTGTTGCGCAGCGGGCCATAGATGAGGACGTCGCCAAGCGCATAGGCCAGGCGGTCAAGCAGGCCGACGGATTCGCCATCCATCAGTTTCGGGCCCACGCGGCGGGCCAGGTGCATGCAACGGTCGAACAGCCAGCGCTTCGGCGCCGCGGCGTCCTCCATGCGGATCATGACGGTGGTGAGCAGCCCCTCGAAGACCCGCGGCGGCGCGAAGTAGTAGGTGGGCCCGACCTCCTTCAGGTCGATGCTGACCGTGGATGCCGACTCCGGGCAGTTGACGACGTAGCCGCACACCAGCCACTGCGAGAAGCTGAAGATGTTCTGCCCGATCCAGGCCGGTGGCAGGTAGGCCAGCACCTCTTCGCGGTCGGTGAGCTGGTCGAAGCGCTGGCCGGCGCGGGCGCGGTCGATGAGCGTGGCGTGGGTGTGGATCACGCCCTTGGGATTGCCGGTGGTGCCCGACGTGAAAAAGAGCGCGGCGACGTCATCCGGCGTGCCGGCAGCGACCTCCGTCTCGAAGAACCCGGGCCGGTCCGCCGCCTGAGCCCGGCCTTGCGCCACGAGCTCGTCGAGCGAGGCCAGACCCGGCTCGTCGTAGTGGCGCAGGCCGCGCGGGTCGTCGAACCAGATGCGCTTGAGCTGCGGGCACTGCTCGCGCAGTTCCAGCATCTTGTCGACCTGCTCCTGGTCCTCGACCACCGCGAATGCGATCTCGGCGTTGTTCAGCGGAAAGACGAATTCGGCCGAGACCGCATCCTGGTAGAGCGGCACCGGCACGGCGCCGAGCGCCTGCGCGGCCAGCATGCTGGCGTAGAGCCGGGGGCGGTTCTCGCCGACCACGACGATGTGCTCACCGCGCCGCAGCCCGGCGGCCGACAGGCCGAGGGCCAGGTCGCGCACGAGAGCGGCAAGCTGGGCCCAGGTCAGCGTCTGCCAGACGCCATAGGCCTTCTCGCGCAACGCCGGCGCATGTGGCCGGCGGGTGGCGTGATCGAGCAGGAGCCGAGGGAAGGTGTCCACCAAGCTGTCTCCGTTGCAGGGGCTCGGGCCCCCGTCTGTGCAGACATTCTGTTCAGGACTTTGACGCCCATCTGTCGGTACGACGACAATTTACGGGTCTTCACGGCCCAGACTTTCCCGCACCCGCGAGAGCCCCCGATGGCTGACACCCCTTTGCCGCTGCGCCAGCGGGCGCGGCGTCCGACGCCCGCCGAACTGGAGGCGATCCCGTGGCTGAAGCTGCTGGACGGACCCTTGCGCGAGCGCGCCGTCGCGGCGCTGGAGGTGGGCGATGCGCAACCCGGCGAGCGCCTGTGCCGCATCGGCCGGCCGGCCACGTTCTGGTTCGGCGTCGTGGACGGCCTCTTGAAGATGAACAACGACGACTCCACCGGCCAGGCCATCACCTTCACCGGCGTGCCGCCAGGCGGCTGGTTTGGCGAGGGCACGCTGCTCAAGCGCGAGAGCTACCGCTACAACATCCAGGCCCTGCGGCCGAGCACGGTCGCCGGTCTGCCGATCGACAGCTTTCATGCGCTGCTCGACGGCAGCATCGCCTTCAACCGCTTCGTGCTGGACCAGCTCAACGAACGCCTGGGCCAGTTCATCGCGGCGCGCGAAACCGATCGCATCCAGGACCCGGACGTGCGCGTGGCGCGCAACCTGGCCGCCCTCTTCCACCCGACGCTCTACCCGGGCGTGGGCACGTGGCTGCGCATCACGCAGCAGGAGCTGGGCTATCTCGTGGGGCTGTCGCGCCAGCGGGTGAACCAGGCGCTGCACCGGCTGTCGGACGCCGGGCTGATCCGCATCGAATACGGCGGCCTGCGGGTGCTCGACCTGCAGGGCCTGCGCCGCTTCGGCACCTGAGGCTCAGGCAGCGAAGGCCACCGCTTCAGGCTCGACGCGCGGCAGGCCGGCCCAGCGCTCGGCGGTCAATTCGTAGAGCAGCGCAGCCGCATGGCCCGGGCCGTCGGACAGCGTGCCCTTCATGCGCAGGCCGAGGCCTTCCAGCGTCTTGCGGGTGGGCACGTTGTTCGGGAAGACGGCCGCCACGACGGCAGCTTCGCCGTGCGTCTCGAACGCCTGGCAGATGGCGAACTGCGACATCTCGCAGGCCAGGCCGCGGCCCCAGGCCTGGGGCGTGATGCGGTAGTACAGGAAGAGCCCGGCATGCCCGGCCACGCTGCGGTGCATGAGCCCGCCGAAGCCGATCAGTCGCTCGGGCTGGTCGCGCTCGGCGATCGCCCAGTGGCCGAAGCCGCGCGTCTGCCAGTGGTCGATCCAGGCCTGCAACTGCGCCTCGACGCCCGAACGGCCTTGCGGCGTGGCGGCGGCGCAGAACCGGTTCACGGCCGGGTCGGCATGCAGGGCAATGAGGGTTTCCAGATCGTTGTCCCGCGGCGGCCGCAGGACCAGGCGGCGAGTGACCAGGGCAGCCGGCACGGCGGCAACGGGCTCGCTGAACTCAAACGGGACCATGAAATGCGGGACTCGGTGAAAACCCTAGGAGGTTAGCGGCGAGCGCCGAGCGAAGGAAGCCCGGGACTGCGGGAGTTGTCGCAGAACCGTCACAAAACCACGCAAAAGCCGTGATCTCAGCGCCCGCCGGCGGCCGCGTGGTGGCTGCGGGCATAGCTGACGGGGGTGCGGCCGGTCAGCCGGCGGAAGTCCGCGATGAAGTGCGCCTGGTCGAAGTAGCCCAGGTCATGCGCCAGGTCCGCCCAGGACACCGGCTCGCCCGCCTGGACACGCGCCACCGCTTCGTGGATGCGGTAGCGGTTGATCACCCACTTGGGCCCGACGCCCACCTGGTCGTTGAACAGCCGCTGCAGCGCCCGCAGCGTGCGGCCGAAGCGGTCGGCGAGTTGCTGGGCGGCGCGGATCGTCAGGTCATCCGCCGCCGCGTCGGCGATGCGGCCGGCCAGCAAGGCGGCGTCGCCCGCCGGCGGCAGGTGCGCGCGCAGGAGGGTCGAGGCGAGATCGGCGGCCTCGTCGTCGCTGCGGCCGTCCAGCACGTCGGCCATCGACCGCGCATCGGCGCCGAGCAGGTCACCGGCCGGCAGCGACCGATTCGCCAGGGTCTTGAGCGGCTGACCGAACCAGCCGCGGAACCCGCCGGGCCGGAACTTCACGCCAAAGGCGGCCGAGCGCCCCGACAGCTCCCGCGTCCAGCAACCGGTATGCACGCCCCAGAAGTCGGCCCGCCCCGGCTCGATCACGAGATGCACGCTCGGATGCGGCAGCGTCTGCTGCACCTGCGGCGGCAGGCCTTCCAGGTTCCAGCGGACCGACCAGAAGTGCTCGATGCGGTCCGCCAGGTCCGGCGGCGGCGCGACACGGCCATGGGCGAACTCGCCCACCGGCAGCCGATGCAGCACGCCGCGCACCTCACGCAGCGCCGTGCGGGCCGCTGGTCGCGTTTTTCCAATCGTCATGGGCGGGGACCGGGGTTCAATTCGCCGCAGGCCAATCCCGCCTGCCCGACGATGATGTCATGTCCCTCTTCACCCGCCTCGCCGCGCTCACCGCGGCCCTTGCCCTGGCGGCCGCTGCCAGCGCCGCCCCGGAGACCCGCATGAGCCCGATGACCGCCACAGGCCCCTTCGATGTGAAGCTCACCCCCGAACCCGCGAGCGCCGCTGCCGAGATCGCCGGCATCGGCCGCATGTCGCTGGACAAGACCTTCCACGGCTCGCTTCAGGCCACGAGCCGCGGCGAGATGATCGCCTTCCGCAGCGCCACGCCCGGCTCGGCGGGCTATGTCGCGATGGAAACCGTGCGCGGCACGCTGGACGGCCGCGAGGGCAGCTTCGTGCTCCAGCACAGCGCCACGATGGACCGCAACGAGCCTTCGCTGTCGATCACCGTGGTCCCGGACTCCGGCACCGGCGCACTCACGGGCATCACCGGGCGGATGCACATCGACATCGCACCCGGCGGCGCCCACAGCTACCGCTTCGAATACCGGCTGCCGGCGCCCTGAGCGCGTCAACAGCCGGCGGCTGCGTCAGGCCGTCAGCAGCGCATTGATGCGCCGCACGTAGGCCGCCGGGTCCTCCAGGTGGCCGCCTTCGGCAAGCACGGCCTGGTCGAACAGCACCTGGGCCAGGTCGTCGAAGTGGGCACTGCCGTCCAGCTTCTTGACCAGCGCATGCTCGGCGTTGATCTCCAGTGTCGGCTTGCTTTCGGGGGCCTGCTGGCCGGCCTGCTTGAGCAGGCGGGCCAGGTGGCCCGACACATCGCCCTCTTCCACGACGATGCAGGCCGGCGAGTCGACCAGGCGGGTCGTCACGCGCACGTCCTTGGCACGGTGCTTCAGGGCGTCCTTGAGCTTGTCGAGCAGGGGCTTGAGGCTCTCGGCCACTTCCTCGGCCTTCTTCTTCTCTTCCTCGTCCTGCAGCTTGCCGAGATCGATGGCGCCCTTGGCGACCGACTGCAGCGCCTTGCCCTCGAACTCGTACAGGTGGCTGAGCATCCACTCGTCCACGCGGTCCACCAGCAGCAGCACCTCGATGCCCTTCTTGCGGAAGATCTCCAGCTGCGGGCTGTGCTTGGCGGCGGCGAGCGAGTCGGCGGTGATGTAGTAGATGGCCTCCTGGCCGTCCTTCATGCGGCTGACGTAGTCGGCCAGGCTCACGCCTTCGTCGGCGTGGGTGGAGGCGAAGCGGAACAGCTTGGCCAGGCGCTCCTGGTTGGCGTGGTCCTCGCCGATGCCTTCCTTGAGCACCTGGCCGAAGTCCTTCCAGAACGCCGCGTACTTGGCGCGTTCGGCCTCGTCCTCGCTATTGGCCAGGCTCTCCAGCATGCCGAGCACGCGCTTGGTGGAGCCCTCGCGGATGGCGCGCACGTCGCGGCTTTCCTGCAGCAGTTCGCGCGACACGTTCAGCGGCAGGTCGGCCGAGTCGATCACGCCCTTGACGAAGCGCAGGTACACCGGCATCAGCGCTTCGGCGTCGTCCATGATGAAGACACGCTTCACATAGAGCTTCACGCCGCCGCGCTTGTCGCGGTTCCACAGGTCGAACGGAGCCTTGGCCGGGATGTAGAGCAGCTGCGTGTACTCGCTGCGGCCTTCCACGCGGTTGTGCGTGTAGGCCAGCGGCGCCTCGGTGTCGTGGCTGATCTGCTTGTAGAACTCTTCGTACTGCTCGGCCGTGATCTCGCTCTTGGAGCGGCTCCACAGCGCCGAGGCCTTGTTGACCGGCTCCCACTCGTCCGTCACCACCTGCTTGGCGGCCTCGGCGTCCCAGGTCTCCTTCTTCATGAGAATGGGCAGGGAGATGTGGTCGCTGTACTTGCTGATGGTGCTCTTGACGCGCCAGGTCTTGAGGAACTCCTCCTCGCCCTCGCGCAGGTGCAGGATCACGTCGGTGCCGCGGCCGGCCTTGGTGATGGGCTCGATCTCGTACTCGCCGGTGCCTTCGCTCGTCCAGCGCACGCCCTGGTCGGCGGGCAGGCCGGCGCGGCGGGTCTCGACCGTGATCTTGTCGGCCACGATGAAGCCGGAGTAGAAGCCCACGCCGAACTGGCCGATGAGCTGGGCGTCCTTCTTCTGGTCGCCTTCGAGCTTGGCCATGAACTCCCGCGTGCCGCTCTTGGCGATGGTGCCCAGGTGGGCGGCGGCCTCCTCGGCGCTCATGCCGATGCCGTTGTCGCTGATGGTCAGCGTGCGGGCGGCTTCATCGAAGCTGACGCGCACCTCCAGGTTCGGGGCGTCCTCCCACAGGGTGGCGTTGTCCAGCGCCTCGAAGCGCAGCTTGTCGCAGGCGTCGCTGGCGTTGGACACCAGCTCGCGCAGGAAGATCTCCTTGTTGGAGTACAGGCTGTGGGTGACGAGGTGCAGGATCTGCTTGACTTCGGCCTGG
>RXJW01000157.1 GCA_003963005.1 Burkholderiales bacterium
TCTCCCGATGCGCCTTCTTCGAGGACTTTGAAGGTCCTCTCTCTCAACCCTCTGGGGCACAAGCCTGCCCCGTCGGGGTTGGCCGTGCTCCGCTTCTTAGGAGCTACGGAAATGGAAGTGATGATCTCCCGCGGCGAAGACGGCAAGCAGCCGCTGTGCGCCAAGACCAAGATCGACCTCGGCTTCGACCGCCGGGCTTTGGTGATCCGAACCAGCCGCTCGGGCACGGGGCTGGAGGCCGAGGCCTACGTCGTGCAAGAGTGTGGCCGGTTCGAATCGCGCGCCTACGGCCGCGGCAAGTTCGCGGACTTCGCGCAGCGGCTGCGTTTTCGCAAGTCAGCTCGCGACACCGAGAAGGCCGTCCTCGCGTTGCATGAGGCGGCCCTGGCCAGTGTCGAACTGGTGAAGGCCAAAGCACTGGCGTACTACGGGCACGACGTCGAAGGCGTCGCGCCTGCCCTGCAATGATCGGGGTGCAAGAAGACCTGTTCTCGCGCTGCCAACGGTGGCGCGGGGGCAGGGCCTCTTACCGTCCTGCAGGCGAACTGTTCGACCCCTCGCGCGCCCGCGTTGAGGTGCTCGACGACGACGCGACGGCCAAGTCCTTTGTGACCCGCGAGCACTACAGCCGGTCGTATCCCGCAGCGAGGTTCAGGGTGGGATTGTTCGTCAAGAACCCGTTCGAGGCGGAAAAGCTGGCAGGCGTGGCCGTCATGTCTGTGCCGATCACGAATGCCGTTATTCCCGCCTGGTTCCCTGGCCTGGAAGCATCGCAAGGCGTGGAGCTCGGTCGGTTCGTGCTCTTGGATGAAGTGCCGGCCAATGCGGAGTCGTGGTTCCAGGCGCGTGCGCTGAAGGCGCTCAAGCGCGCCATGCCGCAGATCCGTGCCGTGGTGTCGTACTGCGACCCGGTGGCGAGAACCGATACGGAAGGCCAGGTGATCTTTGCGGGTCACGTCGGCACCGTGTACCTGGCCGGAAACGCAGCCCGCCTGGGCCGCAGTAGCCCACGCACGCTCAAGCTTCTTCCCAGCGGCCACGTGGCCTCTGAGCGAGCGTTGAGCAAGATCCGCAACGACGAGTGCGGCGCTGGCTATGCGCTGAAGCAGCTCATCGACGCTGGCGCACCGGCGCGCTCACTGCACGAGTCCGGCAGGGCCTACGTCGAACGGCTCGAGCACGAGCGGTTCTTCCGGCCACTACGTCATCCAGGTAACGCAGTCTTCGGCTGGAGGCTCTGAGCCGCCTCGCCACCTTTCAACCCTTCCGGGGCCCTGGTCCCGATGGGGCGGGCCTCGGTGCATCAAGAGAATCGCAATGCATCACCAACAACAGGCCTCGTCCGAGGCCGCGGGAACGGGCAGCTTGCGCTCCCGCCTGCCGCTGTACGAGCCTCGCCAGCGGCTGCCCGGCTACAACTGCTCGGTCAACGTGTTCATCACCGTTCAACCGGCAGATGCGGGCAAGCTGGTCATCAGGCTGTTCCCGGACTTCGACGCCGGCACCCACGCCTTGCACGCCGAGGCGCATCGGCGCGCAGCGGAGGCCACGAAGCGGCAGTACGCCGACCAGGTCGACGCGGTGTTCCTGCGCAACCTCGGGCGTCTGCCGCTGATCTACGACTACAAGATCTCGGCCATTTGGCGCGACGACTTCCCCGAAGCGGACAAGGACCTCTTGCGAGGACTGGCCCACACAGCCACGGCGCACGCAAGGGTCGCCGACGCGCACGCAGCTGCAGCTCGCTCGCTGGGGCGACGGCGCGTGCGTCACTGATCAGTCCATCGCGGGCGTGTGCGCTTGATGCGCCCCAGCTCGACGTCTCACAACTTGCGGCCCTTCCTCTTCACGAGGCTAGGGCCGCGCCTTCATTGGAGAACCATGAAACCCATTCAAAAGATCGACCACGCGTTCTCGCGCCTGGTCACCATCCTGGAAGCTGCAGGCTCCGCCGATGCGGTCAGCGCCCAGCGCTGCATCTGTGCCTTGCGGCTGGAGATCGCCCGCGCCACCGGAGACGAAGGACGTATCCGCGCGGCCGTGGAGTCACTGGCTGAGCTGGACGCCGAGGCGTCCCTGGAAGGGCTCGACGGCCAACCTGAGGCCATCGAACTGGCCCGACGGCTCGCGGATGATGAGTACTTCATCTCCCGCCTGGCGCACCTGCCGTACTTCACCTACGAGCTCTGCGGCGAAGCCGTGGTGCTCGGGGAGAGTGCCCGCAAGGCGATTGAACTGGCACTGGGCTGCGAACTCGAGGAGTTCCAGCACGAGGAGTTCAAGGCGGAAGTCGGCCTGCGCGTTCCGCGGCCTCAACTCGCGGCCGTGCAAGATCGCATGGCCCGCGTCATGTCGGGCAGTGTCGAGCTGCTCCCGGGTGCCTCCATCGTGGAGATCGGCCATGTCGACGTGAACCACGTTGTCGAGGGATACGACGGCCCACGAGCTTCGGCGGTGTGGACCTGGATCGAGGACAACGCCTCTTTCTCACATCGGGACAACGGCGAAGCATCTGGCGTCTGGGAGTTCGTGCTCAACCTGGCACTGGACTTCAACGACGTGCCCGCCGAGCTGGTGCGCGTCATCGCGCAAGCCCGTGAGCGCGACTTGGCCTACCTGGTGTTCCACCAAGACACCTGAGGCACAGCCATGCACGCCCAGATTCATAGCTGCAGCGGTGGCGCAAACCCGGTGGACCAGCGTCTCTTCATCGGGGTCTATCCCGCGGGTTTGGTCTACGCCGATCGGCTTCGCGAAGTCGGGGGTGACTACGCCAGGCTGGCGTTCCTGCCCTACGACACCCTGGACCTCCAGCTGTCCGCCGACTGCCCTGCCGAACTCCGCCAGGCCGTCAGCGCCCACGCTGACCGGATGCGAGCGAAGCGCGGCCAGGCCTTCCAAGTGAGCACGTGTGGCCAGACGGTCATCCTCGGCAAAGCGTGACTGCTGAAAGCCCATTCCCCGGGACAGCGCTCCGCTGATCTGCCTCTTTCAACCCCAGCCCGCGAGCTCGGCCCCTTGTGGCCGGCCGCGGGCTTCTTCGTTTGGCGTGCCGCATCGTTGGGTGCGCCTCACGCGCATCGACGGGTGCTTGATGGAGGTGGATGAGTTCGAAGAGAATCCAGCCACTCTCGGCTACTGCCGGTTTGTCGCACTAGATGCGGCTTTTCATCTGCGACTGTGAAGTCGCTGCCCTTGGGGACCTGTCCCTGGGGGTCGGTCTCCGTTCACATGGAGACCAACATGCAATTTCAATTCTGGGGCTTTGCGCCCTCTGGCAACCGGGTCGACCTCGGCTGCAACCTCGTCGCCGCCCCCCACCTTGCACGCAAGGCGGGCATCAAAGAAGTCTTCGGCTTCAACCCCTGCAACGGGGAGCGTTTCAAGCTCTGACGACATCCGCCCGCACGCTTCCGTGCGGGTGGTGCGTCCCTTCCAGTAGTCCCCGCCGACATGGCGGAGCGACTGGCTCAACGCGCGTAGGGATGACCCCTGCCGCAATCCACAACGCCGAGGGGCATGCATGGTGCCCTGAGGGCGCCAGCTCCTCAAATCTCAGGAGCTCTCATGATCAACACAATTCGTACCTCGCACTCGATTCCCCAACTGGCGGGCATCCGGCTGCAGGAGTTCTTCGCGGCGCTTCGTTCCGTGATCGGTGCGGTGACCAGCGCACACACGGCCGACTGCCTCCTCTACGCGACCGTCACCGCTGCAGCCTTGAGCTACCTCGGCGTCGTTGGCGCGGAGGCGCGCATGGGTAGCGTGATGTGGCGTGTCGGCGCCGGCGGCGGCGACGTCATCGTGCACGCGACCGAAGTGCAGGGCCCCAAGTTCGCGCCGGCCATGGCGCCGCAGGCGCTGCCGTTCCATGCCTGGGTCGAGATCGAGGACAACATCCTCGACTTCACCACTTGGACCCTGAAGGCGAAGGCACGCATCCTCGACTCCCTCGACGGCGGCTCCACATCGGTGGAGTGGTGTCCCGACTACCTCGTGGTGCCGGCCACGTCGAGCAGCAGTCTTCAGGAAGTGCAGTGCGGCTTCGAGGCTGGCTTGTATGCCTACGTCAGGCATCCGGAGATCGAGGAAATCGTTCGCCGGCGTTCGCCGGGCGTGGAGCGGATCGCGCCCTTGGTGGCGGGAGTCATCCATGCGTACCGGGCAAGCCTGCACGGCGAGACCATCGCCGTCGTAGGTGTCAACCGTGATGGCAGCTTCCAGACCGAGGCGGTGGCTGCGGAATACGCGGCCGTGAGCTGACGCAGTCGGGCGGGCCCAGTGGGCTCGCCCATTCGCGCTCGGCTACACCGCATGAAGCCAAGATCACATTAGGAATTCGACGATGAACATCAACCTAGCGAACGCAATCGCCGCGGCCACGACGCCGAGTCCGTGAGGACGCTACATCAACTTCGGAGGAATGGGCCTCACAACCAGCCCGCAGGGCCAGCTCGACGGCTTGGAGCGCAATGAGTCTGCTGACCTGATCCTCAAGGAGGAGTTCGGCGGGCGGGAGATCGCTCGCTGGTCGCCTTCGACACCCTGGACCTTCAAGGCCATCGCAGAACAGCTCGAGTCTGCTGCAACCGTCATCGGTGCCCACCTCCCGGTTGCGGCGTACCTTGGCGACGTGAACCTCGGTTCAACGGAGCTTTGAGCATGACCATCACAGCACTTATGTTCGCGCCCGTGGCCGCGCTCCTTGCGAGGGTCAAGGCGGCCTTTGGACGCACCAGTACCAGGGCGGCAATGCAGGGTGTCGATGACCTGGACGCTGACGACCTCGACCACATGCAAGCCTGGAGCATCAGCTGCAGATTGGCCGCTGTGCCGATGGACTACCTCGGGCGCGTTCCGCCGGAGGTTGCCAGCCTCATTCGCCAGGCGAAGGAGTTGCATCCACGGATGGCAGCAGGAGCTGCCGAGCGTGATGCACGAGGCGAGCCGTGCCCACCCCTGTGACCGCAGTTCTGCAAGCGTCGGCGGCCCCGGGCAACTGAAGCCGGCCGGTATCTTTCATGACCCACACCCCGCAAGGCCTAGCCGTCTTGCGGGGTTTTTTTGTTGCGCTGCCCGTGAGTGCGTCTCTCATCGGCAGGAGCTTGGCCGGGTTAGAACTGGTGCCCCGCAAGCGACTAGAAGCCCATGACGATGCCCACTAGCTGTTACCAAGGAAAGCGCGAGCCCATCACGCCCCGGTGCGTGTTCGCTACGCGGGGATGAAGTCGCCTGTGGTGCGGCTGCTGAGGGCGCGCAGCTTCGTCGGTGGCCATTGCGGGCTCACCCGGCGCGGTTTGGCTTTGGAGCTCCAGCTGGACGGCGAGGACTTGGAGATCGTCCTCGGGGAGGAGGCGGCGCGCCGTGTGACGCACGGTGTGCGGCCGGCAAGGTTTGTCTTGAACCCGCCCACCGTGCCCAAGCGTCGGCTGATGGAAAGTCTTGAGCGCGCCGAGCAGCGAGACCAACGGCGTCGCACGGCCCAAGGAATTGCAGAGTTTGGGTACCAGATTGGGTTCGGACAGCCCGAGCCCGACTACGACTGCAAGTGGTTCGCCGGGCCAGCTGACGCGGGAGTCGAAGAAGGGCAGGAACTCGTGCTCGCCTGCCTGCAGGGCTCGCTCATCGCCGGCTATGCCGGCCTGCGGGTTCGGGTGTTTTCTGATGCCGAGACCAAGACCGCGGAGCTTTACCTTTCCGTGCACCTGGTCTACGTTCGACCCGCGAGGCGCGGCAGAGGGCTTGGAATGTCGCTGGCTGTTGCGACCGGCGTGATTGCGATCGACGTGCTCAGCGCCGTGGTCAGATCCGTGCCCGCCGGCTACACCGTTCACTCATGCCTTGAGGCCGACTACACAAGCGATGGGGGCGAGGTGTTCATGGAGAACGTCTTCTCTGAGATGAACGCGCATCACGACGTGCTCCAGGCTGCCGCCGGCAGCCGAGGCGTGAGCCTTGTGCAGCCGGTTCTGGATGCAGGCTGGTGAGCGTGCGCCCCCCGGTTGACTCCGCTGGCGGTGGGGGATGGTGACGCCGTCTTGGCCGTGCTGATGTGATGGCTATGGCCTCTGGCGCCGCTCAGTGCGACGCACGAGGCGAACTCTACCCGCCCCAGTGATGGCATGCCTGAACAACTGGGCGTGGCGTCGCGACGAGGCGCCCCGCACTTTTCATGAGCAGGACCACTTGCAAGGCCCAAACGCCTCACAGGGGCATATTTACGCCCTTCCGATCGGGTGTGTGTCATGCCCTTTGCCGCGCGCCTCGGTTACAAAGGAACGCGCGACACGGCCCTGCAGCGCCGCATGGAACGACTACAGACCAGGAAGGAGAGGACATGCACCCCGAAGACGTCGAGCAGCAAGTGGAAGACGCGCAGCGCGCTGCGAACAGGCGGGCGGCGGACTTGGTTCACAGTCTGTTGGTGATCGGGGTCGCGGTCTGCCTTGCCCTCCTGATGTTTGACGCCGGGGTATGGCCGCGCGCCGTGGGGTTAGGCGCAGTTCTTCTCGCGGTGCTCTACGTCGGGTGGAGGGAGATCTTCGGATCGTCCACCGGCAGCAGTGACTGAGCCATGCCGGCTGGCTTGCGCGTGTGCATCTAGGCGGTAGTGTTGGTAGGCCGTGGGGCCCCTGCGCCCTTTCGGGCATCAGCTGTGCTGTACAGGTGCCGGTAGCAGATTCAAGATCGCCAAGAAGGAGGAACCGAATTGACCAAGAAAGATAGTTTCAGCGCCATCGCCGCAGAGGCGGCCACCCTCGTGGACAAGAACACCAGCACCGACTGGGGAGCCGTTGCCATCAACGCGCTGGTGTTGCCCTTCTTGCTGACGCCGATCATGTCGGTGGAAGACAAGAGCAAACTGAAAACCACCGCTATCGGCGATGAGTGGCTTGCTGCCGTCGCGGGGCTGCCCGTGGTCAGCCGAGCAGGCCTCGCGCTGCTCGCGAACGCGCTGGAGCGCAAAGGCTGGGTGTCCGTCGACGAGGCGGCAGAGTTCATCCGCATCGAGAGCGAAGCGCAGCAACTCGCCAGTGAGCAAGCCAAGGCGGAGCAGACGAGTGCCCGCCCGGGGGCCTCCATGCTTTTGGCCCGCGCCGAGAAGGAACTGCCGGGAGCCATCCGTCGTTTCGCGGAAGGCACGAAGGACTTTGTGGATGCCGCTGGTGGCGTCCTGGCGTTCACGGCTGAGAAGGCTGTGTGGGTCGGGCGAGGTCTGGGTGCGCTCGCCGGCCTGATGAAGGAACTGCGCACGGGCAAGTAGTGCGCAACCAGGAGAGGAATCCCATGAACAACCGGAGCTCGGGGCTCGCGGAATTGATCGCGACCATCTACTTCATCGTCTTCTGCATCCCAGGCTTCATCATCGGCGGCTTCGCGCTCGTTGGCCTGGGCCGTGCTGGATGGTCCGTGCTAGGCCTTCCGGCTTGGACAGCCGGCGTCTTCGCCTGGGCGGCATGGGCGAGCATCTGCGGCATCCTGATCCTCAGCAAGGGTGTGAGGCTGCCGTGGGGTTGGAGCATCGCAAGGTCTCGCCGGCAATCTGGCTGGGCGCGGCTCGCGCCGCTGCTGCTGAGCCCTTGCGTGATCGTCGTCCTGGGCAGCGCGGAATCTGCCGGCGGCGGGCGAGTGGACTTTCCGATTGGCGCCGCCATTCGCGAGGCGCTGCCAGTCTTTGGCTGGGCAGTTTTCGTGGCGGTGCCCGCATCGATCGCCGTGTCAGTGCTGTTTGATCTGTGGACACACCTGGCCGGGCCGGCGAGCCCCGGGGCACCGCGCTTCGCCTCGGAATCGGCGACTGAAGTTCCGAGCCGTCCGAATCGCGACACCCCGGTCGAAATCCTCCAGATCGAAGAAAGCTGGGAGCAGCGTTTCGCACGGCAACGCGCTCAGCGCCTGGCAGCGCAGCGCTCTGTGGCGTCCGACGCGCCTGGTGGCTGAAGCGGTTGCCTTCCGTGAAGACCTACATCATCGAGCTGGCCGACGACGAGGTGCTGGTCGCGCTCAAGCGCGGCGAGGACTATGAGGACGTGCATCCGGAGCTGGTGAGCGAAGACGCCATCGGCGACCGCTGGCCCGAGTACCGCAGCATCCATGGCGATGAGTTGAAAGCGGTGTGCGAGCCCACGAAGGCGTGATCGAGCAGCAGGTGCTCTTCAGAGTGTTGGCCGACCGGATGCCGCCGATCTGCCAGGCGCGCCGGTCCACGGCGCATGGTGTACCGTCTATGCCAACCGCGCAGCAAAGGAACGCGCCGCAATGAACCAAGCCAATCAGCTGACCCCGACCCCGCAGAAGCTTCGTGAGATCGCAAACGATATTGCGAAGGAAGCCGGAATCTCGCCGGGCCAGGTCACCATTCAAGCCAACGGCAACGGCGGATACACAGCGACGGTTGGTGGTGTGTCGCATTCCGGCAGCCTGAAGGAAGTGACGGACTGGGCTCGGGCAGAAGCGCGCAGGTTGGCGGAGGAGAGTCGCTCAGACGACTACGGCCCAGGCGGAATGTGATGCCTCGGGCTCCCGATCAACAGTGTCCCGGCTGAGCGCAACCCATGCAGATCCCTGCGTCGACACGACGGAAGACAGAGCAGCAGCGCCGTGATGCGGCTCGTGAGCTGCCCAAGACACGCCTCTGCGGCAGGGTCGTTCTTGCCGTGCTCGCGGGACCGGACGAACTGGACCGGGCCTTGGCGGGGCTTCGGAGCGGCTTGGGGGGCGGCTGGCACCTGGTGACGGCCTTCCAGTTCATGAGCGGGCAGCAGGCCTTCTTCTCGGCTCAGTGCGAGGATGACGCGGCCAAGTCGGATCTCTTGCTCGCGCACCGGATAGCCAAGGCGTCGGCCGAGGCCCAGGCCATCACGCGCTTGGACCTTGAGGTGCTCAAGGCCGTATGCGCAGCAGCCAAGACCAAGGTCGCGCACTCGGCCGCGGATGTGGAGGCCCACCATGGGTGACTGCCTGGGTGTGGTGCCAGACATCAGTGTGATGAAGCTCGACGCTGGCCTGTACGGATTCGTCGTCAGTCACGCAGGGCAGCAGCTGTTCGAAGAAACAGGCTTCACCTCGATCACAACGGCGCTGGCCGCGGCTGCTGAGGATTGCGGCGACTTCGTCGGCTGCCAGGTCACATACGGCGGCATCGTTGCTGGCACCTATGCCCCCGCAGAGCTGGCCGCTTCCAGTGCTGCCGTTGCCGATCTCTGCATCGAGAACTCGGCGCGCTTCGCGGGGCAGTAATCGGTCAAGAGCAGGAAAGGTCATCCAGAGGGTTTCATGAGCAACGAATTTGCAGCAGCCATCGCCGCCGGCCTCACTGGCTTGATCGCG
The DNA here is from genome assembly GCA_003963005.1 of Burkholderiales bacterium. Lineage (GTDB taxonomy): Bacteria > Pseudomonadota > Gammaproteobacteria > Burkholderiales > Burkholderiaceae_C > Pelomonas. The sequence continues at coordinate 9,331 of RXJW01000157.1, forward strand.
GGGATTTGGTTTTGGAACCTCCGCATGCGACGCATCCCGCTCGCAGAGTTCGGCTTGAACGACGTGCACCGCGTTCTGCGGTGCGAGGCACCAGAGCACCGCAACCGAGTCTTGCTCAGGGGCTGGATGACGCGGGGTGAATGGCAACAGATGCTGCGGCGACAGAACGCTGCGATCGCGGATGAGCAGGTGCGGCGAGGCGTGGCCGACAGTGAACTCTGAGAAGGAGACGTGATGGACAGCGCAACAGGACGCCAAGCCGCAGGCTACGTGTGCCCGGCGGTGGGAACGACCATTCAGCTCACCTGGCGCTTGGAGGCGGGGCGCGCGGTCGACCGCCACTGCAGCGTCGAGGGCGCGTGCTCTCGGTACATGAAGCCGGCCCAGTCCCCGCAGACCGCCGGGGCAGAGCCGATCAGCGCCTGCGCCTTGCTCCTCAGTGACCAGGGCTGATGCTGGACCTCGGCGCGGCTAGGGGCCGCGACGGCAGGCCGGAGCTAGAATCTTTCGCACTCAGGTGGAAGCTTCCAGCCTCGCCGCGGCCCTCGCGGCATGTCACGCCAGCCGCCTCGTCGCGGCATCCGCACCGGCGCCAGCCGGACTACACCTCCCTCGGGGCTCCGCTGCCCGATGGTGGCGGGTGCTCCCATCCCAGGACCTGGAACATGGACGAAGCACCAGGAGATGGATCATCCGCGCCACGCGAGAGCGCCCCGATCCGCGCTGCTGACCAGATCGTCATCGAGAAGGCTCGCTTCCTGTATGACAGCTGCCCAAGCATTAAACCCGCATGGGACCAACTTGGCGGCGTGACTCAATCCGTCTGGATCGAGCGCGCACAAGCTGGCCAGGCCATGTCGGCTCCGACCGAAGCCCGTGCCGCCGTGAGCGATCAGGGCGCCGCGACTCCAACGGAGTCGGCATCAGTAACTCAAGCCAGCCTCTTCTGAGGCCGCCACGGGCAGCGTTCTTGCGCCCGTGGACATTCAACCCAGGGCAGTCGCCGCAGCCCTTGGGGCTCGGTGGTGCCCGCGAACTATGGAGATCCATACGTGACGCACGCTACTCCAATGCAGGCCCAGCCGATGGGCCTGGCGATTCCGAAGATCCCCGCAATGGCCCGTCAGGACACGCTGTCCATGGGCGACGTCGAGAAGACCTGGCCACGCCTCACGTGGGCGATGTGCCAAGCTGGAATCCTCAGCGTCAGCGAGGCGAGCTCTGCCCTGCTGCAGTACTACCGCGCCGACGGCGACCGCCGCCTGACGGGTTGGTTTGGCGGCGAGGCGGTCTGCCACTTCGGAGGCATCCGCGCCGTCATGGCAGCGGCACGGCGATACCGGCACGCCGCGATCCAGCGGCAGATCGCCGCTGGCCGTGAGCCCCTCATGACGCCAACTCGGCTCTGCTGAGAATCTTCGAGCGAGCCGAACAACTCCGCTCAGCTCTTTGAAGAGCCTTGGCCCCCGGCGTCGCAAGATACCGGGGCTCCATCCTGGCCGCGGCGCCCCGCTACACTTTGGGCCAACAAGCTGGCTTGGCCACTGTGCCGCGTCGATCGCGGCCTCTCACTAGGGTGCTCGTAGCCGATGGCTCAGCGCCTCTTGAAGCAGTGCAAGCGACCGTTGGTCGCGCGCTGCTAAACGTCATTCAACCCCTTGGGGCTCGCGCTGGCTCCTGAGGGGCCACCGTGTGCCCCTCTATTGGAGGAAAACGGTGGACACACCCGAATCACCCGATCTCACACGAACCCAAGTCGCCAACCTTCTGGCGGCGCAGGACGAACCATGCGACGCGAGTCGCGTGAGCTACTACCCGGCGCTTGAGGAGCTGGCGGCGACCGTCGCACGCTCGGCTTGCTGGGCGCAGGGTGAAGTCTTCGTCTACGCGAAGAACGCCAAGCGCTACATCGTCATGAAGCAGGTTGCGCCTTCTAGCTGCGAAATGCTCGTGCTGTCGAACGTCGGCTATTGCGACGTCATCTCGGCGAACCGATACGGCCACGACGAACTGGTCGAAGCGTTGCTCGGCTACATGCAGAGTTGACGACGTCCAGCCTCGGAGCTGCTCGGCCCAGTGCCGAGACCTTCGAGGCTGGCTGCCGTCCAGTACGCGAGCAATTCCTGTGCGCGTCACAGGGACCAACTACAGCACGCGCTCTTTGGAGCGCCGGGGAGCATCCCGGCGGTCCAAAGGGTGGGCGCGCTCCTCGCTGACCGACGGCCCGGCCCCGGTCAGAAGGACAGCTCCTCTCTCCGTTCTCGACGGACGCAATGTCCGCCCGCCGCACACGCGGCCTTTCAACGGAGCGGCTCCTCTGAGCCGGAATCAACATGCCTCGAAACCACCAGGTGCACCAGCGCCTGACGCATCGCTATCGCGACGCCTGGGCCCATCTCGATGAGTCCCGTGTCATTGGCGCC
>RXJW01000225.1 GCA_003963005.1 Burkholderiales bacterium
GCCGTCGACAGCCTCGCGCGGCGCTGCCGCGGCGCGGCAGTTCAGCGTGAACGACCGCGTCACCTGGGCCATGCGCGCGGGTGGCTACGGCCTGGTGCTGCCGGTGCCGGCCGTCGTGCGCAAGATCGGCACCAGGCGCGTCCAGATCGAGGTGGCGCAGCGAATCAATGGCCAATGGGTCCGCGTGCCCAAGAAAGTCCTGCCGGATCGGCTGAGCCCCCGGACCGGCCATGTGCCAGAGCTGGATGACAGCTTGCCTGCCCAAACGGGAACCCCGCCCAGAAGCACGGTGCCGTGAACACCAAGCTGATCTTCTTCGCCGTCATGGGACCGCTCCTGCCTGCAGCCGCCAGCGCCTACTTCATGGGCACCTTCGCGTCGGCCGCCGCCGTGGCAGAGGTAGCCCAGGAAGGCGGATGCCAACTGGCCGTCATTCAGCAGTCGCTCGGCGAACGTCAGCCGCTGACGCGGATGGAGCTTCTGCTCACTTCCGTCGGTTGCCGAGTCCATGGCGGCGAGCGTGCGGGCTGGACAAGAGGACGCGGGCGCCACGGCGCCGAAGCCGATCAAGCAGTGCGACAGCAGCAGCAGGCCCTGGGCCTGTCCAGGCCCGCGCAACAGGTGATCACCGGAGGTGACGATGCCAGAAGGTGAGCTGCTGCAGGACGGGCCCGGCTGCGCTGAGACGCGCCGACTGGCGCTGTGGTTTGCCAGCCGGCTGGATTCCGCCTGGCTCGTGCAGCGCTCAGCTGCAGCTGCGCAGGCGCTCACCAGAAGCGGGCCGCCCGCCAGCGCAAACATTGCCGCTGGACAGCCAGTGGCGATCGCAACGACGAACATCCAAGAGGAAACCTGACATGGGACGCATCTTCACCAAGCGAATTGCCTGCGGCGCTTGCCGAAGCGTGTTCACCATCACCAGTGCGGCCAGCAAGTTCTGCAAGTCTTCTTCGTGCATCAGCGCGCGCCGCAGGGCTGATCGCCTGGCCGCGAAGCAACGGCAGCAGAGGCTGGCCAGCGTCGGAGTGGCCGTCCAGGTGGGCAGCGACCAGCACTTGGCACGCGCGCTGGCCAGCGGAGAATAGGCATGGGTGGGTCGGCGCCCGGCCGCGCCGGGATGACCGCCTCGAGGGACCCAGAGCAACCATGGAACAGCAGAGAGGCCATCATGCGATTTGACACGGCAGGTTTCGAGCCTGAGTCGGCCACGGCTGCCGGCGAACGGCACCTCGCGAAGATCCGCGAAGCTGATCGGGCAGGCCCCAGTGAGTCGCATTGTTCGACCACGGAAGCCATCATGGTGGCCCTCGCTCTCTGCAATCGGGCGTACCTTCCCAAGGATCTGCAGCAGACCCATGCCGGGCACCTCTGGTGGCGCCTGGACGATGTGCAGCGCTGGGCGGTCGCGGCCTACGGGGCAGCTCTGAGCAAGGGTGGCGACGAAGCTTCAGCGAGCCGCAGCGTCTGACACCCAGGGGACAAACGCCGTCTCCGTGAGCACTGGCGTCGCCGTGACGATGGACGCTGCCGCACGGAAGGGCAGCGCCAACTCGCCGAAGCACTCTAGCCGGCGTAGGTGCGTCTCTCCGAGGTGATCAGGCGCCTCTGTGATAGTTGCTTCGTGCTGGGTCTGCGGTAGACCTTGGAGAAGCGGCAATGAATCCAATCATGGCGAGTGTCTTGAAGATGTGTCTGGCCCTGGCGAGTGCCCTGTCGCTCTGCGTCATCGGCTTGGCGAGCATGGTGCTCAGTGCGCCAGATGTCTCCCTCGTACGACAGCTTGGTTGCTTTGACACCTTCGACGGAATGGAGAGCACAGTGCTTTCGATCCAGTCGAATCCATGGGCGGCTGTGACCTATGCCGGCGCAATCCTTGCGGTCGGCCTGCTTTTTGCGGCCACCGAGCTGTGGCCGCGTATGGTTGCGCGACCTGCGCGGAGCGCATAGGAGCCCTCCTATGCACGTGAACTGGTGGACACCGCCGAACTGGGAGTCGCGCCAAGCGTTGATGGCGATCTTGGCGGAGACCCTGGTCGTCGGCGCCCTTTTCATGGCCGCAGTCGACACCCACAAGCCGTTCCCTGGCGTCGGTATCACCACGGCCTTGATGACCGGCGCGCTCATTGTGTGCCTGAGAAACATCTGCGCTGACATCGCGGTAGATCGCGCGACAGATCGCGGCATCAAGGTGCCGCGGCGCTTCGCTGTGCCGGCGGTCAGCGCCTGTATGAGCTTCGGGGCCTGGACCTGCTTCTTCTTGATCATCGGTCCTGTGGCTCTCGCCACGGCGATGGTGTCGGCTGCGGCGCTTGCAGCACTCTCGCTGGGCGCAGTGGCGTGGGCTTTACGACAGAGCGGCACTGGCTGAGAGGCAAGCCTCGATCGCGGGGCAAGCCACGCCGAGGGATCGACATCGAACGAGAGGCAGTCAATCGGCGGAGCCGTTGCGCATGCACACCCTCTCCATAGCATTGACTCAAGCCGGCTCAGTCAGCAGACAGCAGCCCGCGCACTGAGGCCGCATCCGCCGGCCGCAGTCATCGTCAACCTCTAGGAGAACCAAGTGGCACTGCCAGGCACCAACAACCCCCCGCCGGCGCGGCGTGCAAGCCCGCCGCCGACGCCGATGAAGACGTGGAACGTGCGCGTGCACACCTCCGGGGGCAGCGTCAGCCTGGGCCAGGTCCACGAAACGTCCGAGGACAACGCCCGCTGCGCGGCCCTGTCGAAGTACGGCGTGCACCCCGACGACGATGACGGCAAGTGCCAGGGCATCCGGGAGGGTGACGACTTCGACGTGAGCCGGGCATGAGCGAAGAACTGGCCCCGGGCTTCTACTGGATCCAGGAAGACGGCAGGCGCGTTCCCGCCGAATGGACCGGTAAGGAGTGGTGGGGCATCGCGATGCTGCGCCCCTATCTGCCAGAAGAGATCTCAGACCCGATCCCGGCGCTGCCGCCAGCTGAGCCCAGCGCCTCCAAGTAGCCCAACCTGGACCCCGACCGACATGACCGCTACCACCGACAAGCCCGAAGACCCGAAGCCCCAGGCCTGGGCACTTGCGGGCGAGATCGTCCGCACCCCTCGACACGCGATGCGCATCCTGGTGCGCGCCCAGGCCCAGGGCCTGACCCATCTCGTGCCCCAGGCGCGCAATGTCCACGCCAAGCTGAAGCGTGCGGCCAGGGCGAAGCCCGCCCGAGGTGCCTTGTGAAGTCCAAGGCGGTGTCGGCCCCGGCCGTCACTCACGTCCTCAACACCCCCGGGGGCCTGGAGGTCTTGCTCAAGGCCACATCGGCCGCCAGCACCAAAGGCTACTCCGTTCGAATCGCGCATGGCGGCCATACCCAGGGGATCGCCTGCGAGTACGCCAGGCAGACGTACAAGAGCCGGATCGGCAGAGGCCTGGCCGCAACCTGCCGCAGGGACGTGAAGCGGGGCACGCCGCTCTTCACGGAGCTCGAGGCCATGGCGAAGGTCGCGATCAACCAGCAGATCGACGGCGAGCGATGACCGGCCTTGCCCATCGCTACGCGGAAGCGAAGCGCCAGATCGAGTCCATCGCAGGCGATGTCGACGCGCTCGTGGAATTGAGGCAGCGTGATCCAGCCGGATACAACCTGGCGCTCGCGGTCGCGTTCGACCTCGATGCGCGTCGAGTGGGCGACGTTTTCCCCGGCGAGGCAGCCTGCGATATGTGGTTCGTCTCGGCACCCGTCGAGAGCGTGCTGGACGTCGCGGCGCTCGAAGACGCGCCGACGCACGACCTGGCCATTGCCCGAGCAGTCGACGCGTTGGGATTGCACGCCCTCTTCATGGCCAGCATTGCCGGGAACGGCGCCGGCTAGCACCAGCGCCTCACCGGCTTCGCGAGGTCCCTGGCTGGGGCATGCAGCCGCACACTGCCGGCGCCAGAACAGGTGCGTCTCTCGGGTGCGCGCAGCCACTCCCACAAGAATCTGCAGCAGGCGAGTGAGCAAGGGCCGACAACGCGCCGTCCAGGCCCGCTTGCGCATGTCCTGGTGAACCGTAGCCTTCTTCGCAGGCGCTCTGTGCGCCGCCAACTGCCACGAGGTGCGCTCACCTGCGGCGCGTCTCAGCACCATCGATCAGAAAGCACCCCATGAAGACGTTTGTCGAAGTCGCCCAGTCCGCCTGCGAACTGCTCGCTGGCGCAGACCAGCAGCCGCTGACTCCCCGCGAGGCCTCGATCCTCGCGATGCTCAAACCCTTCGCGAGCCCGCAGGAGAGCAACCCCTCCGGTGACCCGGGCTGCGCCGGGTGCAACCACATCCCGTGCATCTGCACCACCTCGGTCAACGCGCGTAACACCGGCTTGCTGGGCGATCTGCAGCGGCGGCTGGCCGAATTCCGTGAGCGGCAGGTCAGCGTGCGCATCCCCGAGGAAGACCTGATGCCTGAAGAACCTGCGGCGGCCATCGACTGGCTGATCAAGGTGTGCCCGGAGTGGTCGTGATGAACGGCGGGGCCTCCATGCAGCCCGTTGGCATCGGCCAGTCCTTTCGGGGCGCGGCTTGCGGCCGGCCTGCTGCGAGGCATGGCATCTATGTCGCCTCCCGAGCCAGCTCGCCGGAGCGCGCGGCGATGTGGTGCGCCTTGCGCGATGCAGGCTGGCACATCACATCGACGTGGATCGACGAGGCCGGCGAGGGGCAGACCGCCAGCTTCACCGAGCTGTGGGGCCGCATCGAGCGCGAGATCCGCGGGTCTCTCGGACTGATCGTCTACGCAGAGCCCGAGGACTTCCCGTTGAAGGGGGCCTACCTCGAAGCGGGCATTGCCATCGGTGCAGGCCTGCCCGTGGCGGTGGTTATGCCCACGGTCGAACTTGAGGCGCGCAGTGATCGGCCGATGGGTTCCTGGATCAGGCACCCTGGCGTCACGATCTGCGAATCGCTCGAAGAGGCGCGAAGCGTCATCGAAGCATCGCCCGTGGCCACTGAGAAGATGGCACTGGCCAGCCAGGCCGCTGTCGACGTGGAGCGGCTGATCAGTGAGTGCCTGCCGGGCGGCCACAACTGCGACCCGCAGGCCGTCGCGGACGCCATCAGGGAGTGGTTTCGAGGTCAGCAGGAGGCAACTGCCGCGCGTGAGAACACGCCAGGCGGTTCTGACCTGCGCCGGCAGGCCCGCCGCTTCCTCACCGAGCTGGCCGACAAGCGCCCGCGCAGAGCCTTGGACGTCGACGCCTTGCGGCAGTTCCTGGAGCCCATCGCGGCACCGTCCGACATTGAAGCGGCCATCAACTCGCTGATCCGCACGGCCTGGGAGTGGGGCGCGAGCTGTGAGGTGGACAGCGTCAGGTGGGGGGAGGCCGGCGACAGTCACAACACGATGTGGCGTGACAGGACGTCGCAGGCGGCAAGCAGGCTGCAGGTTGCGCTGGCAAGTTCGCCTGCCGAAGCGGCTGCGGGCCAGCCGGGCCACCCTCAGGCTGGCCGTTCCGATGTGGCTGAGGAACCCTGGACCGAGACCCAGATCGACGGCATTACTGCAGTATTACGCGACCACTGCGGACCGGCCACGGCGGATCGACTGCGCCGCCTCATTGCTGGGGTGGCAAGGCAGCCAGGGGAATCGAGCGGACATAACCTGCCTTGGTCGGAGTGGGAGCAAGAGGTCCTCGCCATCGTGCGGGAGTACAGCGGAGACGACGGTTTCGACGATCACGACGGGGTCGATCTGCCGGCCGAGGTTCGGGAGTGCCTGGGCATCTTGAGCAAGGATGCGGCGCCCATGGCCGCGATCGGTCCCGCCGCAGTTCGTGCAGGCTGGCGCGGCGAGACGCCCGTCGAAGACTTCGTGTGCGCGCGCCTTGCGGCGGCAACCAGCCTCCCGGTGGTTCTGCGGCGCCTCCACGATGCTGTCGGGCAGGACCGCCAGTGGAAGACCAGCGGCACCGCCCTGGGCGTGGGGCTGGCCATGGACGAAGCGAGCAAGGCCCTCACCGCGGCGCGCCCCGCGTTTCCTTCGCAGGCAGCTACCGTCCCAGAGGCCGGCGCAACGGCGGCAACGACCGCCGGCGGCCCGCCGCATGGGGCCGGTGAGCCGGGCTCTCCAGCCGGCGCCGGCCAGGGCGTCACAGCAACCGACCAATGAACATCAAGGAACTACTCGACAAGCTGCGTCCGCTGGAAGCGGCCCACGAGACGGCGCATGGGCCCCGCACGGGGTTTCTGATGGCGGATGTCACGCGTGCCCTTGGATCGCTGTCAAACGCCTCCAATGCCCTCACGCTGCTGCTGGCTGAGGGGCTGGTGGAGGGCGAGCCCGTAATCCTCAAGGGTGACGTGCACACGCTGTTCCGACTGAGCGGCGCGGTGCCGCCGACCGTGCACTGAGACCAGGCTGACCATGAGCACGCGAGAACCAGCGCTCAGATCTGCAACCGCTGCCATGGCGCAGATCTTCGGCATGCACGGGCCGCGCCGCTACGAGAACCCCGACAACCCCTTCAACGGCGCCGTCACGCTGATCCAGCCGTCCGATGCCTTCGAACGCGCCTGCGCAGAGGGCGTGGCCGCCAAGACCATCGGCGACATCTACGGGCCTGGAGCGGTGTGGGCCTGGTTCGTCGGCTCGCCGCGTGCCTTCCTCTTCGGCTTCACGCGCTCGAAGCGCTATGCCGTGCGGAAGATGCACTCGGGCCTCAAGAGCGAGTTCCAGGCCTTCAGAGGTGGGCAGGGTGGGTCGAGCCTTCCCGGGCCTGGATCCGGTCAAGCCGACAGCGCCGGATGAAGAGAACTACGGCTACGAGTGGGGCCGCCCGATGGCCCTGGTGCCTTGACTCGGGGATGCCTCCTGAAGGAGGGCACCCGGCCTTCAGGCCCGAGAAGCTGCCGTCAGGACGCTATCGCTGCAACTCCTGCGGGCGTGAGGTGGCGGCGTGCCACCCGGGCGGCGGCGGTGAGTGGCGACTGGCCAGGCACATGAAGCCCGCCGCGCTGGCCCCGGCGAGCCGGCCCAGCCGGCCCAGCCGGCCCCAGGCTGAGCCAACGGGCGGCACGCCGCAAGGAAAGCCTCCATCAACCTGCACGAAGCTGCAGAAGTCCATCAACTGAAACCGGAGAAGCCATGAGCACACCAGAGCACCCCGCCCAGCCTGAACCGAAGGCCGTCCCATTCGGCAAAGCGCTCGGGATTGGGAGCATCAAGATCATCGGCAGGGTGCTGGTGTTCGCGGCCGCCGTGCAGGCCCTGTACGCCCTAGGGTGGGGCTTCGCCAAACTGGTCTACGCCTGGAGGGGCGGGGACACTCCGCCGCCGCCCAGCCCGTGGATCGGTGCGGACGGCTCGAATCCGTTGAACATGCTCGCCGCGTGCTTCGTCCTCTTGGTGATCCTGGCGGCCATCGCCGCGGCTGTGGTGCAGGTTGCGCGCACTGGTGGGTGGCGAGGCGCGGAACGACGGCGCGGCCAGGAACGCGATCGCGCAGACAGCATGGATCGCGAGATCTCCTGAGGACATGGCGCTTTCCACTGAGCGATTCGACTCACTGCACAGGCGCATCTACTCGCTGCCCAGATGGCTGCACGCCCCGCTGGTCGACACGCTCTTCTGGTACACGCGGCGCACAGCATGCCCCCAGGGCGCCCACGTGCCGACGTTGAGCGGCCACGCCTGCTGGGTCTGCGGGAAGCAGCTGCGCGCAGTTGCGGAGGCCTGGCCGAAATGGGAGGTCAGGCTGATCGACGGCACCCGGTTGCCCATCCATGCGACATCAGAGGCCCACGCTAGGAATCTGGTCGTGTTTGGCGAGTCCGGTGAGCCGGGGCAAGTAGACGCTGCCGCGCTGCGAGAGAGGCGGTATCGCGTGCACCCTGAGAACGTGCAGGCCTGCGTGCGGTTGAAGTAGCGCCGGCTGCGGCGGCCAGGTGCGTCTCTCGCGGCTCGGGAGGACCCTCCGGAAGAATGAGCGGGTCACCGGTAACGCTGCCGCGCAGCAGCTCAACGCACATGGGCGCGACCCTCTCCATCCTGGCTGGCACGCTAGCCGTTGCCGCCGTTGCCGCCGCCGCTATCGCCTGGAAGCTGTACGGCTACCTCAGGTATCAGGAAAGCGTGATCGCCAGCCTGAGGCAGGACCTCACGGTTGCGCGTCGCGAACTCTCCTTCGAAGCGGAACGAGCGCAGCGCACCCTCGGGGCGTCGGCAGCTCCCATGTTGACGCTGTTGGCGGATCACGTGGAGCGGTGCGCGGGCCATGTCGAAGGCGCCTTCGTGCTGGAGCGCATGGCAAGCGGAGCTCGCCAGCGCAGGTGGCACGTCGAAGAGATGGATCGCGTCTTCTTGAGCAGTCGCGGGATCTGCATCGAGCGACCGCACCCGGCGGACCTTACGGCAGCAGCTCTGCAGCTCGCCCACCATCTCCTTCAGCTGGAGTACCGAAACCTGGAGGTCGCGCGGCACTGCCAGATCGTTCCCCGTGGTGAGCAGCAGTGGGTGGCCGAGGTGATGTCTCGCCTGCAGCGAATCGTCCCTGGCGAGGATGGTGTGCGCTTGCTGGAGTGCTTCCTTTCCGCGTTCAAGCAAAAGCACGAGGTCGAGCCCTGGGCGCTCCGCCCTTTCATGCTTCCTGCAAAGGCAGCGCGGGATCACAGCGCCGAGCGCGAAGCATGAGCCTGCCGAGTAGCGCGACGCGCGTCTACGTGCAGATGGCTGCAGACCTCGTGGTGCTTCGTTGCCTGCTCGCTGACGCCGATGGCAGCCCTTGCGCTTGCCGCCTTGCCACGTAGCCTCGCTGGGCAAGCAGAAGGAAGGGGATCCATGTGAGCACCAACCACTACGTCGTGGTCAAGCGCGAGGGATACACCCCTCGTGGGGAGCGCCTCTCACCGCTGGAGTCCGCCACGCGGCTGCTCTCGGCGCGGCTGTGGCCGTTGTGGCAGGGCACTCGCAATCGCAGCGCCATCCGGGCGGGCGACCGGATCGCGGTCTACCTGGCCGGGCAGGGCGGCAGCACCGTGGTGGCCACCGCCCGCGTTGCATCTCTCGGACCCTGGACGCCGGAGATCGCGCGCAACTACCCGCTCGACCCGGACGGGACGGCCGTCGTCGTCATGCACCTGGACCAGGTGTCGATGCTGCCGGCGCCGGTCGCAGTCAGGGAGAGGCTGCAGGCGCTCTCGTTCATCAATCACGGGACGCCGAAGTGGGGTGTCGCCTTCATGGGCGGTACGCGCGCCGTCAGCGCTGGCGACTTCGCAGTACTGACAGCCCGCACGCTGCCGCTGGCCCGCGCTGAGCTGCAGGCCCGAGAGGGGAAGGACAGCGCCATTGCCCAGGCGAGAGCGCTCATGGCGGAGCATGGCCTGACGGCCGACGACATCCTTGCAGCCGCCTGATGGTGCGGCTCTCGGCGGCGGGTAGCAGTCTCTGCCAAAGTGGCTGCTCTACAGCTCCGCGATCAATCGCCTGCATCACCGATGTTTGACGACGACTCCTCTTGGGGACGGCCTGAGCGGCCTGGGCACCTTCTCAGTGCTCGGAGCCTGGGGTCTGAGTGCCTGGCTATGCTTCGGCATGGGAAATCAGCAGGGCCTGGAAGCCGCGGAGCGCTGCATGAAGGAACCCGGGTGCACGATCCAGGCCCAGCCCGGCTTCCTGGGCATCGAGTCCCGTACCGTTGTCCATCCTGCGGCGGCCTCGGCCGCTTGGTCCGCAGCGGCGCAGTAGGCCCTGGCATGCCGGTCCACCGGCCGATAGGAACACGTCTCATGCCTGACTTGACCACCGCCGACGCGTTGCGCCTGGCCATCAATGCCATGAGGGACATCTCCGAGTCCCGCAAGATGCCCTCGGGCGTCGCGGTCGACGAGAAGACCGCGGAGTTACACGCCGACGCTGCTGACGTGCTCGAGGCCTCGCTCGCGGACCTGCAGGCGCACGAGTAGCGGCGCGACAGGGCTTGTCCTTGCGGCGAAGTCCCGTAGTCTGTTTCAGACACACCAAGGGCCACCACGTCATGAAGCCAACCACCTTGACCAAAGCGGAATGCGTCCGCCGTGCGCGCAACCTCAACCAGCAGGCTGTTGCCTACCGCAGCTGCGGCAAGCGGGGCTGGGCGCGCTCGCTGATTCAGCAGCGCAAGCGCTACATGGCCGCCGCGCGGTTGCTCGCTTGATCGGAAAGCCGCATGCACCAGGTGATCGTGTGGGACAACCAAGGAATTCGTAGCGAGGTGAGCGTTCCGCATCTTGCTGCGGCGCTGACACGCGCCAGGGCCTACCGCACGATGGACAACCGGACCGTCAAGGTTGCCGATGCTCACGGCTCCACGCACCACTGGTCGAGGAGTCTTCGTGTGACGAAGAACCACTGGACGGTCCGTGCAGTGGCGGACATAGCATGCGACTGAAGAGGATGGGCGCCAAATGAGACCGACCCCAGCGCGGTGGACGAAGAACGATGCCGTGCGGCCCGGCGACGTGCTGCTCGCGCTGGATTGGATCGACCCTGACGGCGATCCGAGGGCGGTCGTTGTGGATCTGGGTGAAGGATCGAGCCCGCGCTACCAAGCGAAGGAACTGGCGGGTTGCGTATTCGCGGCCGGCGGCGACGTTGCCGCGCTGCAGGTCGCGGCGGAGCAGCGGTTTCCATGCAGCACGTCGGCCCAAGAGAACTGAGCCCAGAGAGGGGAACTAATGCGAGTGTCAGTCGTTGAGTGGATCCTGATGGCTGCCGAGCTGCTGCTGGGTGCCGTCTTGGCATGGATCACAGGCTGGTCGTTGCTGGCGAGCTGTGCGCTGACGATCGCCGCCGGCATCGTCATCCAGTGGCTCTACCGGCGCGGCGGCGACGACAAGCAGAAGGCGGCCTGGTTGTTCGAGTGCGCTTACACACTCTGGCGCCGAGGAGGCCTGAGTCCGCGCAACTCCGTTTTCTGGGCCAACAAGCTGAACGAGAAATTCGGGGATCAGTGGTCCGGGCGACAAGCTGCTGAGCACCAGATCTCTCAGTGGCAGAACTAGTCTTGGCATGAACCCGTTCAAGGAACAGCAGCGCGAAAAGAGGGAAGCGGACCTGTTGGCAAGGTGCAAGGCCCTCCTGGACGCCGGCAAGAGGGTTGATGCGGTGAGGCTGTACCGGGCGGAGACTGGCGCGAGTCTGTCCCTTGCGATGAAGGCGCTGGGGCAGAAGTAGCAATCAGACCCGAGGCCGGTGGGATGCAGGCGAAGTCGACGTCGCGCTCAGCCAGGCCGCCGCGTGACGTTCCGGTGCGCCGTAGGACCGTGATGTGGGCCTGAACCGTCCGCGGCAACCAGGGCCAGAACTGCCGCCGATAGGGGCTCGGGCCTTCTCCCAACTGGCAGCATCAGCATGGCCGCGCCTCCGGCGATGCAGCCGATTCCCAGCGCCACGACCGCAGTGGACAGCTCCTCGCCGATCTGCAGCCAGTTCATCACCGCACCGTATCCGTCCGGCAAAGTCATCTTGAACCGGCAGTCGCCTGCGACAAGGATGCTGTCCACGTAACGTAGGTGGACGCATGACAAGCGAC
>RXJW01000183.1 GCA_003963005.1 Burkholderiales bacterium
AAGCGCAAGCTGCTGGAAAAGCAAAAGGCCGGCAAGAAGCGCATGAAGCAGATCGGCTCGGTCGAGGTGCCGCAAGAAGCCTTCCTCGCCATCCTGCAAGTCGACGACTGACCTACTCCTCTCTGCCTTGAATACCTCCTTGATGAGTGCACTGACCGGTGTTTTGTACGCGGCCCTGGTGGCCTACCTGGGTGGCTGGTACGTCGGTCGGTGGAGCGGCAACTTCGCGTTGCTGCTGTTCATCCTGACTGTCGTGACGATGCTGTACTGGCTTGCCGAGCGCTTCCACTTTGCGCCGGCCCGTCGTGCGGCGGCGGATGCGCTCGCGGCCAACGACGCCAAGCGGCGCGAGCAGCTGGCTGCGCAGGGGATCTCCCGCGTGGACGGCGACATCGAACCGGCCCGCCAGCAGATCCTGCAGCAGCCCTGGTGGCTCGACTGGACGGCCGGGCTGTTCCCGGTGATCCTGGTCGTGTTCCTGTTGCGCAGCTTCCTCTTTGAACCGTTCAAGATCCCGTCGGGCTCCATGGTGCCGACGCTGCTGGTGGGCGACCTCATCCTGGTCAACAAGTTCCACTACGGCGTGCGGCTGCCGGTGATCAACAAGAAGATCATCGCCAACCACGACGTGAAGCGCGGTGACGTCATGGTGTTCCGCTACCCCGAGGATCCGAGCACCGACTTCATCAAGCGCGTGGTGGGCATCCCGGGTGACGAAATCAGCTACGTCAACCAGAAGCTCTACGTGAACGGCGTGCTCGCCCCGACGCAGCCCGTGGACAACTTCTACGACGACAGCGGCTCCCCGCGCGTCTACCGGCCCCGTTTCACGGAGAAGCTGGGCGACAAGGAGCACCAGATCCTCGTCCAGCCCGATGCGCGTCCGTTCTTCCGGCCGGACCGTGCTGACGGCCCGTTCCCGTACCAGGAGAACTGCCGCTACACCGTGGAGGCCGTGACCTGCAAGGTGCCCGCGGGCAACTACTTCATGATGGGCGACAACCGGGACAATTCCCGTGATTCGCGCTTCTGGGGGTTCGTGCCTGACGAGAACATCGTGGGCAAGGCCTTCTTGGTCTGGATGAATTTCGGTAACCTCAAGCGCATCGGTACCTTCTTCGATTGACGCCCAGATGAGCCACAGCCGCCGTTCACCGTCACTTCCTCACCGCCAGCGTGGCCTGACCCTGATCGGGCTGCTGTTCTGGGGCGGCATGATCGCTGTCGCCGCCGTGGTGGCGATGAAGGTCTTCCCGACCGTGCTGGAGTACTACACCGTGCAGCGGGTGGTCGACCGCATCGCGGCCAGCAATCCGCCGACCGTGCCCGCCGTGCGCGCGGACTTCGACAAGGCCCGGCAGGTCGAGTATTCGATCCAGAGCATCACCAGCGGCGACCTCATCGTCACCAAGGACGGCAATGACAAGGTCGTCATCGAGTTCGCCTGGGACAAGGAAATCGACCTCTTCGGGCCGGTCTACCTGCTGATCAAGTACAAGGGCAAGTCGCGTTGACGCCTGCCCCGCGTCGATGAACGCCGCCCTGGACGATCTCCAACGACGCCTCGGCCACCGCTTCCAGCGGCCGGAGTTGCTCAGCCGCGCACTCACGCACCGCAGCTACGGTGCCGACCACAACGAGCGCCTGGAGTTCCTGGGCGATGCCGTGCTCAGCCTCGCGGTCTCCAGCCTGCTGTACGAACGCTACGCCGGCTCCGACGAAGGCGACCTGACCCGCGTGCGCGCGCACCTGGTGCGCGAGGACAGCCTGCACAAGCTCGCGCTCGGCCTGGGGTTGCCTGCCGTGCTCAAGATGTCCGACGGCGAGGCCCGCGGCGGCGGTGCCCAGCGGCCGTCCATCCTGGCCGATGCCGTCGAGGCGCTGCTGGGCGCCGCCTACATGGACGGCGGCTACGACGTGGCCTTGTCCATCGTCCGGCGCCTGTTGGGTGAAACCATCGCCACCTCCAACAGCGCCGGCGACTTCGCGAAGGACGCCAAGACTGCGTTGCAGGAGTGGTTGCAGGCCCGCCGGATCGCCGTGCCCAGCTACCGCATCGTCGCCACCCACGGCCAGGCTCATGCCCAGACCTTCGAGGTCGAATGCGCCGTGCCCGCCCTCGACATCGCCGAATTGGGGACGGGCCGCTCCCGCCGAAATGCCGAGCAGGCCGCTGCGCGCCGCTTGCTGGATAGACTGACCGCCCAACGAGGCCAACCATGAACGAGCCCAAGCCCGCATCCGAAGCACCGCAGCGCTGTGGTCTCATCGCCATCGTCGGCCGCCCCAACGTCGGCAAGAGCACGCTGCTCAACGCCCTGGTCGGCCAGAAGGTCAGCATCACGTCTGACAAGGCCCAGACGACCCGCCACCGCATCACCGGGGTGCGCACGGTCGACGAGGCTCAGTTCGTGTTCGTCGACACGCCCGGCTTCCAGACCAAGCACAACGCCGCGCTGAACCGCACGCTCAACCGCACCGTGCACGGTGTGCTGGCGGATGTGGACCTGGTGCTGTTCGTCGTGGAAGCCGGCCGCTTCGGCCTGGACGACGCCAAGGTGCTGGCCCTGCTGCCCGAAGACAAGCCGGTCGTGCTGATCGCCAACAAGCTCGACGCCGTGCACCGCCGTGCCGAACTCGCCCCCTGGCTCAAGGGCATGCAGGAGCGCCGCAACTTCGCGGAGTTCGTGCCGCTGTCGGCCAAGAAGGAGGCCGACGTCACGCGCCTCTTCAAGATCCTCAAGCCCTATCTGCCGGAGCAGGGCTGGTTCTACGACGAAGACGCGCTGACCGACCGCAGCGAGAAGTTCCTGGCCAGCGAGATCATCCGCGAGAAGCTGTTCCGCCTGACGGGCGACGAACTGCCCTACACCTCCACGGTCGTCATCGACAAATGGGAAGACGAGGGCGAACTGCGCCGCATCAGCGCGAGCATCGTCGTCGAGCGCGACGCCCACAAGGGCATGATCATCGGCCAGGGCGGCGAGCGCCTGAAGCGCATCGGCTCGGAATCTCGCCAGGAGCTGGAGCACCTGATGGACGGCCGCGTCTTTCTGGAGCTGTGGGTGAAGGTGCGTTCCGGCTGGGCCGACAGCGAGGAACACCTGCGCAGCTACGGCTACGAGTGATCCCCGCTTCAACGCCACACAGCCACAGAGGCACAGAGGCACAAAGACACAGAGGGAGCGCCCTTTGACCTTCTTTGTGCCTCTGTGCCTGTCTGGCTGTGTTCCTGGGCCTGGCCGATGAAGCCGCGTCTTCCGACCAGCCAGCCCGCTTACGTGCTGCACCAGCACGACTGGAGCGAGTCGAGCCTGATCCTCGACCTGTTCACCCGCGAATCCGGCCGCGTGGCGGTCGCCGCCAAGGGTGCCAAGCGACCCTACTCGCAACTGCGCGCGGTGCTGCTGCCGCTGCAGCGCATCACCGTGGCGCTGAGCAAGCCCGCCAAGGCGGACGGCGGTGAGGTGCAGACCCTGCGCAGCGCGGAGTGGGGCGGCGGTGCCACGCTGCCCAGCGGCGCCGCGCTCTTCAGCGGCTACTACCTGAACGAGCTGCTGCTCAAGCTGCTCGCCCGTCACGACCCGCATCCGGCCCTGTTCGACGCCTATGCTGACGCGCTGGTTCACCTGACCGATGGCGACGCGACCTTGCGCGCCTTCGAGCTGAAGCTGCTGGCTGAACTCGGACTGCTGCCTGACCTCAGCATCGTCACGCCCACGCAAACTGCCATCGACCCGACCCGGCGGTATCAGCTCTCGCCCGAGTCCGGCGTCATCCCGGCCAGCGGCGACGCGAGCCTCGCCGGCTCGCTGCTGATCCAACTGCAGGCCGCGCTGCTGCACGGCAGCCCGGCCGCGCTGCGCCAGGCCTGCGCCGCGGCACCCCAGGTGCTGAAGGCCACGCTGCGCGGGCTGCTCCACTACCATCTGGGCCACCAGCCGTTGCGCACGCGCGCGCTGATGGTCGATGTGCAACACCTGCTCGAGACCTGACCTCGCATGAATCCTCTCGCCCACGCCGCCGGCGCCCGCTGCGCCCTGTCGGTCAACGTCAACAAGGTCGCGCTGCTGCGCAACACGCGGCATCTGGGCATTCCCAGCGTGCTGCGCGCGGCCGAGCAGTGCCTTTTGGCCGGGGCACAGGGCATCACGGTGCATCCGCGGCCCGATGCACGGCACATCCGCAGCGGCGACGTGGATGACCTCGCCGCCTTCCTGAAGGACTGGCCCCAGGCCGAGTTCAACATCGAAGGCAACCCGACGCAGAACCTGATGGACTTCGTGCGCCGCCACAGGCCGCACCAGGTCACCTTCGTGCCGGACTCTGAAGACCAGTTCACCTCGGACCACGGCTGGACGCTGCCGCAGGACGCCGAGCGCCTGAAGCCGCTGATCCGAGAAGCGCAAGACCTGGGCGTGCGCGTCAGCCTCTTCATGGACCCGAACCCGGCCGCCATGCCGCTCGTGGCCGAACTCGGCGCGGACCGCATCGAGCTCTACACCGAGACCTTCGCCAGCGCCTTCGGCACGCCCACGCAGGGCACCGTGCTCGCCGGCTTCACGGCCACGGCCGAGGCCGCGCTGAAGGCGGGGCTCGACATCAATGCCGGCCACGACCTGAACCGCGACAACCTGAGCGTCTTCCTGCGCCACGTGCCGGGCGTGGTGGAGGTCTCCATCGGCCATGCGCTGATCGCCGACGCGCTGGAACTCGGCTACACCGAGACGGTGCGCAGCTATCTGCGCGCCATCGCCACCGCCTACGCCTGATGATTCACGGCATCGGCACCGACATCTGCGACATCCGCCGCATCGAGGCGACCCTCGCGCGGCGTGGCGATCGTTTCGCCGAAAAGGTGCTCGGGCCGGACGAATTGCGCGTGTTTCACGCCCGCCGCGCCCGCTCCGAAGCGCGCGGTGTGCGCTACCTGGCCACGCGCTTCTCGGCCAAGGAAGCCTTCAGCAAGGCCATCGGTCTGGGCCTGCGCTTGCCGATGCGCCTGCCCGATTGCCAAATCCTGAACGAAGCCAGTGGCCGGCCGGTGCTGCGGCTGTCCGGCGACCTCGCCACCTGGTGTGGCGAGCGCGGGTTGACCGGGCAGGTGACGATGAGCGACGAGAGCGACTACGCCGTCAGCTTCGTCGTCATGCAAGAGGCCCGCTGAGCTTCAGGACTTCTTCTTGGCCGGTGCGGTACGCAGGCCCAGCGACTCGCCCTTGGATTGCATGGTCATGTCCATGTCCATCAGCATGCGGGTGTTGTCGGGGCCATCGAAGCTGGCCTTCATGGTCATGGCCATGCGCGACGTCAGGGGCAGTCGGTCCGTCAGGCGCAGTGCACTGGTGCCGGTGGCCTGGCCGTTCATGACCACGCGCAGCGTGCGCGGCGCGGTCGCGCTCTCCGGTGCCGAAGCGCCTGATGCCGCCGGTGCGGGCGGCAAGGGCGTCTCCAGATTGGCATTGAGCGTCATCGACAGATCGAAGTAGGCCACGCCGCGCTCCACGCGCACCAGCGTGTAGTGGATCTGGCCCTGCATCGCACCGGCGCCGCCCGGCAGCGGCACGGGCAGGGACAGGCTCATGGGCACGTCCACGCTCTCGCCGACTTTCAGCGACCGCTGCGCCAGCGCCTTGTGCAGCTTGAAGGCGTCGGCCAGCATGGCCTGGCCCTGGGTGGTCATCAGGGCTTCCATGCCCGGCGCGCTGCCGGCCACGTCCTTCACCTCGAAGGCGAAGTCCCGCGGGTTGAAGCGTGCGTTGATGATCATGTCGCCCTGGGCTTCCTTGGGCATGGGCACCGCCTTGCTGCCGACCTCGACCGTGGTCTTGCGATCGCTGCTGGTGAGGCTGAGGGGAAGCCAACCGTCCGCATCAGGTTGCCCGACGCGGGTGGTCTGGCTCATGCCCATGGACATCTTGATCGGCCCGCCCTGCGCGGCCATGCGTTCGGCCATCTGGGCCACCTTGGCGCGCTGCTCGTCGGTGGCCTCGGGGCCAGCCTCGACGCGCATCGTCATCGTGGCTTGCATGTCGACGAACTGCCGCTGCTGCTGGCCAGCCCTCGGGGTGGTGTCGAAGCGAACTTCGGCAGGGGCCGCCGGCGCAGCGTGGGCGGCCAGGTGCAGGCCAAGGCAGGCGCCGATCACGGTCGGACGGATCAGGGAAGTGAGGATCACGGGAGCAACTCCAGGTCAGGTCGCCAAGGTGGCGGAGAACGTCATCCTAGGCGCGCGTGCGGGGCGGCTGCACGACACCTGCTGGGTAATCTGCCCTTTTTGTCCCGCGGCTGCCGGGGATCAGCGGCTGTGGAAGAGGAGCCGCTCCGCAAGTTCGCGCCGTGCCGGCGACTGTGATGGCAGCCGGTCGAGCATCGCGATGACCGGATCGCAGGAGGCCCCCACCGCCGTCGGCGGCGCGGCCGGCGCATCCACCCACAGGCGCGACAGCATGCCCATTGCCGCCGAGCCGACGGAGCGGTCCAGCACCTCGATCTCGATCGGTGAGGGCGGCTTGGGCTGCCAGCGCGGCGGCGTACCGGTGGCCGCGTCCAGCAGCCAGGCGGCTTCACGCGCCTGCAGTTCGACAGGCAGCTTGTCCCGTGCCGCGAGTCGGCCGTCCAGCAGATCGCGGCAGCCTGGCCTCGTGCCCGGCTGGGCGGGGGTCCGCAAGGCCTTCAGCTGGTCCGACACCAGCTGCACGTAGCGCCTGCGAAGTTGCCCGTCGGTGCCCTGCACGAGGGCGGGCATCTGCGCGGCCAGCGGTGCAAGGGCAGCAGACTGCACGTCCTCGTCGCTGGCGCCGGTGGCGCGGGCGGCATGCATGCGCTTGGCCACGGCCTCGATCGTGCCGGCGTTGCGGCGCTCCAGCGCCATCCACACCGGATGGATGCGCAGGGCGTCGTCGAAGTCGACGAGCGACGCTCCGGCGGCCGGCAAGGCAACGGCCATCGTGCGCGGCGATGGCGCGATCAGCGCATAGGCCTGCAGCTCCTCGCGCGGCACGAACCACATGCTGCGGGACGGCGTGGCGAGGGTCTTGTCGATCATCGTCTGGGGCAGGCCCAGGCGGCGGTAGGTCTTGGCGAGTTCCTGGTTGGCCAGCTCCTCGAAGACCGGGTTGTACGTGCCCGTGGAGGCCCGGTGGAAGCCCAGCTGCCCTTCGGGGGCCAGATGGCGCGGCTCGCCCGCCAGGAAGACGAGCGTGCAGGCGCTCGCGCAGGTGCCCACCGCACGGGCCTCCTGGTGGCGCGCCTTCATCGCGTCAGCCATGCGTTCGGCCTCGCGCACGCGGCCGCCGGGCGACACCAGTTCGACCCGCTTGAGGCCCTGGGCCGGCTCGCTGGCCATCAAGGCCCGCAGACGCTCGCCGTCGCCCATGCCGATGACGCCTTCGAGCCGCAGCGTGCGTCCGTCGGGCGACAAGGTGAACTTCGCCTGCCCGATGGGATCGATGCCGCGCGCCATCTGCCAGTACTCGCCCAGGCTCGGCACGAAGCCGAACAGCACCGAGGCGGCCAGCTGCAGCGTGCCGATGACCAGGCTGATCCGCGCCAGCCAGCCCCACAGCGCCGAACCGTGATCGTGCAGGTAGTTGCGCGCCGACCGCCAGGCGCCCACCAGGCACCAGACGTTCAAGGCGATCAGCAGCGGGAAGCCGATGAGCACGACGATCGCGCTGACCTGCAGCGAATCGCCCTTGACGCTGATCCAGCTCATCAGGCCGGTCAGGCCCGTCGCCAGCGGCGTGGCGACGAGGAAGTTGTTCAACCAGTAGCTGCGCACCAGGCTGTGTTCGCCGAGCCAGTGCGCCTTGAAGTAGCCCGTCTGTGACACCCGCACCGGCCGGCGCGCCTTCACCGGCTGCGGCCGCGGGCGGTGCGACGCCTGCTCCCAGGCTGCAGGCGGCTCCGGTTCGCGCGGCGCATTGAGGGATTCGGCCGCCGCGGAGGTCGGGTCGATGTAGGGGCGCTGATTCATCAGGGCAAGGTCGAAAAAATGCCGCCGGTCGGGCAGCCGGCGGCATGGTAGAGCGCTGGCGTGACGCTGTGCGACGGCCGGTGGCGGGAATTTGACCCACCGCCGTGCCGCGGCGTGAAATCAGCCGCGGTAATGGTCCTGCAGCGGATAGCGGCGGGCCGCCAGCGCGAACAGCAGGGCGGCCACCAGCGCGAAGCCGGCGAAGAAGAACATCAGGCAGGCCGTTTCGCTGTAACCCGTGGACTTGATCGCCGACAGGGCGGCCGGGCTCTTGATGCTGACGTTGGACAGCAGCACCCAGAGATTGCCCACCGTGACCGACAGGTTCCAGAAGCTCATGATGGTGCCCTTCATGGACAGCGGCGCCTGGCTGTAGGCGAACTCCAGCCCCGTGGCCGACACCAGCACCTCACCCAGCGTGAGCAGCGCGTAGGGCAGCATCTGCCAGACGATGCTGACGGTGTCGCCCGCGTCGAGCCACAGCTGCAGCACGCCGGCCACGATCCAGGCCGCACCCGCCAGCGCGATGCCCGCACCCATGCGCCGCAGCGCCGTCACCTTCACGCCCGCACGCTCCAGCATCGGGTAGAGCACCAGGTTGTTGAACGGGATGAGGATCATCACCAGCGCCGGGTTCAGCGCCTGCATCATGGACGACTGGAACCAGGCCGGCTTGGCCATCTGGTCGGCCTGCAGCACCCAGGTCGAGGCCTTCTGGTCGAACAGCGACCAGAACGGCGTGACGAGCGCGAACAGCACCAGCACGCGCAACACGGCGCGCACACCGTCCACCGCTTCATCGGGGTGGAGGCCGCGGGCCCGGTCCAGCTGCAACGCCGCGCCCACGCCACCAAAGCCCATCACCAGCACCATCGCCAGACACACTGCGGCGACGAAGCCGAGGCTGCCGATCTGGCTGAGGCTGTAGGCCGCGCCGAGCGCACCCAACGCCGCCACACCCAGGCCCAGGCCGCCACCCTGGAGCGCCGTCCACACTACCTTCAGGAAGCTGTGCGGGTTGGCGCCCCGCGCCGGCATGTGGACGTACTGCTTGCGGCCGCTCCAGAAGATCAGCGTCGCCAGCGCCATCAGCACGCCCGGCAGGCCGAAGGCCACGCTCGCGCCGAACTGCTTCAGCACGATCGGCATCAGCAGCGATGCAAAGAAGCTGCCGAAGTTGATGATCCAGTAGAAGGCGTCGTACACCTTCTGCGCCAGCGACCGGTTGGTCTTGTCGAACTGGTCGCCGACGAAGCTCGTCACGAGCGGCTTGATGCCGCCCGAGCCGAGCGAGATCAGGAACAGGCCGAAGTAGAAGCCCCGGATGTTGTTCTCGAAGAGGGCCAGGCAGGCGTGGCCGCAGCAGTACAGCAGGCTCAGCCAGAAGATGGTGTTGTACTTGCCGAAGAAGCGGTCCGACAGCCAGCCGCCCAGCAGCGGGAAGAAGTACACGCCGATGACGAAGGTGTGGAACACCTCCTTGGCTTCACCCTTGCGCAGGTCCTCGGGCACGGCCATCAGCAGGCTCGTCATGAGGAACACCGTCAGGATGTTGCGCATGCCGTAGAAGCTGAAGCGCTCGCAGCCTTCGTTGCCGATGATGTAGGGAATCTGCGGCGGCATCTTGGCCGCCGCGGCGGGCGCGTGGGTGGGCGCGGTCGTCGTGCTCATGTCGTTTGCCTCGGTGAGGGCGGGAATGGAAAACGCCGCGCGGCTTGTGGCCGGCGGCGTTCAGGGCGCGGGTGTCAGTCGGGTGGCGTCAGGCCTCGAAAGGCAGCTTCACCTGGCTCAGGTCCTTGCGGGTCTCGACCAGCACCAGCGGGCCTTCGTCGACCACCACGACCGGCGCCGGCTCGCGGCCCAGCGGCGCGGGCGCGGGTTCGGCCGCGATGGCGGCCTGGGCGGCGGCGATCTTGTCGGCGTCGGAGTTGACCCACTGCAGGCCGGCGCCTTCGGCCACGGCCTGCAGGTCGGCGACCGGCAGCACGAAAGCTTCGACGACCGGGGCGGGTGCCGGGGCCGGTGCAGCTGCCACGGGCGCGGCGACCGGCGCGGGTGCCGGCGCGGCGGTGGCCATGGCCTCCTCGATCAGCGAACCCTGCACCGGAGCGGCGGCGGGCGCAGCCTCGGCGACGGCTTCGGCGCCTTCGGGGGCCACGCCCTCGACGGCACCTTCCTCGCGGCGGTTGCGGTTGCGGCCCCGGCCACCGCGGCGGCGGCCTTCGCGGGCCGGGCCTTCGGCGGCGTCGTCGCCTTCAACGGCCGGTGCGGCGTCGGCATCGGCCGCAGCGGCCGGCGCCTCGGCGCTGGCGTCGACCGGCACGTCGGTCGTGGCGGCCTGGTCGTCGCGATCACGGCCACCACGGCGGCGGCGGCGGCCGCGGCCCTGGCGCTCTTCGCCGGCCGGCACGTCACCGGTCGGGGGCAGGGCGCCTTCGGCCTGGCTGTCGACGAAGGCCGGCGGCGCGTCATGGACGGCGGCCAGGTCCTCGTTCAGCGGGGCAGCTGTCGGCAGTGCGGCAGCGGCCTCGACCGGCGGGCGTTCCTGGCGCTCGCCACGCGGGCGGCGCTCACCACGTTCACCGCGCTCACCACGCTCCGCACGTTCGCCGCGTTCGGGGCGGTCACCGCCACGCTCCGCGCGCTCCGGGCGCTGCTGCTGGTCGGGCTTGTCGCCGCCTTCGGTGCGCTGCTTGTTCCGATCGCCACGCTCACCGCGCTCGGCACGGTCACCACGGCCTTCCGTCGGCTTGCCGTCGCGGCGGCCACCTTGGCCGCGCTCACCACGCTCGCCGCGTTCACCACGGCGGCCACCGTCGCGGCGGCCGTCACGACCGCCTTCGCGCTTGGGCTTGTCCGGCGTGGCCGGTGCAGCCGGCGCGGGCGCTTCAACCGCTGGTACGGGTGCGGGCGCGGGGGTGCTGCCGCCACCGAAGAAGCTGAACAGGCGACTGAAGAAGCCCTTGGCTTCCGGCGCGGGCGGCGGTGCGACGACCGGCGCGGGGGCGGGCACGGGCGCGACCACCGGCGCGGGCGCCGGGGCGGGCATCGGGGCCGGTTGCTCGGGCAGGATGCCCTTGATGACCGGCTCCTGCTTGTTCTTCTTCTCGGTGTCGCCGCGGCGGGTGATGCCCACCTCGTCGTCCGGCTCCTCGATCATCGTGTAGCTGGCCTGCAGGTTTTCCAGACGCGGGTCGTCGTGGCGCAGGCGCTCGAGCTTGTAGTTCGGCGTCTCGAGGTGCTTGTTCGGCACCAGCAGCACGGTCACGCGCTGCTTGAGTTCGATCTTGGTGATCTCGGTGCGCTTCTCGTTCAGCAGGAACGAGGTGACCTCCACCGGCACCTGCACGTGCACGGCGGCGGTGTTGTCCTTCATGGCCTCTTCCTGGACCATGCGCAGGATCTGCAGC
>RXJW01000105.1 GCA_003963005.1 Burkholderiales bacterium
CAGCCCGGCCCATCGGCCTGCCGTTGAGAAGCTCAACCGCAATTAAGCGGCGAGTGCGAACGTAGAGTCGTTTGCAGTTACTTTGTTTCCAGTGGTTTTTCGAGCGGACTGGTGCTCGGCATGCCCTACTCCGGATCCGCACCCACGTCGAAACCAGGTCGGCCCCAGAGGCCCGTAGTTTAGGCCAGACCCAGAGCCTTCAAGAGGTCGCCAGGCACAGCTAGCGAAATATCGGCACCCCAGGTTTCGTGCGCAGCTCCAACGCCGAGGTAACCCCACGCTGCCACGGCCGTCGCCATGCCGGCTGCTCGGCCAGCCAGGATGTCACGGTGGTCATCGCCGACGTAGAGGCATTGAGCTGGTGCCACACCCAGCCGCCGAGCGGCCTCCAGCAGCGGCGCAGGATGAGGCTTGGTGTGCGGTGTCGTGTCGCCGCCGATGATGGCGCGCGCCTGGAGCTGCAAGGCTGCTGCGAGCGGCAAGGCGAAGCGCTCGGCCTTGTTGGTGACGATGCCCCAGCTCAACCCGGCTGCCTCGAGACTCGCCAACTGAGCGCAGACTCCGGCAAAGGGCGACGTGCTGTCGTACATCAACCCCTCGTACAGGTCCAGGAACTCACGCTTGAGCTCGTCGTAGCAGTCCTGGCCCGGAGCGGCGTTGAACGCCACGCTCAGCATGCCTCGCGCGCCGGAGCCGCCGTGAGGCCGGTACTGCGCCAATGGCAAGGGTGCAAGTCCACGCGCAGCGCGCATCTCATTGGCAGCGCGTGCAAGGTCGCCGGCACTGTCGATCAAGGTGCCGTCGAGGTCGAAGAGAACTGCCCGCAGATGCCCCCAGGATCGCCTTGTCGTCATCCGAGTGGGCGCCTGCAGGCCATCAAGTAGTTGACGTCGGTATCACTGCCCAGGCTGTAGCGCTGGGTGATCGGGTTGTAGCTCAGGCCGCGGCTGGCGTGCACATCAAGGCCGGCGTCTCGGCAGAACTGTGCCAGTTCCGACGGCTTCAGGAAGCGTGCGTACTCGTGCGTCCCCTTGGGCAACATGCTCAGGACGTATTCCGCCCCCACAATGGCCAGCAGGAAGGCCTTGGCGTTGCGGTTCAACGTCGACAGGAACACCCATCCGCCGGGCTTCACCAGTGCAGCACAGGCACGCACGGCAGACGCAGGATCGGGCACGTGCTCAAGCATCTCCATGCACGTCACCACATCGAAGCTGCCTGGCACTTCGCTTGCCAACGTCTCGACCGCCACCTCGCGGTACTCGACGCCCTCGGTTCCCGCCTCCATGGCGTGCAGTTCGGCCACGCGCAGAGGCTTCGTCGACAGGTCAATGCCGAGCACGCTGGCGCCTGCACGTGCCATGGAGTCACTCAGGATCCCGCCACCGCAGCCGACGTCCACCACGCGCTTGCCCGCCAACGCGCACTGCTGCTGGATCCAGCCCAAGCGCAGCGGGTTGATCTGGTGCAGAGGCTTGAAGTCGCTTTCAGGGTCCCACCAGCGGTGAGCAAGCTCACCGAATTTGGCGAGCTCTTGGGGATCAGCATTGATCGTCATGACAGCATCCGGAAAAGAAAAAAGCCCCGACGGCGGGCCGTGCGGGGCTTTGCACCAAGCGCCCGGGGGCGCCGGAACTTACTTGTTGCGCGTACCGACGACTTCGATCTCGGTGCGGCGGTTCTTGGCGCGGCCTTCAGCGGTCTTGTTGTCGGCGACAGGCTGCTTCTCGCCCTTGCCTTCGGTGTAGACGCGGTTCGGCTCGATGCCCTTGCTCACCAAGTAGGCCTTGACGGCTTCCGAGCGGCGGATCGACAGCTTCTGGTTGTAGGCATCGCTGCCCACCGAGTCGGTGTGGCCAACAGCGATGATCACTTCCAGGTTGATGCCCTTGGTCTTGCTGACCAGATCATCCAGCTTGGCGGTCGCTTCGGGCTTCAGGGTGGCCTTGTCGAAGTCGAAGAACGCGTCAGCGGCGAAGGTCACCTTCTCGCTGACCGGCGCTGCCGGCGGCGGCGTCACGGGCTTGGGCGGGACGGGAGCAGGGGCAGGCGGCGGAGGAGCAACCGGCTTGGGCGGCTCGACCTTCGGAGCCGGCTTGATTTCGCCGTCGCAGCCCTTGGCTGCGGTGGCCGGCGTCCAGAAGTTATCGCGCCAGCAGTATTCGTTGGTGCCGTTCTTCCAGACGGTACCGTCGGTTGCGCGCCAGTTGTCAATGGCCTGGGCCGATGCGCTCGAAGCAGCAACAGCAACAGCGGCCACCGCAAACAGCGACGCCACACGATTCAGTTTCTTCATGATTCTCCTCTCAAGGAATGCCGCAGTTGCCCTGCGAGAGTCAGTACTCGTACCTCTAACCTCAGGAAGAACGCTAGGGTTTTTCCCAGGGACTCGACGATTGTGCCATGGGGGCACCGAGACCATCGCATTGTGGCGGCGTACGTTCACGGCCTCGGTGACGATGTTGCGCTGCTGCTACAAGGATGGCGGCCCTTAGAATTTGCGACTTTCACCTACATGCTGACGACGTCGCGCCCGTGTAGCGCACGCGAAATCGAGCCCTCATGACCCAGTTCGCCAAGGAAACCCTGCCGATCAGCCTTGAGGAGGAGATGCGCCGCTCCTACCTCGACTACGCGATGAGCGTGATCGTCGGGCGAGCCCTCCCGGATGCCCGCGACGGCCTGAAGCCCGTCCATCGCCGCGTGCTGTACGCGATGAACGAGATGGGCAACACCTACAACGCCAAGTACCGCAAGAGTGCCCAGGCCGTGGGTGAGACGATGGGCAAGTACCACCCGCACGGTGACTCTGCGATCTACGACACCATCGTGCGAATGGCCCAGCCCTTCAGCCTGCGGCACATGCTGATTGACGGTCAGGGCAACTTCGGTTCCATCGACGGTGATAACGCTGCGGCGATGCGCTACACCGAAATCCGCCTCGACAAAATCGCCCACGAAATGCTGGCCGACATCGACAAGGAAACCGTCGATTTCGGACCCAACTACGACGGCAGCCATCAAGAGCCGTTGGTCTTGCCCACGCGTTTGCCGAATCTGCTGGTGAACGGTTCCGCCGGTATCGCGGTGGGCATGGCCACCAATATTCCGCCGCACAACCTCAACGAGGTCGTGGACGCCTGCTTGTTCGCACTCAAGAACCCCGAGTGCACCGTGGATGAGCTGATGGAGATCATCCCGGCGCCGGATTTCCCCACGGCCGGCATCATCTACGGCCTGTCCGGCGTGCGTGATGGCTACCGGACCGGCCGCGGCCGGGTGGTGATGCGCGCCAAGGTCCACTTCGAGGACATCGACAAGGGCGCACGCCAGGCGATCATCGTTGACGAGATCCCCTACCAGGTCAACAAGAAGAGCCTGCTCGAACGCATTGCCGAGCTGGTGCACGAGAAGAAGATCGAAGGCATCAGTCACATCCAGGACGAGTCCGACAAGTCGGGCATGCGCGTCGTCATCGAGCTCAAGCGCGGCGAGGTGCCTGAGGTCGTCCTCAACAACCTCTACAAGCAGACGCAGCTGCAGGATAGCTTCGGCATGAACATGGTCGCCCTGGTGGACGGCCAGCCCAAGCTGTGCAACCTGCGGGACATGATCATCGTGTTCCTGGAGCACCGCCGGGAGGTGGTGACGCGCCGCACGATCTACGAACTGCGCAAGGCCCGCGAGCGCGGCCACGTGCTGGAAGGCCTGGCGGTTGCACTGGCCAACATCGACGAGTTCATCGAGACCATCAAGACCTCGCCCACGCCGCCGGTGGCCAAGGCCGCCCTGATGGCCAAGAGCTGGGATTCGTCCCTGGTGCGAGAGATGTTGTCGCGTGCCGAAGGCGGCAGCCAGGCCTACCGGCCCGAAGGGCTGGAGGCGCAGTACGGCATGCAGGCCGATGGCCTGTACCGCCTGTCGGACGCACAGGCCAGCGAGATCCTGCAGATGCGCCTGCAGCGTCTGACCGGGCTGGAGCAGGACAAGATCGTCGGCGAGTACAAGGACGTGATGGCCGAGATTGCCGACCTGCTCGACATCCTCGCCACGCCCTCGCGCGTGACCACCATCATTGGCGACGAGCTCACGCAACTGAAGACCGAGTTCGGCCAGACCAAGCTCGGCGCACGTCGCAGCGTCATCGAGCACAACGCCCAGGAACTCGGCACCGAAGACCTGATCACACCGACCGACATGGTCGTGACGCTCTCGCACACCGGCTACATCAAGAGCCAGGCGCTCAGCGAATACCGCTCACAGCGCCGCGGCGGTCGCGGCAAGCAAGCGACCGCGACGAAGGACGACGACTGGATCGACCAGCTCTTCATCGCCAACACGCACGACTGGATCCTGTGCTTTTCCAACCGCGGCCGTGTCTACTGGCTGAAGGTCTGGGAAGTGCCGCAGGGATCGCGCAATTCGCGCGGCAAGCCGATCGTCAACATGTTCCCGCTGCAGCAGGACGAGAAGATCACCGTCGTGCTGCCGCTGACCGGCGAGTTCCGCAGCTTCCCGGAAGATCACTTCATCTTCATGGCCACCGCGATGGGCACGGTCAAGAAGACCTCGCTCAAGGACTTCAGCAACCCGCGCAAGGCCGGCATCATCGCCGTCGACCTGGATGAGGGCGACCACCTGATCGGCGCCGCCCTGACCGACGGCCGTCACGACGTGATGCTGTTCAGCGACGGCGGCAAGGCCGTGCGCTTTGACGAAGACGACGTCCGCCCGATGGGCCGCACCGCCCGCGGCGTGCGCGGCATGATGCTCGAACCCGACCAACGCCTGATCGCCATGCTCGTGGCCGAGGACGAATCGCAGAGCGTGCTTACCGCCACCGAAAACGGTTATGGCAAGCGCACCAGCATCGTCGAGTACACGCGCCACGGCCGCGGCACCAAGGGCATGATCGCCATCCAGCAGAGCGAGCGCAACGGCCGCGTCGTGGCCGCCACGCTGGTGCGCCCGGAAGACGAGATCATGCTGATCACCGACAAGGGCGTGCTCGTGCGCACCCGCGTCAGCGAGATCCGCGAACTGGGCCGCGCCACGCAAGGCGTGACCCTGATCGCGCTGGACGACGGCGCCAAGCTGTCGGGCCTGCAACGCATCGTCGAGAACGACGCCAACGAAACCGATGCCAGCGCCGAAGGTGGCGAAGCCGGTGACACTCCCGAAGCCCCGGAATCCCCCAAGGACTGACAACATGACCTCTCGCAAGCTGGGCCTGGCCCTCGCATTGGCCCTGGCCACTGGCACGGCGCTCGCCGACCCGTCCCCGGCCAAGAAGGCCCTGATCGACCGCATCATTGCGCTGCAGCAGCAGGGCATCTCCGAAGGCATGGCCGGCAGCATCATCCAGGGCCCGCTTCAACAGCTGACGCAAGCCGGCCGCGCCGCGCTCCAGCAAGTGCCCACCGAGAAGCGCGAAGCCACCGCCAAGGCGATGGATGTCGAGCTCAAGAAGTTCATCGAAGAGAACGTGCCCTACCTGAAGGACAAGATCTCCAAGGCCGTGCCGAGCACCTCTTCGGCGCTGCTGGATGAACGCTTCAGCGAGGACGAACTGAAGCAGGTGCTGGCGTGGGCAGAATCGCCGGTCAGCCAGAAATTCGGCCTCGTCACCGTGGAACTGCAAAAAGCCGTGGCCCAGAAGGTCATGACCGAAGCGGGCCCGACGCTGGATGGCCGTTTCAAGACGCTGAATGCCAACGTGGCCAAGGCCCTCGGCCTGCCGGCAGCGGGCGCGGCCTCGGCGCCGAAGGCGGCCGCTCCGGCGCCGGCTTCAGCACCCACGCCCAAGAAGTAACCCGTTCTCGATGACCGCTGCACGACCGTTCAACTTTTCCGCCGGCCCCGCCACCCTGCCCGAACCGGTGCTGCGCCAGGTGGCTGCGGAGATGCTGGACTGGCACGGCAGCGGCATGAGCGTCATGGAGATGAGCCACCGCGGCAAGGAGTTCATCTCCATTGCCGAGGCGGCCGAGCGCGACCTGCGCGATCTCCTGGCCGTGCCCGACGACTTCCGCATCCTGTTCATGCAGGGCGGTGGACTGGGTGAGAACGCCATCGTGCCGATGAACCTCAGCGGCGGCGGCAAGGTCGACGTCGTCGTGACCGGCTCCTGGTCGCGCAAGAGCGCCAGCGAGGCGCGGCGTTATGCCGACGTGCACGTGGCTGCCGAAGGCAACGGCCGTGACATCCCGCGCGATTGGCAACTGCGGCCGGACGCGGCCTACGTGCACGTCTGCACGAACGAGACCATCGACGGGGTCGAGTTTCATGACTTGCCCCAGCTGGATCACGGCGTTCCGCTGGTGATCGACTGCTCGTCCCACCTGCTGTCCCGCCCCATCGACTGGCGCCGCGTGGGCCTGGCCTTCGGCGGCGCGCAAAAGAACATCGGTCCTGCGGGCCTCACGCTCGTGTTCGTGCGGGAGAGCCTGCTTGGCCGGGCCATGAGCATCTGCCCGTCGGCCTTCAACTACGAGACCGTGGCCGCCGCACAGTCGATGTACAACACGCCGCCGACGTTTTCGATCTACGTGGCCGGGCTCGTCTTCCAGTGGGTGAAGCAGTTCAGCTATGCCGGCAGGCAAGGCCTGGCCGCCATCGAGCAGCGCAACATCGACAAGGCCGCCTTGCTGTACGCGGCACTGGACGGTTCCAGCCTGTACGAGAACCGCGTCAGCGTCCCCTGCCGCTCGCGCATGAACGTGCCCTTCTTCCTGAAGGACGATCGGCTGAACGAGCCTTTCCTGGCTGAAGCCAAGGCCGCCGGGCTGCTTCAGCTCAAGGGCCACAAGTCGGTAGGCGGCATGCGGGCCTCGCTCTACAACGCGATGCCGTTGGAGGGTGCCCAGGCGCTGGTGGCCTTCCTGAAGGATTTCGAGGCTCGCCATGGTTGAACCCGTCGCCTCCCAGGCCCTGCTCGCCCTGCGCGACCAGATCGACGGCCTCGACCGCCAGCTGCTCGACCTGCTGAACCAGCGCGCTCGCGTGGCGGAACAGGTCGGCGAGATCAAGCGCGCCGAAGGCACGCCCTTCTTCCGGCCGGACCGCGTGGCCCAGGTCATCGACAAGATCCGCGCGGCCAACCCCGGCCCGCTGAAGGCCGAGCATGTGTCGGCCATCTGGCGCGAGATCATGTCGGCCTGCCTCGCGCTGGAGTCGCCGCAGCGCGTGGCCGTGCTCGGTCCCGTCGGCACCTTCTGCGAGCAGGCCGCCATCGAATACTTCGGCGGCGCTGCGGACATCATCTACTGCGCCAACTTCGACGAGGTGTTCCACGCGACGGCCAGCGGCAGCGCGCAATTCGGCGTCGTCGGCGTCGAGAACATGACCGAAGGTGTCGTCACCCGCTCGCTGGACCTGTTCCTGCACACGCCCTGCCACGTCGTCGGCGAGGTCAGCCTGCTGATCCGCCACAACCTGATGCGCAAGGAGCCGTCCATGAACGGCATCGAGGCGGTGCTGGCCCATCCGCAGGCGCTGGCGCAGTGCCAGAACTGGCTCAACAAGCACCTGCCCGACGTGGAGCGCCGGGCCGTGTCGAGCAACGCCGAAGGCTCCCGGCTGGCCGCGACGAATCCCGCCTGGGCGGCCCTGGGCAGCGAGCGCGCGTCGACGCTTTTCGGCCTGCACATCACGGCGCACGCCATCCAGGATGAGGCCTACAACCGCACGCGCTTCGCCGTCATCTGCCTGCCGCAGACGATGGCCACGCCGCCTGCCACGGGCCGCGACTGCACCAGCCTCGTCGTGTCCGTGCCCAACCGCCCGGGCGCCATGCACGACCTGCTCGTGCCGCTCAAGACGCACGGCGTCAGCATGACCCGGCTGGAATCCCGCCCGGCCCGCACTGGCCAGTGGGACTACTACTTCTACATCGACCTCGACGGCCATCCCAGCCAGCCGCATGTGGCGGCAGCGCTGTCGGAGTTGCGCGAGCTCTGCGCCTTCTTCAAGATGTTGGGCGCCTACCCCGTCAAGAACTGAGGCCCCCATGTTCAACCAGCTCGGCGTCATCGGATGCGGACTCATGGGGGGCAGCTTCGCCCTGGCGATGAAACGGGCCGGCCTGGTGCGCCGCGTCATCGGCTACAGCAAGTCGCCATCGACGACCGAGACCGCCAAGAAGCTCGGTGTCATCGACGTCGCTGCCGAGTCGGCGCTGCTGGCGGTGTCCGGCTCCGACATCGTGCTGATCGCCGTGCCCGTCTCTGCCACCGAAAGCACGCTCAAGGCCATCCGGCATCTCGTGAACCCTGGCGTGCTGTTCATGGACGTGGGCTCCACCAAGTGCGACGTCATCGAGGCTTCCCGCCGCGCCCTGGGCGAGCGCGCGGGCAGCTTTGTGCCCTGCCACCCGATCGCCGGCAAGGAATCCGGTGGCGTTCAGCATGCCGAAGCCACGCTGTACGAAGGCCGCCAAGTCATCCTGACGCCTCAGCCCTTCACGAACCCCGCACTGGTGCAGAAGGCCACCGACGTCTGGTCGGCGCTCGGCGCTACGGTGCTCAAGATGCGGCCGCACAACCACGATGCCGCCTTCGCCGCCGTCAGCCATCTGCCCCACCTGCTGGCCTTTGCGTACTTCCAGGCGATTGCCGAGCAGCCGGCCGCGCGCGACTACCTGAGCTTGGCCGGCCCGGGCTTTCGCGATTTCACGCGTATCGCCGCCAGCGAGCCGGCCGTCTGGCGCGACATCCTGCTGGCCAACAAGCACGAGGTGCTGGCGCAGTCCAAGCGCTTCCGCACGACGCTGGACCAGCTGGAAGCCCTCATCGAAGCCGGTGACGCGGCCGCGCTCGAAGCCGCCTTGCGCCCGATTGCCGAGGGCCGCGAAGCCTGGAACCTCCCCTCCCCTGCCGTCCCTCCCGGCCGCCCTGCGGCTAAGTGATGTTCAAGATTCCCTTCCTCGACCTGCCGCCGCTGCGCGGCGCCGCGGGCACGGTGCGCCTGCCCGGCTCCAAGAGCATCTCCAACCGCGTGCTGCTGCTGGCTGCCTTGAGCGAAGGTCGCACGGTGGTGCGGGACCTGCTGGCATCGGACGACACGGCGGTCATGCTGGACGCCTTACGGGCGCTGGGCTGCGGTGTGGCGCAGGAAGGCGACACGGTGACGATCGTGGGCCTCGGCGGCCAGTTGCTGGCCAAGCAGGCGCAACTGTTCCTGGGCAATGCCGGCACGGCCATGCGCCCGCTGACCGCCGCGCTGGCGGTGCTCGCCGCTACGCAAGGCGGCAACTTCGAGGTGTCGGGCGTGCCGCGCATGCACGAGCGGCCGATCGGCGATCTGGTCGACGCATTGCGCGGCCTGGGCTGCACCATCGACGACCTGGGCAACCCTGGCTACCCGCCGCTCCGCCTGCGCGGCCCGTCACCGCTGGCTCTGGCCACCCCGGTGCGTGTGCGGGGCGACGTGTCCAGCCAGTTCCTGACCGCCCTGCTCCTCGCCCTGCCCCTGGTGGCTGCGCAGGACATCCGCATCGAAGTCATCGGCGAGCTGATCTCCAAGCCCTACATCGAGATCACGCTCGCCCTCCTCGCGCGATTCGGCATCGATGTGAAGCGTGAGGGTTGGGCCGCCTTCGTCATCCCGGCGGGCAGCCGCTACCGCTCGCCCGGCGAGGTGTTCGTCGAGGGCGATGCGTCGTCCGCGAGCTACTTCGTCGGCCTGGGGGCCATTGCCGCGGCTGAAGCGCCCATTCGCATCGAGGGCGTCGGCAGCGAGTCGCTGCAAGGCGATGTGCGCTTCATCGAAGCCGCCGCGGCGATGGGTGCGCATGTGCAGGCCGGACCGAACTGGCTGGAGGTCAAGCGCGGCGCGTGGCCGCTCAAGGGCATCACGCTCGACTGCAACCACATCCCGGACGCCGCGATGACGCTGACCGTCATGGCGCTCTACGCAGACGGGCCCACCACGCTGACCAACATCGCCAGCTGGCGCGTCAAGGAAACCGACCGCATCGCCGCGATGGCCACCGAGCTGCGCAAGCTCGGCGCCACGGTGGACGAAGGACCGGACTGGATTCGCGTGGAGCCCCTGCGCAACTGGAAAGCTGCCGCCATCCACACCTACGACGACCACCGGGTGGCCATGTGCTTCTCGCTGGCGGCATTCAACGGCCTCGTCACGGAGGCCGCCCAGCCGGTGCGTATTCTGGAGCCGCACTGCACGGCCAAGACCTTCCCGGACTACTTTGAAGCGCTGTTCAGCGTCGTCACCGCCCGGGCGGAAGACATCCCCGTCATCACGATCGACGGCCCCACCGCGTCCGGCAAGGGCACGCTGGCCGATGAAACTGCCAAGCAGCTCGGCTTCGGCGTGCTCGATTCCGGTGCGCTCTACCGCGTGACCGGCCTGGCCGCCCGCCGCGCCGGCCTGGATCTGGACGATGGCGCCGCCGTCGCGGCCATCGTGCCGACGCTGCGGCTGCGCTTCGCCGACGGCCACGTCTACCTGGGCGACGAGGATGTCAGCGCCCGGTTGCGCGCCGAGGCGACCGGCCTGCTCGCCTCCCAGGTGGCGGTCCATCCCCAGGTGCGCCAGGCGCTGCACCAGCTACAGCTCGACTTCCGTCGCCTACCGGGCCTCGTGGCCGATGGCCGCGACATGGGCACGGCCGTCTTCCCGGACGCGCCGCTCAAGGTCTTCCTCACGGCCAGCGCCGCCACGCGCGCCGAGCGGCGCTATAAGCAATTGATTTCCAAGGGAATTCCGGCTAATATGGAGAGCTTGCGTGAAGACCTGGAAGCGCGGGACGAACGGGACAAGAACCGATCGGCCTCGCCCCTGGCCCCCGCGCAGGATGCGCAGCTGCTCGACAACTCGGCGCTCTCCATCGAAGCCTCGGTGGATCAGGTGTTGAATTGGTGGCAAAAGCGCCGGCCCTTCTGAGGCAACTCAGAGGAGCCCAGGCCTGAGAAGCCACGGCCCGCCGGCCAGCGCCGAACGCCCGTTCGGTCGTCATGGGAGATGCAAATCTGCCGTGGCCGGCGATGTCAACAACCTAACCCCGCAGGTTCGCCTGCACCGCCGCGCCAAATCATCCGGCGCATCAGGATCAACTCAACATGTCCCAAACCCAAACCGCCGCTTCCGGCATGGAATCCTTTGCCGCAATGTTCGAGGAGTCGCTGCAGCGCTCCGACATGCGCGCTGG
>RXJW01000220.1 GCA_003963005.1 Burkholderiales bacterium
CCCCTGCCGCAAAAAGCAGCAGAGTAGGTCTGTCACCCTGGTCAATATTCAGTCGGCACTACACGGTTTGCCTGGTCAGTTTTCGGTCGGCGGCAACACGTCCAGGCCGTCAGGGGCATCCTCGCAGACTAGGCCGGCTTCCCTCAACGAGTCGCCGATCGCTCGGCGCAGCTCCGCATCCCGGCCTCCTAGCAATACGCGCTCGCCTTCATGCCCACAGCCATGGATGGCGACCACGTGGTCGCAGCCGCTCAAGAGCTCGAGGCAGCTCGCCTCGTCGAAACGATGGCTCGACAGATGCAACGCCGCGAAGTTCCCCGCCTTGAGCAGCCCTTCGAAGAGGTAGTAGCTGAAGTCCTGGCCGGCGATCTGCCGGGCGATGTCCGAGGTGTACGCCTCGATGCCACCGCCATGCGGTGCGATGACCGCCGTCATGCTTGCGGGCCGGTGTTCCAGGACGATGCGGTAGTCCTTGTCGACTTCGTAGACGGCGGACAGGTCCGCGAACGAGCCGAAGTCCTTCGCCAGCCGGGTAGCCATGCCGGTGCCGGTCCGAGGCGGTTCGGTACTGAAGACAGGGGGCGTCATTCGAGAGTAGGCGATCGATGACCTTGCCTCAGGTCTACTGTAGTGGCACCAACGCAGCTCCATGTGCTGCTCATTCTTCGAAGACCCTTCTTCGTCCCCGGCACCGAGCCGGCCGCCAACGGTGCTGGCGGCTTCGGCCGAGATCTCTTTCACCACCGCTCCGGCGGTATTTCTCACCTCACCAAGCAGGCGTCCGGGCGGTCGTTTGGTCTTCTGCGCGTGGCAAAGTTCCCTGCCGCCGCGCCGCGGAGGCAGCCCGACAGCCGCATCGGCAGAGATCCGGCCAACCCGATCCGAAAACATGGCCTTCAAGAAGCCCACGACACACGCCGCCGTACCGGAGAGTCCCGACCGGCTCTTTCGCGACCTTCCTCGGCGCAAACATGCCAGCCTGTATGACCATCAAGGGCAGGTCTTGCGCAACTACGTCGCTCAGGCGTTGAACGCCTCGGATGTCGCGCTCCAACTGCCCACGGGCAGTGGCAAGACGCTGGTCGGGTTGCTGTTGGCTGAGTGGCGCAGGCGCAAGTTCCAGGAGCGAGTGGTCTACCTCTGCCCCACGCGGCAGTTGGTCAACCAGGTGGCGGAGGAAGGCCTCGCGAAGTACGGGCTGACGGTTCAGGCCTTCACGGGCAAGGTCAAGAACTACACGCCTGAGGCGAAGACGGCCTACCAGGACGGCGAGCGAGTGGCCATCACAACGTACAGCAGCCTGTTCAACGTCAACCCCTTCTTCGAAGATCCTGACATCATCATCGTGGACGACGCCCACGCGGCGGAGAACTACATCGCCAGTCAATGGACCCTGCGGATTTCTCGCTTCGAAGAAGAGGATGAGACGCTGTTCAATGCGGTGGCCAGCGTGCTCAAGACCTGTCTGACAGCCTCTGACTATGGGCGCCTGACGGGGACTTGGCGAAGCGTCGACGATGCGACGTGGGTTGACAAGATCCCGACCGACAAGCTGCTGGAGATCAGCGACGAGCTGCGTACCGCGATCGCGGAAAACATCGCCGAAGCTGACCAGCGCTTCGCCTGGCGGATGCTCGGCAGCCACATCCACGCATGCCAGCTCTACGTCTCCTCATCGGAGATCCTGCTCAGGCCGTTGATTCCTCCGACGTGGTCCCATGCCCCTTTCGCCAACGCGAAGCAGCGGATCTTCATGTCGGCAACGCTTGGCGCCGGCGGCGACCTCGAGCGGCTGACCGGCCGGCCCAAGATCAAACGGCTTCCAATCCCTGAGGGGTGGGAGCGTCAAGGCATCGGTCGGCGGTTCTTCATCTTCCCGGAGAAATCGCTGGAGGAATCCGAGGTGCTCAACCTGCGCCACGAGATGATGCGCCGGGCCGGGCGCAGCTTGGTGCTCACGCCCAGCCAGGTTGACGCCGATGAAATCGCAGCCGACGTCACGAAGAGCCTAAAGTTTCCGGTGATCACGGCCGCCGAGCTCGAAGCTGGCAAGACCGCGTTCACCACGGCCAAGCAAGCGGTGGCCGTGGTCGCGAACCGCTATGACGGCATCGACTTCCCCGACGATGACTGTCGGCTCCTCTTCGTTGAGGGTCTGCCGCGAGCCACGAACCTGCAAGAGCGGTTCCTCATGAACCGCATGGGGGCGGCCCTGCTGTTCAACGAGCGGGTCCAGACACGCGTCATGCAGGCGATCGGCCGATGCACACGCGGACTCAACGACTATTCCGCCGTCGTCGTGACGGGGGAGGATCTGCCGACCTACCTTACCGATCGGAAGCGCCGCAGCTTCTTCCATCCCGAGCTTCAGGCGGAGCTGGAGTTCGGGGTCGACCAGTCGACCGGGGTCAAGACCCAGGACATCCTCGACAACTTCGACATCTTCCTGCGGCACGACGAGGTCTGGGAAGATGCCAACCAGAGCATCCTGGAAGCTCGCGAGGGCGCCACACAGGCGTCCTTCCCGGCCATGACCCAGCTGGCGAGCATCGTTGGCGATGAGATCGCCTGGCAGACGGCGGTGTGGAACCAGGACTACGTCAAGGCCTACGAAGCAGCGCGCGAGGTGCTCGGCGCCCTGACCGACAGCGGCCTGCGGGGCTACCGGGCCCTTTGGCACTACCTCGCCGGGGCTTCGGCCGACATGGCGGCAGCCGACGGCGAACAGGGCTTCGAAGCGCACGCTCGCGCCCAGTACCGCAAGGCGAAGGAAGCCGCCATGGGCATTCCGTGGCTGATCAACCTGGCACGGGCGAACACCCCTGCAACGGCAGCGACGGACCAAGCCAACACCACGCTGATGCTGCAGGTCGAGCAGTTGGAGGCTCAGCTGGTCAAGCTGGGCACGGTCCACAACAGGCTCTTCACGGCGCGGGAGAAAGACATCCGCGACGGCCTCAAGACCGGCGAAGGCTTCGAGCAGGCGCAAGTGCTGCTCGGTGAGCATCTGGGTTTCTCAGCCGGAAAGCGCGAGAGCGATGCTTCCCCGGATCCTTGGTGGATCGTTGGAAACCTTGCGTTGGTGTTCGAGGATCATGCGAACGCCAAAGGCGATGCCTCCGTCATCGATGCCACCAAAGCCCGGCAGGCGGCATCTCACCCCGACTGGATGCGTGAGCACGTCCCGTCCGCCGTCGGGGCATCGATCCATCCGGTCCTCGTGACGCCGGCCAAGCATGCCAAAGACGGCGCCATGCCGCACCTCGGCAGGGTGGCCTACTGGGAGCTCCAGGACTTCCGCGAGTGGGCCGAGAACGCCCTGGTGACGATCCGGGAGCTTCGCCGGACCTTCCAGGAGCCCGGTGATCTTGTCTGGAGGGCACAGGCCGCTGAAGCACTTGCCGCTGCTCGGCTGGATGCGCCCGGCCTGTTCGCTTGGCTCGCCGGTCGGCCGGCACGCGACCATCTGCACAAGGTCGACTAGACGCCAGCATGTCGCGCGGCGGTGTGGTGGCAACCTGTGCCGCGCCTTGGCGCAGCTCGTGAAGGCCGGCGCATGCGCGCCGGCCAGCTTCAGGCTTCCTCGATCGCGAGCGCCAACACCCGCTGAGACTGGCCCTGCTCAAGGGCCTGCCTGGGTGTCAGCCCGCCCAGGCCGCCAAGCGGGGTCTCCAAGAAGCTCAGCAGCATCCACGAATCGCGGGAATTCAGCGCCTTCGAGAGTTGCGGCAGCGCCTCCCAGATTGCAGGCTCGAATTGCCACCGAGGCAGGCGGCGTGTGCTTCGGGACACCGACACCGCGATGGCGCGTCCATCGTCGATCCAGGTCCTGACGGTCGCCATCGTCACGTCGGCTGCTTGAGCGGCGGCCATGGGGGTCACCATGTCATCTGCCCGCAGCCGCTCCGCCAGCTTGGCGGAACCTCGGGCCAACAACCGACGAGTCTCGGCGGCAGAGACATACCTCGGCTTGGGCCCTCGGTAGCGGGTTTCCGAAGCGACGCGTGGAATCTTGGTCAACGTCGACATGACGCTGATGGTACCGAGCGGAGCGTTGCGGCGGCCGGCATTGGTGGACGGTCGACGCCGGTCCCCGTCGCATCTCATAAGGCTGGCCGCTGACTTGAGATGCCGTAGGCCACTTCCGACGACATCGACTACGTCCGGTACAGCCACCTGGAAACTTTCCCGGGTGCGACTGCCGCTCTCGTAGCCCCTGGCCGTGTGACACTCCGCGCACATCCGAAGCAGGGAGCAAAGAGTGGCGTTCAACGTCCCCGAGGATCGGCACGGATATTTCGGTGAGATCGACCACCGATTCCGGCTGCTGCTGCACAAAGGCATCATCACGGGCATCGACCAGATCCGGTTGAACGCCTGGCTGGCGAACTTCACGTCGCCGGAAGACAAGTACCTGGCGGCGCACATCCTTGCGGGCCTAACCTACCGGTCCGATGCCATGGTGCGCAGCTCCTTCCAGCACCTGGTTCACTGCGAGCTGCCCCGGGTGCTTCGAGCGGCTGCCGGGCTGGTCTACCCCGACCTGAACGAGTTCGACAGGGTGCTTCAGGAAGGCGACGAGTCCTGCCCGCTGCGCTTCGTCGCGGTAGACGGTACCTTCGAGGAAACGCCCGGCAAGAGCGGCGCCGTCGTCATCCGGCAGTTCAGGCGCCACTTGGGCGTGTCCAAGAAACTGCTTTGCCGACCAGAGAACATCGACGAGCTGCCCGACACCGTCAAGGCGCTGGTCTTCGTCGACGACATGGTGGGCACCGGCCGGCAGTTCGTGACCTTCGCCGAGCACTACAGGCTGGCCAGCCACGTAGGGAAGCGGGCGCTGATCTACTGCCCTCTGATGGCCTTCGACGAGGGCACGAAGAA
The DNA here is from genome assembly GCA_003963005.1 of Burkholderiales bacterium. Lineage (GTDB taxonomy): Bacteria > Pseudomonadota > Gammaproteobacteria > Burkholderiales > Burkholderiaceae_C > Pelomonas. The sequence continues at coordinate 4,882 of RXJW01000220.1, forward strand.
GATCGCCAAGGCGCTGGACTGGCTCGAAATCCACCCGGTCGAAACGCTGAGCGCCGGGCACCGGTTCTTCAGGCCGGCCGAAGCCGACGCCACCCTCTGGGGGGCGGATTCGGTCAACCTCGTCGCGGATGTCCGCTCGCATGTCGCGGACCTGTGCAAGCGCAACGGCCTTCCGGTCAAGACCCGCCATTCGCTCGACCTGGTCGTGGCCTTCGAGCACGCCGTCCCCAACAACTCCATGCCGCTGCTGTCGATCAAGACCGCCCGCTGGCAGCCCCTGTTCGATCGCTGAGGAGAGCATCGTGTCCATCCTTGCAGAGGCCTTCCTCAAGAACCGTGCCGAGCAGCTACCGGCTGACGTCTCCGACCAGTTCATCGTCCCGCCATTCTTCGGCCGCATCAGCATCTTCGCCGACACCAAATCCGTTCGAATCCTCGGTGGCCGTGGCTGCGGGAAGACGATGTTCATCCGGCACTTCTGCCATAGCACGACCTTCAGCCCACGCAAGCGCAACATCGACGACGAGGTGCTGAAAAGCGTCGGCCTGTACCTCCGGCCGGATACGGGGTTCTGCTCGCTGATGACGCCGGCCTGGCTGGGCGAGGAAGAGGCGCGGCTGGCTTTCTCCCACTATGTGGCGTTGCAGTTGCTGTCAGAGGCGCATCAGGCCGTGGAGAACATCGCGCGGGCAGACCTCTCGGCCGGTCCGCTCGACGCGCGGGACCTCAAGCTCAGCCCGGCGCTGTCCCTCCAGTTCTCCCGGGAAGTGTCAGTAGTCGGCCAGCTCGGCGCCTTCGTGGAAGAGAAGCTGGCCGAACTAGAGCTGTGGGTGCGCAACCCAAAGCGCTGCACCGCGCCAATCTTCCTGTCCTTCGCGAGCGTTCTGCCGCGATTGGCAGAGGACATGGCCAAGAAACTGCCGAGGCTGGCGGACTTGTCATTCCGCGCCTTCATCGATGAGTTCGAAAACCTGGGCGAGCAACAGCGGATGATCGTCTGCGATGCCATCAAGCACCCCAGCTTGCGCCTGGCCGTCCACATCGCGCACAAACGCGATGCCGTCACCGACTTCAAGACCAGCAGCGACGAGCGCATCGTGGAGCTGCACGACCTGCGCAAGATCGACCTTGAGCAGGAGCTGTCCGAAGAGGGCGAGTTCCAGTTGCTCGCCGCTGAACTGTTCCTGCTGCGCCTGCATCTGCAGGGCGTGAACTTCGACTGCCGCGAGTTCGACCCCGAGCGACTGCACGACCAGTCACACCTAACTTACCGCCTGTCCGAGCGATACCGCAACGCCGTCGTCGGTCGTGTCCGTGAGCTGCTGCCCAGCCTCACGTCGACAGAAATCGCCAAGCACGTCATGGAAGACGAACCGCTCAAGCGGCGACTCACGGAAATGATCGACAAGGGTCTTGGCAAGCATGGTCTGCGCGGGACGGTCACCGCCGCCTCGCTGGTCGATCCGGCCAAGGCGCGCGCCAGCGTGGTGATGGGCGCGCTAATGAACCGGTCCGGCGATCCGGCGCCCATCATCAAGGCGTTTCGGGCCCTCAAGTCGGACAAGGCGGACAAGGCGGGGGACGACCCGTTCTACAAGTCGGGGGGCTGGGTCGACAACAACCTCTATGGGTGCCTCTTCCATCTGTACGCCGGCCTGCCGCAACGGGCAAACCTGCTGTACGCCGGCTTCTACCGCTTCTGCGAACTGGCCCGTCCCAGCCTGCGCTATTTTCAGGAGCTGTGCCATGTCACCTTGCTGCTGGCCTTCCAGCGCTCCGAACGCCAGGACATCGAGCCCGTCAGCCATGAGTTCCAGGCGCTTGCGGCGAGCCAGGTCTCCGATGCGATGTTCGAGGACGTGCCCCAGCTCGGCCTGCACGGCGAGAAGCTGCGGGAGATGGTGCGCCGCCTGGGAGCCCTGTTCGAGGCGTTCAACCGCCGCCCCGCCCAGAGCGAGCCGGAGATCAACCACTTCTCCATCGACCAGTCGGACAAGGCCGGCCTGTCGGATGCCGCCATCCAGCTCCTGAAGGAAGCCCGGACCTGGTCGGTGCTGTACGAAGAGCCGGACACCAAGAGCAAGTCAGACCACGACATCGCCCAGTCGGACTGGGTGCTGAACCGCATCTTCGCGCCTCACTTCAGCATCAGCTACCGCAAGCGACGCAAGGTCACCCTCAAGGCCAGCCAGGTCAACGCGATCCTGTGCCATTCCTCCCTGGTCTTCGAATCCCTGCTCAAGGAGATCGTCACGCCGGAACAGGAGTCGCCTGGCACCACCGGGCAACTCTTCTGAGGGCCGGCCGATGAAATTCATCCGTCAAGACGTCGTCGACCCGGCGGCCCTGCCGGCAGGCCAGGGGCAATTCGATATTGCCTTCTATGGTCGAGAGGACCTGGACGACCGCAGCAAGTTTTCCGCACCACTGTCACGCAGCCTGGCCCGCCGATCTGCCTTGGTGCAGTACGACCCGCTGCGCTTTGAACTGAAGGTGGATGGCATCTCGTTCCGCGGGGACGACCTCCAGGACGTAGTGCGCCACTTCCCGGCCACCAGCATCGTCATCGATGCGACGACGATGGAGTTTCCCGAGATCGCGCTCATCCTGCGTGCCTACCGCAGGTTGTCGTTCCAGCCGGCGCGCTGCGTGTTCATCTACACCGAGCCGGCTGAGTACGTTCGTCGACCGGCCGGCGAGTCGCCGGCGCCCGGCTCAGCCTTCGATCTCAGTCTGGGCTTTCGCGCCAAGAACGCGATTCCCGCCTTCACCCCTTTGCTGTCCGGCGGCAACAAGGCGCACCTCGTGGCGTTCCTGGGATTCGAAGGAGCCCGGCTGCTGCGCGTCCTCAACGATGACGACGGTCACTTCTACACCGACGTGACGGTCGTCTTCGGGACGCCGCCGTACCAGGCGACCTGGGACATGGATGCACTGATGGCCAACACGCGCTTGATCGACCAGTTCAGCCCCAGCGTCCGGTTCAGCGGTGCGAACAATCCGCGTGGTGCCTACTTGCTCTTGCAGGAGGTGGACCGTGGCCTCGACGGCAGCCCCTGCAATCGGCTCGCGGTGGCGCCGTTCGGTACCAAGCCGACAGCCATCGGCGCCGCGCTCTATTGCGTGGAGATGGACCGCATGCGCGTGGTCTATGACCATCCGGAACGCAAGGCGGGACGGACTCGGGGCGTGCACCGCACGCACTGGTTCGAAGTGGAGTAGGGCCAGCGTCAGCCCGGCACGGGCATCGTCATCAGCGCGGCAACGGTCAGATGCTTCGCGCACGAACCGTGGGCGGCGCTGCGGCGCCAGGCCTTGCCCTCGTCGCCCCCCATCCAGTCAAAGACGCTGGCCCGCGCCCGCGAGGGGACCACGACGCGGTAGACCGCCTCCGTGATGGGCCGACTGCCCTTTGCGACATAAGCGGCCCGGTCGATGCACCTGGTGCCCACGCGGGGAACCAGGATGTTGCCGGCTTCAGCGGTCTGGAAACCCGCCAGCGGCTCCCCACCGAAGGCGACGCCGCCGTTGGCAGCGGGGAAGTCGCTGGTATGGAAATGCGGAATGCCCAGTGCCTCGAACTGGTTCCGAGTGCGGCTCCCCCGCACCACGCGCGCGCCGAGCTGCTCGAGCGTCGTGAAGCCAGGGCGGCGGGCCAGCGCCTGCGAGAAGTCCTGGAACTCGTGATGCGCGAGATCCATGCGGTGAACCGCATCAGCTGCGCTCACGGTGCGCGAGCACGCCAGCGCGAACTCCGGGCCTTCCAAGCGGCCGAGCGTCACGCGGGCGCCGCGGGTCCTGCCGAACCGGGCCACCAGCAGGAAGGACTGCACTTCGGCGCGGTAGTCGAAGGTGAGTACGGGAAGCTCGTGACATTCGATTTCGGAGGCGCTTTCGATGAGCGTCTTGCGAAACGTAGCCAAGGACGGATCCTGGACGATGGGGGCCGCGACGATGAAGGCAATTTCGCCGGGACGCTCCAGGCGTGACAGCGACTCGAGAAGGAAGTACAGGTCCAGTCTCGCCCAGTCCTTGATCTGCACGACCTGCGGATAGAGCTCCTTCAGCCGCGCCTGCGTGGCCTGGGACACCTCGCCAATGCCAAAGGGCGGATTGCCCATGGCCACACGGAACCGGCGTTCACCCAGGGCGGCTTTGAGCGCGTCGGGTTGCAGTACGTCGGCCATGTGCAGCTCGACCGCGGGATGTGCCCGGGCCACGCACTGTGATGCAAGCTTGCGGTCCAGTTCGACGCCGACGTAGTGGTCGGGGCCGCCAACGGCCAGGCTGGCCTCGAGCAGGCGGCCCGAACCGACCCCAAGCTCCAACCACTCTCCGCCGCTCAGGCGAATGCTGCCCGCCACCCGCGCGGCCAGATTGGGCGGCGTGAGCACCTGACCCCGGCGCACTTTGCTTGATCGCACAACCCTGTATCGCATAACCAAAATTATGCACATAATTTTGGTTATGGCAAACAGCACAAAAGTCCGGTCGCTGACGGACGCTGAAATTGAGTGGCTCGACACGCTCACCTTGTCTGAGGCGGCCAGGACCGCCTACAAGGGGGAGGTCGGTCGACTGTCAGCCTTCTGTGCAACCAGAGGCGTGTCGACGATCCGCCGGCTGAAAGCCGACCACTGGACCGCCTACCTTTCCTGCCTGATGGAGGACCGGACGTTCTTCAAGCCCAAGGCTAAACCGCTGAAGCCACGAAGCGCCTTGCAGGCCGCCCGCATCACGCGATCGTTCTTGTCGTTCTGCGCGCGCCGGCACTGGATCGACTGGGACCCCGCCGAACATGATCTCGTGAGCCAGATCGCTGACGCTGCTGAGCTGCCGGCATTCACGCTCGAGGATCTGCCGGAGCGAGTGCGCCTCGTCCTGACAGGCGAGTTGGTGGCAGGGGACATGCGCGAGGCTCGCCAGAACCTTGCGCTGGGTCTCGGGTTCTGGGGTGCCCTCGTACCCCGGGAGATTGCCCTGCTCACGGTAGGCAACCTGCACCTCCCATCGAAGCGTCGGTCGTGCGAGCTGCACTGCAGTTGGCGACCATTGCCGCTGATGCTGCCGACCACCCTCAGCGGCATCTGGCGCCGCTATCGCGACTTCCGGGAAGAGCGGGGGCAAGACCTGAACCCTAAGTCGCCATTGGTTGCGAGCCTCAGGGACGGCGCCGCGCTGCACCCCTGGTCCGTTTGGGCACTGATGCGGTCAGGGGACGAGAGCGAGGTGGGCGACGCCAGCCTGTCGAACACGCGGCTCCTCAGGAGGGTCTACATGCAGACGACCACCCAGGACGCAACACGCGACGTTGACGTGGTCCGCGGCCAGGCCGGCATGCCGCCCCACGGTCCGGGCGTTCCTGCGGAGCCGGCACGCAGAAGGATCCTCAACCAACTGCACGATGCCACCATCGTGCGGCTTGCCGCATGAGCAGGAGATGCCTCTTGAGAGGCTCGCCAACTTAGTGCTTGGGACTTCCAAAAAAAAGCGGCCCGCAGGCGGGCCGATGAACATCCGATGCGGATGCCCGCTCAGGGAGGATGAAGCGGGGGCCGGCGGATCCGACCGAATGAGATTGTTACTGAAACCTGGTGTGCGCAGCCTGGCAATACTCGCCCTGCTGGCAATCATTCACGCAGCCGCATCGGGCGACACGCTGCAAGGCCGGGTCGTCGGCATCACCGACGGGGACACTCTGACCGTGTTGGCGGCGGGGCATCCCTTCAAGGTGCGCTTGGCCGGCATTGATGCCCCGGAGCGGCGCCAGCGCTTCGGTCACGCGGCACGGCAAGCGCTGGCTGCCGCCACATTCGACAAATCGGTCGTCGTCCTCTTCCACAAGCGCGACCGATACGGCCGGCTGGTCGGCAAGGTCCTGGTCGACGGGAAGGACTCCAGCTTGGCGCTCCTGGAAGCAGGGCTGGCGTGGCACTACCTCGCCTTCGCGCGCGAACAGGAGCCCCGCGACAGGGAGGCCTATGCCTATGCCGAACAGCACGCGCGTCGTGACCGTCGAGGTCTGTGGGCACAGCCAACGCCGCAGCCGCCCTGGCAGTTCCGGCTCGCACGGCGAGGGCGTTGACGAGGCGGCGTATCGGCGGACGACGGCGATGGCCGATGTACCGGCGGTTTTCGCAGGCAATCGCTTTGCCCAGAAGATTCCAATGCACCTGGCTTACGGAACGGCCTTGTATCTTCAAGACTCGGACCGGCTCGGGTAGCCCGAGCGGCCTCTGGGTAGAAGTTTGAAGCCCGTGACTGAGCACTGGGCGCCTGAGCC